>DASWIC010000219.1:0-42764 GCA_036397875.1 Burkholderiales bacterium
AACTTCTCGGCGAGCTGGTACATGATCATCTGGTCGGTGCGCGAATCGAACAGCGGGTCGATCACCTTTTCGCGCCATTGGACCGACCGGTTGGAGGAGGTCGCCGATCCGTCAGTTTCCATCTGCGTCGCCGCCGGCAGCAGGTAGACGCCGTCCTGCCGCACCATGGCCGCCATCGCCGCCGTCGCCGACGGATACGGGTCAATCACCACCAGCAGGTCGAGCTTCTTCATCGCTTCGACCATCTCCTTGCCGCGGTTCTGGCTGTTGGGCGCATGGCCCCAGAAGATCACGGCGCGCAGGTTCGAGTCCTGGTCGATGTTCTCGTTCTTCTCCATCACCGCGTCCTGCCAGCGCGACACGGTGATGCCCGGCTTGGTCATCATGGCCTCGGATGCGAATTGCTTCTTGAGCCATCCGAGGTCGACGCCCCATACCCGCGCGAAGTGGGCCCAGGAGCCCGGGGCGATGCCATAGTAGCCGGGCAATGAATCGGGGTTGGGGCCGATATCAGTCGCGCCCTGCACGTTGTCGTGGCCGCGATAGATGTTGCAGCCGCCGCCCGACGTGCCGACGTTGCCCAGTGCGAGCTGAAGGATGCACGAGGCGCGCACGATCGCATTGCCGTTCGTGTGCTGCGTCTGGCCCATCGCCCAGACGATGGTGCTGGGCTTGTTCTTCGCCATCTTTTCGGCGACGTCGCGCACCTCGGCTTCCTTCATGCCGGTGACCCTCTCGACTTCCTCCGGCGTCCACTTCGCGACCTCTTGCTGGACCTTGTCCATGCCGTAGACGCGGGCCTTGATGTAGTTCTTGTCCTCCCAGCCGTTCTTGAAGATGTGATGGAGCATGCCCCACAGGAACGCGACGTCCGTGCCCGAGCGGATCCGATAGTACGTATCCGCCCTCGCAGCGGTGCGGGTGAAACGCGGATCGACCACGATCACCTTGGCGCCGTTCTCCTTGGCATGCAGCGTATGCAGCATGGAAACAGGATGCGCTTCCGCCGCGTTGCTGCCGAAGAACAGAATGCACTTGGAATTCTGCTCGTCGTTGTAGGAGTTGGTCATCGCGCCGTAGCCCCAGGTGTTCGCCACGCCGGCGACCGTCGTCGAGTGGCAGATGCGCGCCTGATGGTCCATGTTGTTGGTGCCGAACATGGACACGAACTTGCGGAACAGGTAGGACTGTTCGTTGCTGTGCTTGGAGGAACCGATCCAGAACGTCGCGTCAGGTCCACTCTCCTTCCTGATCGCGAGCAGCTTGTCGCTCACTTCCTTGAGCGCCTGGTCCCACGAAACCTTCTGCCATTTGCCGCCGACGAGCTTCATCGGGGTCTTCAAGCGGTGCGAATCGTGCGTCACGCCATGCTCGCGGATCGAAGCGCCCTTGGCGCAGTGCGCGCCGAGATTGATCGGCGAATCGAACACCGGCTCCTGCCGGATCCACACCCCGTTCTGCACCACGGCGTCGATCGAGCAACCGACGGAGCAGTGCGTGCAGATCGTGCGCTTGACCTCGATTCTGCCGCCGGCGCCCTGCGCCGCCTCCGCCTTTTCCAGGATGCTGAACGGCAGCTGCGTTGCGACCGCGCCGGCGCCGAGCGTGACGCCCGATCGCTTCAGGAACGTGCGCCGGTCGATGGTTCGGCCGAGCATGCCCGCGACATTGCGGGCAAGACGGCTCGAGCTCGAGGAAACGCTGGCGGATTTTCTCGTGAGCAACATGGCGCTCTCCTCAGACTTTGGTGGTGTCGTAGTACTTGCGGATGTGTTCCGTGACGTGATAGCCCTTCGATCCGCTAACGACCTCGGCCTTTTTGGGCTGACCCTGCGAACTCTTGCCGGCGACGACCGCGGCGGCCGCTACGCCCCCGGCACCGGCAGCCAACAGGAAATTACGGCGGGAAAGTCTGCGATCCGAACTCTTCATCACACCCTCCTTGCCTAGACACTTCAAATGGGTTGTTCTTGGCGAATCAATTTACACTCGGGCAATTGCCAAATCAATCACAAATCGACCCTTTCCAATTATGAGAACCATTCTCATTAGTCTGCACTGTAGGTTATCAAGAATAATTCTCATCGATCGCTCACAAGTCCTCCGCATGCATTTCAAAGGCCTGCCGCTCGACATCGAGAAAGGCAAGCGTAAATTCCGCAACACGGCGATAGAACGCTGCGGAGGTCGCGCGCTGCACCGCCTTGCAGAACGGGGTCACGCCTGCCTGCACAAAATCGTTGTAAAACAGACGCTGCTCAGACAACGGGCGGCCATCCTCAATGAGGAATCGCATTACGTCGCAGATGCCAGATATGTGATCCTCGACCTGGAATGCTGCGTTGCGGCGGGCAAGTCCGAGTTGTTCCAGTTGCTCGCGTAACCGCACCAAGTGTCGATCCGGTGAATTACGCGCGATGTAGTGAGAGGTATACGGAGTGACCTCCGATTTTCCGACGCCGACAAACAGGGTGTCGTACTCCTGCTTGAGTACAACCGGATAGGCGCTTCCGCAGCCCTCCCGCAGCGCCTGCCAGGCGCGATCGAGTGGTGCGTCATGCTCTCCGGGTTCCGCCTCCGCCCGGCACAACTCGGCGAGCAATATCGAATCGGGCGCATCGATGAACAGGCGCCCGATTACGGCGTAGAGATTGGCCCGCGCGGCGTCTTCCTGCGACGGGGATTTCCGCTCCTGCCAGTCGTTGCCCATGCTCATGGCGCGCCATCTCGCCCGCCGCGGTAGTCGAAGATGCTCGCGTCACCTTGGTTCTCGAACATGTCGGTCACCCGGCAATCCGCGCACATCTGCAATCTGCGCAGCGCACCGGCCGCGGCGAACATCGAATGCGCGCTCAGACGCCCGGTCATGTTCTCGATCATCTGCCGCGTTGCAAATGGCTTGCCGCAGCGCACGCACAGATACGGCTCCGCCGCGTTCAGCACGACGGCCGATTGCGCTGCCTTGGCGAGCAGCAGGCGCGGCGCGAGGCTGATGGCGTCCTCAGGGCAGGTCTTCTCACACAGGCCGCACTGCACGCAGTTGCGCTCGATGAACTTGAGCTGGGGGGCCTCCTTGGAGTCGAGCAGCGCCGCCTCCGGGCAGGCGCCCACGCAGGCCATGCACAGGGTGCATGTCTGCTGGTTGACCAGGACGCGCCCGTACGACGCGCCCGTTGAAAGCGTCACCTCGTCCTTTGGTGCCGGCGCGTGCTTCAGGAAGTGGTCGAATACGAAGTCAAGCGTGGCGCGCTTCTCGTTGGACAGATTGAAGGCTGCGGGCGCCATGCCGCGCGCCGGATTGAGATTCCACACCGCCTGCTCCAGCGCGCTGGCGTCCTTCGCATCAATGAGGCGCAGGTGCCCGTCGCCGAAACCGAGCCCCGACAGAATCTCCTGGCCAAATCCGAGCTGGTCGCGCAACGCCGTCAGGTAGTCCCGCGGTTCCGCTCCCGCCGCCAGGATGAGACACCGCGTTGCGCCCAACGCGATGGAGCCCAGCACGACATCCAGTCCGAGGGAGGCAATATGAAACACTTCGAGCGGTATGACGTTCGCGGGAAGGCCGCGGCCCCGCCGGCCGAGCCGTGCAACGAGCTCGCGACCGTCCGCCGCATTGTGAAACAGCAGCACTGCGTCGCGTCCGCCGGCCTCGCGGTAGGTTTGCAGCACGGTCTTGACCCTGATCCCGATGTCCGCAACGCGCGGGTACGCGTAACTCATCGCGCCCGATGGGCAGACCGTGGCGCAACCGCCGCAGCCCATGCACAGGTGCGGCTCGACCGCGACTCGGTTATCGTCGATTTCGCTCGTAATCGCCCGCGTCGAGCACACGTCGATGCACCGAGAGCAGCCGGTGATTCCCGAGCGGCCATGGGCGCAGATGCTCTCCTTGTAGAGAAAGAAACGCGGCTTTTCGAACTCCCCCACCATTCGGGAAAGCTGGTTCGCTGCCAGCGCCTGCTCGAGCGGGTCATTACGCGGCGCAAAATAGCCTTGCGGTGGTTGCGCCAATCTGATGAGCGGCTCGCGCGACAGGTCGAGGACCATGTCGAATGTGTCACTGCGCCGCGTCTCCTGCCGATCGAAGTCGATCGCCCGGATCTCCCCGCAGGCCTTGACGCACTGCCGGTGCGCCTTGCACTTCTCGAGATCGATCTGGTACGAATAGTCGATGGCCTTCTCGGGACATACGCGTATGCAGGCATTGCAGCGGGTGCAGGTCTCGAGGTCGATCGGGTTGGCCTGCTCCCATTCGACTTCGAACGCGCCCAGGTACCCTCTAACCGCGCGCGGCCTGCCCGAGAACACCGGATAGCGCCGGTCCGCCGGCATCTCGAAGCCCCCGCCCTCCCCCGCCACCAGCACGTTCACTGCATATTGGTCTGACAACCGCTCGGCCCACGAGAGCGCCGCTTCCCCCGGACCGATGATGAGGAGCCGTCCCTCGGACTTGTAGGACACTGCCGCCACCGGCTCGGGCTCGGACACATCGGCGAGCGCGAGCAGTGCCGCAATCTTGGGCGTGGCGGACCGAGCGTCAGCCGACCAGCCTGCCGTTTCGCGGATGTTGACGAACTTCAGGCTGCCGGTGCCCTTCAGCTCCGCGTGCAGTTCGCTGAACAGCGGCGCCTCCTGCGTGCAGGCAACGACCAGGTCGGCGCCGTTCTTGACCGCCGTCTCGAATCTGGACACGTGGCGCCGGCACAGCTCGCTCGCCAGGTTGGGTGCGGCATCGAGCTTGAGCGCCCCCGCCAGCGCCTTGGCGTCGAGCGGCATGGTGCGGTTGCAGTTGCAGATGAGCTTGTCTTTGGCCATGTTCCCCCGCTCGCGCCGCTTCAGGTTCGCGAGTGAATATTCGAGGCGCCGAAATGCAGCGAACAGCGCGACGCAGCGGTACTACGACTTGGCGCGCGTGCCTGCGTCTTCGGTCGGTGCGGATGCCGCATCCGGCCGGCTCGGCTCGAGACTTGCACCGGATGGAGATTGCGCCGCCGGCGGCTCGAGCGCCCGCGCCTGCGTTTCCGGCAACGACCGCTCCTGCGCGCGCTTTTCTTCGTCCTCTTTCGCCCACGCAAGAATATTTTGCGCCTGCCTGAGGCCCGCCAGCATCGCCGCCGGGATAGGCTCGCTCTTGCTGTAATCGTCGATGTAGACGTCGAGTCCGTCCATGAGATTAAAATGCGGGTCGCTGAAGAGCTTCTTCAATGCGGCGCGCCGCACGTCCTCGCCGACTTTCGGATGGAAGAAAGCGCGGAAATCCGATTCGATCGAGAGCTTATCGACCGGCGGCAGCTCCGGGGCCGGCGCCTTGGGATCCAGCGACTTTTCCGCGACCGGCGGCAGCGGCGGCTGCGCTTCCCGCTTCTTCCGCGACCAGCGCGAGAGAAACGCCTCGTCGTCGTTCCCGGCCGTCGTTTCGTCGGGCTTGCGCGTCACGTCATCCCTCCCCGGCGCGACGCCACGCCCTTGTCCTTGCTGCTGGCGTAACGCACCTTCTTCTTCGGCTCCGGCCGGTAGTGCTCGGCGGCAAATTCCCCGATCCACTGCAACAGATCAGGCGGGAGCGGAACGCCGTCCACGCAGGCTTCAGCGTCCATCCAACGTGCGCCCTCGTGGTAGCTGACGGTGAGCGATTCCGGCCGCGCCATGTCGTCGCGCATGCGCCACATGATGAATACCTTGGGCCGCGGCGAGGTGATGTTGTAGATATAGCCTTCGGCCTCGTCGGGACGCAACTTGAGTACGAATCCCGGAAACAGAACCTGGGTGGCGCGCTCGTCCTTGACGATGACTCGCTCGCCGCTGCCGGCCGGCGATTCATCTCGTACGACCCCCTTGGCTTCCCAGCGTTCCGTTGCCCAGCGGTCTGCCAGCCGAACCCGTTCCATGATGACGGCGATGGTATAGGGCGCAAACGGGCTCGGGCCGGTGTTTTCAGGCACGGCGTCATTCTGCGCCAACCGCATCCCCCGCGCAACCGGAAACGCTTCCAAATACTTGATTTCCCAACAGTGTTTTCCTTGCTTCGGAGCCGCCTCTTTTGTCATAATCGATGCACCGCCGAACTCCTCCCGGCGGGCAATCATCCCATGTCCGGACCCGTGAGCGCTCCCGTTTCCCCCGCCGTGCACGACCGGCTGGGACGGGCGCTGCGCGACCTGCGCATCTCGGTCACCGATCGCTGCAATTTTCGCTGCGTCTATTGCATGCCGAAGGAGGTGTTCGGCAAGGATTATGCGTTCCTCGAGCGCCGCGAGATTCTGACGTTCGAGGAAATCGCCCGGCTCGCGCGCATCTTCCATGGGCTCGGCGTGGAAAAGATCCGCCTGACCGGCGGTGAGCCGCTCATCCGGCGCAATATCGAGCAGTTGGTCGAGCTGCTCGCCGGCATCCCCGGACTCGATCTCACGCTCACGACCAACGGCTCCTCGCTCCAGCGCAAGGCATCCGCGCTCAAGGCCGCCGGATTGCGGCGCATAACGGTGAGCCTCGATTCCCTGGACGACGCGGTGTTCCGCCGCCTGAACGACGTGGATTTTCCGGTCGCGCGGGTTCTGGAGGGTATCGAAGCGGCGGCGGCGGCGGGACTCACCCCAGTCAAGGTCAACATGGTCGTCAAGCGCGGCGAGAACGACGACAGCATCCTGCCCATGGCGCGCTTTTTCCGCGGCACCGGCCACATCCTGCGCTTCATCGAGTACATGGACGTGGGGCATACCAACGGCTGGCGCATGAACGACGTCGTGACCGCGCGCGAGATCATCGATCTTATCGGACGCGAAATGCCGCTTGAGCCCGTCGACCCCAACTACCCGGGCGAAGTGGCGGAACGATGGCGCTACCGGGACGGCAGCGGCGAGATCGGCGTCATAGCTTCCGTCACCCAGGCTTTCTGCCGCACCTGCACGCGCCTGCGTCTTTCCACCGAGGGCAAGCTCTACACCTGCCTCTTCGCCACGATCGGTCATGATTTGCGCGCGCTCCTCCGCGGCGGCGCCTCCGACGAGGCCCTGCGGATGGCCGCCTCCGGGATCTGGTCGAAACGCGCCGACCGCTATTCCGAGATCCGCACCAGCCAGTCCGCGCGGCTGCCGAAGATCGAGATGTCCTACATAGGCGGGTAACTGCGTTGGAACGGACACACACCACGCGCCGTTCAACGCGTTACGACGAATGAACACCCATTACCGACCGAAATTGACCAACGCCGGCCGGCCGTTGACGTTCGAGGTGGAAGCCGTCAACGAGCGCGGCGAACGATTGCCGACGCCGATCGCCGGGGAGCACCCGCTCACGCTCTACCTCGACCGGCGCGAGATCGTCACGCTGATGACGCTCGGGCAGGCGCCCGAGGCGCTGACCATCGGCTACCTCCGCAATCAACGCCTGGTGGGCTCGATCGAGGAAATCGCCGCGGTGCAGGTGGACTGGGAGACGGATTCGGTTGCGGTCACGACCCGCAAGGGCGTGAAGGGGTTGCGGGAGCGCCTGAAGAAGCGCACCGTCACCACCGGCTGCGGCCAGGGCACCGTGTTCGGCGACCTGATGGAGGAAATCGACTCCATCGAGCTGCGTGACGACGTGACGCTCACGGAGGAGACGCTGTACGGCCTGCTCGACGCCGTGCGGCACCGCGAGACGATTTACAAGAGCGCGGGCGCGGTGCATGGCTGCGCCCTCGCCCACGGCGCGAATATTCTCACCTTCGTCGAGGACGTCGGGCGCCACAACGCGGTGGACGCCATTGCCGGGGAAATGTGGCTCGACCGCGTGGACGGCTCGGACAAGATCTTCTACACCACCGGGCGGCTCACCTCGGAAATGGTGATCAAGGCCGCCCAGATGCGAATACCCTTCCTGGTATCGCGCTCGGGCCTGACCGAGATGGGCCATAGTATCGCGAGCCGGGTCGGCATCACCATGATCGGGCGCGCAGTGACCAAGCACTACCTGCTATTCACCGGCAAGCACCGCTTCGTCAAGACCGTCATGCCCACCATGCTGGCATGACCTGCCGTTTCCAGTTTTCAGTTTCGAGTTGCGAGTCGCGCGCTGCTCGTCAGAATGGTTCCTGAACTCGAAACCCGTAACCCGAAACTCGAAACAGCCAAAATCACGGGCGTGATTTTGGCTGGTGGCCAGGGACGCCGCATGGGCGGCGTCGACAAGGGCCTGCAGCCGCTCCGCGGCAAACCCATGGTTACGTGGGTGATGGAGCGCTTCGCCCCGCAAGTGGACGAGGTTCTCGTCAATGCGAACCAGAACCTCGAGCGCTACGCCGCTTTCGGTCACCGCTTGATTCCGGACGCGATCCAGGGCTACGCCGGCCCGCTCGCCGGATTGCACCGCGGGCTGACGGAGGCCGCGCACGCGCTCGTTGCGACCGTGCCCTGCGATTCACCCTTCCTGCCGCGCGACCTCGTGGCGCGGCTGCGCGCGGCGCTCGAGCGCGAGCAGGCGGAGATCGCCGTCGCCAAGACCGGGGAGCAGCCGCATCCCGTCTTCTGCCTGTGCCGCAAACGGGTGCTGCCGGGCCTCACGGACTTCCTGGCCGCCGGAGGCCGGAAGATCGATGCGTGGTACGCGAAGCTGAAAGTCGTCGAGGTGCCATTCGACGACAATCCCGACGCATTCAGCAACATCAATACCGAGGACGAACTGCGCGCGTTCGAAGCCCGCGGACTGCCTTCAGGCTGACTTGCCGCCGCATAGCCGCGCCGCCTCCAGCAGCGCGCCGTAGAGCCCGACGAGCGGGTTCATCACCACGTGCACCGGCATCGTCTCCAGCAGCTCGCTGAAGCGGCCCTTGCTGTTGAAGGCGCGCATGAATGCGCCCTCCTTGAGCTTGGGGGCGATCTTGGGGGCGATCCCCCCCGCAATGTAGACGCCGCCGTGCGCCAGCATCGCGAGCGCCAGGTTCCCGGCAAACGCGCCATAGGCCGCGACGAAGAGATCGAGCGCGCGCACGGCCAGCGGATCGAGCTTGGCCAGGGCAAACTCCGCGATCAGCTCCGCCGTGTCCTTCCGGGTCTTGTCCGCGTCACGCAACTGCTTCGAAGGCACCCCCGCGCCGGTTTCCTGCAGGAAACTGAAGATGCGCATCAGTCCCGGCCCGGAGATCACCCGCTCGTATGAGACGCGGCCGTAGGTGCGCCGCAGGTGCGCGAGCAGCTTGTCCTGGAGCTCGTCCACCGGGGCGAAATCCGCATGCCCCGCTTCCGAGGAGTGCACGGCATAGCCGTCGTCCTGCCAGGTCAGCAGCCCGACTCCGAGACCGGTTCCGGCGCCGATGACGAGCCGGGACCCGCGCGCGACCGGGCTTCCCGCCTGCAAGGTTTCGAGCTCGTTCGCCGTGAGCCGGTTGATGCCCAGCCCCGCGGCCGCAAAATCATTCACCAGGCGCAGTTCCGGCAGCCGGAGGTCGGCGGCAAGCGCGTTGCCGTTGATCTTCCAGCCCAGGTTGGTAAGCGTCGTACTGTTTCCCGCAACCGGTCCCGCCACTGAAAAACAGGCGGCGGCGATCGCCCCGCGGTGCCCCGCCACAGGCGGTTGCTGGAGGAAATCCGCAAGTATCGGCTGCACGCCGTCGAATTCGTGGCATGCATAGACGCGCTCCGCGACAATCGCCGGCTTGGCGCCCCCGGCGCTCGCCAGCGCAAGCGCCGCCTTGGTGCCGCCGATGTCCGCCGCGAGGAGATAGCGCCGTCTCATCCGATTGCGCTCAGGCGAAGAGCGCAGTCTGCTGCTGCGCCGGCTCGTCGCCCAGCGCCTCGGGCTCGGCGACGAAATAGCCCTGGGCATAGTCGAGCCCGAGCTCGGTGATGCGCGAGAGCGTGGCGGCGTCCTCCACCGACTCGGCCACCGTGCGCATGCCCAGGATGTGGCCGATGCGATTGACCGAATCGACGATGGCGTAGTCCATCGGGTCGGTCACCATGTCCTTGATGAACACGCCCGCGATCTTGAGGAAATCGACCGGCAGGTACTTGAGGTAGGCGAACGAGGACATGCCGGTGCCGAAATCGTCGAGCGCGAAGCGGCAGCCCATGCCCTTCAGCTCGTGCATCAGCTCCGCGGCTTTGGACAGGTTGGAGATCGCGGTCGTCTCCGTGATCTCGAAGCACAGAAGCCCGCTCGGCAGCTGGTAGCGGGTCAGGAGATTTCGCAGGAAATCCGGGAAGCTCTTGTCGTTGATGCTCGCGCCCGAGATGTTGACCGAGTAAAAGCCGCGCTCGCCGCTGCCGTGGAGGTCGTGGGGGATCGCGCCGGCCGTCCACTGCCGGTACAGGAACTCCACGAGCGAGCTCACGACCCAGCGCTCGATCGAGGTCAGCAGGTTGTAGCGCTCCGCCGCGGGCATGAAGCCGGTCGCCGGCACCAGGTTGCCGGCGTGGTCCACCATGCGCACGAGGATCTCGTAGTTGCGCTCGAGGCGCGGCGTCGCGTCGAGCCGGTCGATGCGCTGGCGGAAGAGCCGGAACTGGCCCAGCTCGAACGCGCGGTTGATCTGCGACACGAGCTGCAGCTCCTCGCGCCGCCCGCTGCGACTGGGTTCCTCCGGGCGATACACCTGCACGCGGTCGCGCCCCCGGTTCTTGGCGTCGTAGCAGCAGGCATCGGCGGCCGCAAGCACCTGATTCACGTCGCCGCTCGACGCGTCGATGGGCACGAGGCCGACGCTCACGCCGATGCTGAAAGTCTTGCCCTCCCACACAAATCGAAACTCGCGCACCGTCTCGCGCAGCCCATTGGCGATGCGCAGCGCCTGGTCCACCGGGCAGGCTTCGAGCAGCGCGCCGAACTCATCGCCGCCGAGGCGCGCCAGCGTGTCACTGCCGCGCATGCGGGTGAGCATGATCGCGGTCAGCTGGCGCAGCAGCTCGTCGCCGGCGCTGTGACCACAGGTGTCGTTGACCGCCTTGAAATTATCCAGGTCCATGAACAGAAGCGCGTGCTCGCGCCGCTGCGTCCCGGCGGTCTCGATCAGCTCGGTCAGGCGCCGCTCGAACTCGCGGCGGTTGACGAGGCCGGTCAGCGCGTCGTGGCTCGCCTGCCACAGCAGCTGCTGCGACATGGCGCGGAGCTGGCTCACGTCGTGGAACACCACGATCTTCCCGTGCACTGTGCCATCACGGCCCAGGATCGGCGCGTGCGAGTAGCGCACCGGGCACTCGCGCCCGCTGCGGTCCACGAGCCGCACCGCCACCAATTCGGTCTCGCTCGCGACTCCCGCCGCCTGGGTCACGGGCAGCGGATCGATCGGCTTGCCGCTGCGCTCGTCGAGCACGCGGTAGACCTCGGACAGCGGTCTTCCGATAGCCTCGACGCTGGTCCAGCCGAGGTACTGCTCGGCCACCGGATTCAGATACTCGACGTGCCCCTCGGCGTCCGTGGTGATGACGCCGTCCACGATCGAATGCAGGGTCACCTCCGCGAGCTCCTTCTCGTGCTCGAGCGTCGCCTCCGTCGCGGCGACGATGCGGATCACCAGGATTGCGATCACGATGCCCGCCAGCAGCGCCAGGATCCCGCCGGCGCCGATCAGCAGGAATCCGTTGCGCATGCCCTGGTTCGCCGCCGCAATCGTTTCCGAGGTCCGGGCGTGATTGGCCTCGAGCATCAGGTAGAGCGTTTCCTGCAGCCGGCTGTCCTCCAGCACTGCCTGCGTGAGATTGAGCTCGGAGGCCCGCGCGATCTCCGCCTTCATGAGCAGCCCGACGATGTCCTCGCCGATCGCGCGGGCGCGGGCTGCGGCAGCGAGCGCCTCGTCGCGCGCGTTGCGCTCGGTTGGATCCACTTCCAGCGCGCCCAGCTTCTCCACCGCGCGCGCATAGGCCTGCATCGCGCGCAAATACTGCTCGTGGACGGTCTTGCGCGCCTCACCCGCTTCCGCCACGAACAAACGGTCGATCAGCGCCGAGCGCTGGCCATTGCTGAGAAAGAGCTCGGACACGGTGCCGATCTTGCGGCCCTGCGCCCCGGTCAGCGTCTGGATCTGCTGGTTGAACGATTCAATGCGCGCGATACCGAGGGCGATCAGCGCGGTCAACACGGCGAGCAGCAGTCCAAAGCTGGCGTACAGCAGGTACTTGGACTTGGGGCTGGCGAGCGAGGAATGCAGGAACATCACGTCTCGACGCGCTCAACCGGGTCCTGGCGATAGAACTCGGCAAGCTGGCGGTAGACCTCCCCGTACTCGGCGCGCACGGCGGCGGGCGTCTCGATGAACGCCTCGCTCAGCACGGCGAAGAATTCGGCGGGGTGCTCGGCGGCGTAGGGGTCGATCGCGGTCGGCTCGCCGCGCGCCACGCGGCCGCGGAAATTCTTGAACGCCGCGCCGAAGGCACGTGACCACGCTGCCCGGTCCATCCCGGCATGCAGCGGCGGAAAACCGTTGGCCGCGCCGTTCAGCATGTCGATCTTGTGTGCGAACTCGTGGATCACCACGTTGTAGCCGGGATTGCCGCTGCGCAGCTCGGCGTCGGCCCAGGACAGAATCAGCGGGCCTTCGAGCCAGGATTCCCCGGTCATCGGCGCCTCGACGTGGTGCGCAATGCCGTCCTCGTCCACGGTGTCGTACTCGGCGACGAATTCGTCCGGATACACGATCACCTCGACCCACCCGCGGTAGTAGTCGAGATCGAGATTGAGTATGAGCATACAGGCCTGCGCCGCGATGCACATGCGCATTTCGTCACGCACTACCAGTCCGCCCGCGCCGACGATCGATTTCTCGTGCAGGAACAGGACTGTCTGCTCGCGCAGGCGGATTTGCTCTTCCCCTGACAGCGTGCGGGTGAACGGATAGCGGTCGATCACCGCGCGCCACGCGCACTCGTCGAGCGCCGACCGCCTGAGGATCCTCTCGCGGCGCCAGGTGCTGAACCACATGGACTATTCGACCACCTTGAGCTTCGCTACCTCGGGCGCCTCGAGCTCCGCAGATTCGATACGCTGGAACTGCTGCGTGATCTTGCCGCCGGTGATCTGGATCCTCTCCGCGTCCTCATGCGCCTGGCGAATGTGGTCGGCGAGTTTCCTCAAGCGGTCGTCGAACCGGCCGAATTCCACGGCCAGGCGCGCGAGCGCCTCCCTGATGACGTGGATCTGCTTGCGCGTCTCCACGTCCTTCAGCACGGCGCGCGCCGTGTTGAGCACTGCCATCAGCGTGGTCGGCGACACGATCCACACCCGCTTTCCGATCGCGTAGTCCACCACTTCGGCATGGTAGGCGTGGATCTCGGCGAATACCGCCTCCGCCGGCACGAACATCACCGCGCCGTCCGAGGTCTCGTTGTCGATGATGTATTTCGACGCGATCGCATCCACGTGCTTTTTCACGTCCGTGCGAAACGCCTTCTGCGCGATCGCCCGGTCGGCCTCGTTGGCCTTCGAGTCGAGCATCAGCCGGTAATTCTCGAGGGGAAACTTCGAGTCCACGCACACCAGGCCCGTCGGCGCGGGCAACTTCAGCACGCAATCCACCCGCATGCCGTTCGAGAGCGTGTATTGCGTCTCGAAGGCCTGGTTCGGCAGCACGTTGCGCACGAGCGCCTCGAGCTGCACCTCGCCGAAGGCGCCGCGCGAACGCTTGTCGCCGAGGAGCTCCTGCAGGCTCACCACGCTGCCGGTGAGCGTGTCGATCTTCTTCTGCGCCTCGTCGATGGTGGCGAGGCGTTGCATCACGTTGACGAAGGTCTCGTTGGTCTTCTTGAAGCCCTCCTCGAGACGCTCATTGACTCTTCCGGAAATCTGCTCGAGGCGCTGGTCGATCCTGGCGTTGAGCTTGTCCGTGGATTCGCCCAGGCTGGCAGCGAGTGAGAGCTGGAGCCGGTGCAGGGTTTCCCGGGTCTGGTTGAGCTCCTCGGAGAGTCGGGTATTCAGGCGGTCGGACTGCTGGGCGAGCCCGCCGTGAAGGTCGGTCAACATCGCCCGGTGCCGGTCCTCGAGCACGCGGGCGAAATCCTCGGGCAGTCCCCTCGCCCCGGTAGCCCGGCCTGCCAGCCTCACGATCACCCCTATCAGTACGGCGAGGACGGCGAGCGCGAGAACGAGCCACAAGATGTCAGGCATCGCGTGCGAATTATATCAGCCAATGGCGCGCAGCAACTTCAGCGGCGGCGCCGCCAGCACCTGCCGCGTGCCGAGGTAGCCGGCCGCGGCCACCCCCAGCGCGCCACCGCCGATTCCGATCAGCCACACCGACGGATCGGGTGCATAGGCGAGGTGCAGGAAACGGTGCGCGATGAAGTACGCAAGGCCGCTCGCGCCCGCCGCTCCCACGAATCCGGCCGCCGCGCCCGTCAGACCGAATTCGGCAAGATGGGCGCGGCGGATCTGCACGCGGCTCGCTCCCAGCGTGCGCATGATGGTCGCCTGGTAGAGCCGCTCGTCCTGGGTGCTGGCAACGGCGGCATACAGCACTACCAGGCCGGCGACGAGCGTGAACAGGAACACGAACTGCACCGCGCGCGCGGCCTGGTCCAACATCCGCTGCACCTGCGAGAGCACCTGGGCGACGTCGATGAGGACGATGTTGGGAAAGGCCTTCACCAGCGCGTTGAGCACTTCGACCCGCCCGCCCGCCAGGTGAAAGCTGGTCACGTAGCTCGCGGGATATCCTTCCAGCAGTCCGGGCGGAGCCAATACAAAGAAGTTCACGTTGAAGCTGTCCCAGTCCACCGTGCGCAGGCTCGTCACCAGGGCGGTGACCGTGGCTCCCGCCATATCGAATGTCAGCGCATCGCCCAGGGCGATGCCGAGCGCGTCAGCGAGACCCCGCTCGACCGACAACTGGTCGGCGCGCTCGCCGGCACGGTCCCACCACCGGCCCGCAACGACTCGATTGTCCGCCTGCGGCCGAGTCGCCCACGACAAGTTGAATTCCCGCGTGATGAGGCGCCGCGCCCGCTCGTCGGCATAGTCGTCGGCAGTGACCTTGCGCCCACTGATCTCGACGAGCCGCCCGCGCACCATGGGAAAGAGTTCGGGCACTGCCATCCCGCGCTCCGAGAAGAAGCGGCCGATGGCCGCGACCTGATCCGGCTGAATATTGATGATGAAGCGGTTGGGGGCGTCCCGCGGCAAACTCTCGCGCCAGGTGCGCAGCAGATCGGCGCGAACGAGCGTGAGCGTCAGCAGCGCCATGATCCCGAGCGCGAGCGCTACCACCTGGAGAATGGTGCCGAGCGTCCGGCGTCGCAGGTTCGCCACGCCGAATCGCCACGAGACACCGTGCGCGCGCAGCGTCCCTGCCGCGCGCAGCAGCACCCAGGTCAGTGCGCACGCGCACGCCATGGCCGCGATGAACCAGCCGAGCACCGTCAGGCCGAGCCGCAGTTCCTGCGCCCGCCAGAGGATCATCACCGCGATGACGCCGACGCCGAGCGCGTAGGCAAGCAGCCCCTGGTTCCTGGGCACGCCCAGCTCACGCCGGAGCACGCGCAGCGTCGGTACCTGCGCAAGGCTCATGAGCGGCGGCAACGCGAAGCCCAGCAGCAGCAGCCACCCCACGACGGCGCCGTGAATCGCCGGGAGCAGACTCACTGTGGGCAGCGTCACCGCGACCACTTGGCCGAGCCAGGCGACCAGCACTGCCTGCGTGCACGCCCCGATCGCGATTCCAGCCGCCGCGGCGAGCCCGCCCAGCACCGTGAAATGCGCGACATGGAGCCGGATGATCAGCCCCTGGCTCGCGCCGAGGCACCGCATCATGGCGCAGCCGTCGAGATGGCGCTGCAGGTAGCGCCGCGCGGTGAGCGCAATCGCCACCGCGGCGAGCAGCACGCTCGTCAACGCCGCCAGGTTGAGATACTTCTCGGCACGCTCGAGCGCGGAGCGCACCTCGGGCCGCGCGTCGCGCACGCCTTCGATGCGCGTGCCCGGCCGCAGCCGGGACTGTGCCCAGGCGCGGTACGCGTCCACCGCGCCGCTTTCTCCCGCAAGGTGCAGCCGGTAGCGGACGCGGCTGCCGGGTTGCACCAGGCCCGTTGCCGCGAGGTCCTCGGCGTTCAGCACGAGGCGCGGCGCACCGCTCAGGAATCCCAGCTCCACACCCGGCTCGTGGGTAACCACGCCGGTGACCGTGAGCCTGCTGTTGCCCAGCCCGATTCTCGCCTGCGCTGGAAGATCGAGCGACGTATGGAGCCTCTCGTCCACCCACACGGTCCCGGGCCCGGGGATCGTTCCGGCAACGCGATCGGGACCGAACAGGCGTTCGGCGATGCGCAGTTCGCCGCGCAGCGGGTAGCCCGGGGATACCACCTTGACATCAGTCAGCACCGTGCGCTCGCCCAGCACGACCATGCTTGGAAAGCGGATGAGCTCGACTACCGCCAGCCCGCGGCGCGATGCTTCCCGCCGCAAATTCGGATCGAGCGGGCGGGAGTCGGAGAGCACCAGATCCGCTCCCAGCAGCCGGTTGGCCTCCAGCTCGAGCACCCGCTGCACGCGGTCGGTGAAGAAGCCGACCGTGGTGACGGCCGCCACGGCAACGACGATCGCCGTCGCAATCAGCGTGATCTCTCCGGCGCGGTAGTCGCGCGCGAGCAGCCTCCACGCCAGCCGGATTTCTCGCAGGAGGTTCATGCTCGAAATCTGTGACTCGCGGCTCGTGACTCGTGACTGGTCACGCGCTGCCTTCAAGGCGTCCGGCGGCAAGGCGCAGCACGCGATCGCAGCGCCCGGTGATCGCCTCGTCGTGGGTCACGAGCAACAAGGTCGTGCCGCTTTCGCGGTTCAACGCGAACAGGAGATCGATCACCTGTCCTCCGGTCGCCGTGTCGAGATTGCCGGTCGGCTCATCCGCGAACAGGAGCTTGGGGTGGGTCACGAACGCACGCGCGATCGCCACGCGCTGCTGCTCGCCGCCCGATAGCTGCTTGGGATAATGATGGAGCCGCTCGGCGAGGCCCACCCGCGCGAGCATGGCCCGCGCCGGAGCCTGCGCATCCGCGGCGCCGGCCAGCTCGAGCGGCAACATCACGTTCTCGAGAGCAGTCATCGCCGGCAGCAACTGGAAGGACTGGAATACGAACCCGAGCATGCGCCCGCGCAGCGCGGCGCGGCCGTCCTCATCGAGCGCGAACAGATCCTGTCCGTCGATGCCGACCGTGCCTGCGCTCGGGGTATCGAGCCCTGCCAGCAACCCGAGCAGGGTGGACTTGCCGGAGCCCGACACGCCCACGATCGCCACCGCTTCGCCGGCGCGGACTTCGAAACTCACGCCGCTCAAAATGGTCAGTTCGGTATTGCCGGTGGTAACCTGCTTGCCGATTCCCGAGGCCCTGAGGATGGTGCGCGCGCGGCTCATCGACATCGTAGTGCGTTCCGTGTTGGCGTTGGCGCTGGCGCTGCCGTTCGCGCCCTCCTTCGCCGCGACCCTCCTGGTCTTCGGCGACAGTCTGTCGGCGGGATACGGCCTGCCCCGGGAGCAGGGCTGGGTACACCTGCTCGAGCAACGCCTGCGCGCGGAAAAGCTCGATTATAAGGTAGTCAACGCGAGCGTCAGCGGGGAAACGACGCTGGGTGGCCGCAACCGCATTGGTGACGCACTCAAGGCGCACCGCCCTGCCCTCGTCATCCTCGAGCTCGGCGCAAACGACGGCCTGCGCGGCGCGACACCGGATTCGATCCGCCGCAACCTCAAGGCGATCAGCGATGCATGCCGCCGCGCCAAGGCCCGCGTGCTCCTGGTCGGCATCCGTCTGCCCCCGAACTATGGCACGGCCTATACCGAGAAGTTCCACGAGGTGTTCAGCGCAGTGGCGCGCAGCCGGAAGCTCCCCCTGGTGCCGTTTATCCTGGATGGGTTTTCCAACGACCGCGAGTTCTTTCAGGACGACGGCATCCACCCGAGCGCTGCGGCGCAGCCGCTGATGCTCGACACGGTGTGGAAGGAGCTGCGCCCGCTCTTGAAGGTCAGGTAACGACGATACACGGTGCGCCGGCACGGAGCGTACCGATCTGCGCCGCGTGACCGAATCCCTCCTGCTTGAAGACGTCGAGCACGGCGGGCGCGGTGCCGGCATCGCACGCGACGAGCAGGCCGCCGCTCGTCTGCGGGTCGGTCAGGATCTTGCGGCGCCACACCGGCCACTCTCCTGGCAGCTGCACCGCTTCCTGGCAGCTTGCCCAGTTGCGATCCGAGGCGCCGGTCGCGTAACCGGCCTCCACCAGCTGGCGCGCCGCCGACAGGATCGGCACCCGGTCGAACTCGAGCCGCGCCTGGAGTTTCGAGCCGCGGCAGATTTCGAGCAGATGGCCGAGCAGGCCGTAGCCGGTGACGTCGGTCAGCGCGTGCACGCCTTCCATCTCGGCGAGCCGCAGGCCCGGCGTATTGAGCTGCGTCGCGGATTCCAGCATCTGGCGATAGGCCTTCTCCTTCAATTCGCCCTTTTTGAGCGCGGCACCCATTACGCCGATGCCGAGCCCCTTGCCGAGGATCAGGACGTCGCCCGACCGGGCGCGGTCGTTGCGCTTCACCTTCGCCGGGTCGATCAACCCGAGTGCCACCAGCCCGTACAGCGGCTCGGGGGAGTCGATGGAGTGCCCGCCGGCGATTGGCACACCTGCCTGCTCGCACACATCGCGACCGCCGGCCACGATGCGCTGCACGGCCGACGTCGGGAGCTTGCCGAGCGGCACACCGAGCAGCGCCAGCGCCATGATGGGGCGCGCGCCCATCGCGTAAATGTCCGAGATCGCGTTGGTCGCGGCGATGCGCCCGAAGTCGTACGGATCGTCCACGATGGGCGCGAAGAAATCCGTGGTCGCGACCAGGGCCTGGGTATCGCTCAGGCGATACACCGCGGCATCGTCGCTCGTTTCGTGGCCGACCAGAAGATTCGGCCACGCTTTCCCGGGCGCCGTTCCCGCCAGCACTTCGCTCAGCAACGCCGGCGTGAGCTTGCAGCCTCAGCCGCCGCCGTGCGCGAGCTGGGTCAGCCGGATCGCTGCGCCTTCATTAGGCTGGTTCATGTTTTCCCGTAAACTAGGCCGGTGCGCGCAGAAAAAACAGGGATTCCCGTACGGGGACCGGCAACGGCAACCGTAGCACAACTCTCCCACTTTGACGAGATTATCGACGTTCGTTCCGAGGGAGAATTCGCCGAAGACCATGTTCCCGGAGCGATCAACTGCCCGGCTCTCGACGACGCCGAGCGCGCGCGCGTCGGGACGATCTACAAGCAGCGCTCCGCGTTCGAAGCGAAGAAGATCGGCGCGGCGCTGGTCAGCGCCAGTATCGCGCGGCATCTGAACGAGCGCTTTCTCGACCGGCCGCGCGAGTGGCGGCCGCTGATCTACTGCTGGCGCGGCGGCAGCCGCAGCGGCGCGTTCGCGCACGTGCTGCACCAGGTCGGCTGGCGGGTTGGCCGGCTCGGCGGCGGCTATCGCGCCTACCGCCGGGCAGTCGTCGCGGACCTCGAGCGCCTGCCGCGCCGCTTGCGGCTGCGAGTCGTGTGCGGGCTGACCGGCAGCGGCAAGAGCCGTCTGCTGCGCGCGCTGGCGGCAGCGGGCGGGCAAGTACTTGACCTGGAAGCGCTGGCGGCGCACCGCGGCTCGGTGCTCGGGGAGCTGCCGGACACCCCGCAGCCGACGCAGAAAATGTTCGAAAGCCTGGTGTGGGCGGCGCTGCGCGGATTCGACCGCGGGCGCCCCGTCTATGTCGAGGCCGAAAGCAGGAAGATCGGCGTGCTGCGCGTGCCCGAAGCGCTGATCAAGGCCATGTGGGCAGCCGAGTGCATCGTGCTCGAGACGCCGGACGCGGCCCGGGTCGAACTCCTCAAGCACGAGTATGCGCATTTTTTCGACCGGAACGAAGCGCTGGTCCAGCGGCTGGAGTGCCTCCTGCCCCTGCATGGCTACGCGATCATCGCGAAGTGGCGGGAGCTCGCGCTGGCGCGGCGCTGGGACAAGCTCATCGTCGAGCTGCTGGTACGGCATTACGATCCGGCCTACACCCGCTCGACCGCCAAGCATTACACCGCGCTGCCGCGCGCGCTGAAGCTCGCCCTCGGCAGCGTCGATGACCCGGCGTTTGCCGCGCTCGCCCGCCGCTGCCTCGAAGGCGAGCGCTTGTGAAGCTCGGCCTGCGCATCGAGGTAGCCACCCTGCGCGGCACGCGCGAAGCCGTGCCGCGGCTCGCCGCAGCCCTCAAGGAGGCGCACGCGAGCGCAACGTTCCTGTTCAGCCTCGGCCCGGATCACACCGGGCGCGCGCTCGGCAGCCTGCCGCGCGTGCCGCGGGTGAAATGCTACGGTCTTGTCGCCCTGTTCTCGGGCACACTGCTGCCCGGCGCCGACATCGGCAGGCGCGGCGCGGACGCGATGCGCTCGGTCCAGGCGGATGGACACGAGGCCGGCATCCTGGCCCACGACCGAGTAGACTGGTTGAAGCGCATCGCGTCGGCGGGCGAAGCATGGACCGCAGCCGCGATGCGCCGGGCCCGGGAGCGCTACGAGGAGATTTTCGGGACCCCCGCGCTAACCCACGGGGCGCCGGGATGGCGAATGAACCGCTACGCCTTCCGCTACCTGCAGCGGCTCGGCTTCCGGCACGGCTCAGACACGCGCGGCACCGGCCCCTACATTCCCGTCGTCCGCGGCGAGCTCGTCGCCTGCCCGCAGCTGCCGACCACACTGCCCACTCTCGACGAGCTGCTCGCCGAGGGCCACTCGCCCGATGAAGCCGTGCAGCGCCTGCTCGCAGCGAGCCGTGAGCCGCCGCCGACCGGCCACGTCTACGCGCTGCGCGCCGAGGTCGAGGGAACGATGTTCGCGCCCGCGCTGCGCGCGCTGCTCGCGGGCTGGCAGGCGCTCGGCTACCAGGTGGTTGCGCTGCGAGACTATGCAGCCGGACTGGACCTCACCCGCCTGCCGCGCCGCAGCGTCGCGCTGCCGGCGCCTGGCGCGGCACGTGACACCGTCGCAACCGAGGGCAAGGAATTCCTCGCCGAACCGAGCCCCCGGGACCGCTGAGCGGCGGCCCCTCGCCGCGCCGACGCATCGGCTTTTTCCCCTGAATTTCCGTCGCTTGCGCGTAGCGGCAGTTTCCTTCACCATTGCTGCAAAACCCGAGCGCGAGGAGGAACCGCTCAGCCGAATGCTCGACCAGCCTGCACCCGACTTCGAATTGCCTGCCACCGGTGGCAAGACCTTCCGCCTCTCCCGCGCCAAAGGCGCTCCCCTCGTGCTCTATTTCTACCCGAAGGACAATACCCCGGGCTGCACCACGGAGGGGCAGCATTTCCGCGACCACTATGCGGGATTCCAGAAGCTCGACTGCGAGATCTACGGGGTATCGCGCGACAGCATCAAGTCACATGAAGCGTTCAAGGCCAGGATGCGATTTCCGTTCGACCTGCTGTCGGATGAGGAGGAAAAGGCCTGCAAGCTCTACGGCGTCATCAAGATGAAAAGTCTGTATGGCCGGAAGGTGCGGGGCATCGAGCGCAGCACGTTCGCCATCGACTCCCGGGGGCTGCTGCGACACGAGTGGCGCGGAGTCCGCGTTCCGGGCCACGTGCAGGAAGTGCTCGAATTCGTCAAGACACTCAAATGAGCCAGCGCAAGACCGCGTCCGCGCCCTCGTCCGTCGTCGCCCGCTTTCCCTCCGCCTCGAAGCTCTTCGTGCTCGACACCAACGTGCTGATGCACGATCCCACGAGCCTGTTCCGTTTCGAGGAGCACGACCTCTACCTCCCCATGGCGACGCTCGAGGAGCTCGACCACAACAAGCAGGGCGTGTCCGAAGTGTCGCGCAACGCGCGCCAGGCGAGCCGCTATCTCGACGAGATGATCGGCCGCTGGGACGAGGCGATCGCCGCGGGCATCGCGCTGGCGATCCACGGCGACAAGACCGCCACCGGGCGCCTGTTCCTGCAGACCGAGTCCATCAACGGCGACATTCCCGCCGGCCTCGCCGCCGGCAAGTCCGATAACCAGGTGCTTGCGGTCGTCAAGCACCTTCAGGAAGCGCATCCCCAGCGCCAGGTGATCCTGGTCACGAAGGACATCAACATGCGCATCAAGGCGCGTGCGCTGGGGCTTGCGGCGGAGGACTACTTCAACGACAAGGTCCTCGAGGATACCGACCTCCTCTACACCGGATCACGCGAATTGCCGGGAGATTTCTGGGAGAGCCATGGCCGCGAGATGGAATCGTGGCAGCAGTCCGGGCAGGTCTACTATCGCGTGCGCGGCCCGCTCTCCGCGCAGCTGCTGGTGAACGAGTTCGTCTACCTCGAGGGTGAGCGCCCGTTCCACGCCCAGGTCAAGGAAGTGAAAGGAAAGACCGCGGTCCTTGCCACGCTGCGCGATTATGCCGGCCAGCGCCACAACGTGTGGGGCATCACCGCGCGCAACCGCGAGCAGAATTTTGCGCTCAACGCGCTCATGAGCCCGCAGATCGACTTCGTGACGCTGCTCGGGCAGGCCGGCACCGGCAAGACGCTGCTCACGCTGGCCGCCGGCCTGATGCAGACGCTGGAGCACAAGACCTACACCGAGATCATCATGACGCGGGTCACAGTGCCGGTGGGCGAGGACATCGGCTTTCTGCCCGGCACCGAGGAGGAGAAGATGAACCCGTGGATGGGCGCGCTCGAGGACAACCTCGACGTGCTCAACAAGACCGACGACGAAGCGGGCGAATGGGGGCGGGCGGCCACCCGGGATCTCATCCGCTCGCGCATCAAGGTCAAGTCGCTCAACTTCATGCGCGGGCGCACCTTCATCCACAAGTACCTGATCATCGACGAGGCGCAGAATCTGACGCCCAAGCAGATGAAAACGCTCATCACGCGGGCGGGCCCCGGCACCAAGGTGGTGTGCCTCGGCAATATCGCGCAGATCGACACGCCCTACCTCACCGAGGGCAGCTCGGGGCTCACCTACGTGGTGGACCGCATGAAAGGCTGGTCGCACAGCGGGCACGTCACGCTGACGCGCGGGGAACGCTCGCGCCTTGCCGACTACGCCGCCGAGGCGCTTTAGCGACGAGAAACGACGAAGTTAGAAGCGTCCGGGATCGGCGTAGTTCTCGAAGCGCGTGAACTCGCCGCGGAACGTCAGTTTCACGGTGCCAATCGGCCCGTTGCGCTGCTTGCCGATGATGACCTCGGCAATGCCCTTGTCCGGCGTGTCGGGACGATATACCTCGTCGCGGTAGATGAAGAGGATCAAGTCGGCGTCCTGCTCGATCGCTCCGCTTTCGCGCAGATCCGACATGAGCGGACGCCGGTCGGTCCGCGATTCCACGCCGCGGTTCAGCTGCGAGAGGGCGACGATCGGGACGTGCAATTCCTTCGCCAGCGCCTTGAGCGAGCGCGAGATCTCGGAGAGCTCCGTCGCGCGGTTCTCGTTGTCAGCACGGGATGCGGACATCAGCTGCAGGTAATCGACGACCACCAGCCCCAGCTTCCCGCACTGGCGGTAGAGCCGGCGCGCCCGCGCGCGCAGCTCCAGGGGATTCAACGCCCCGCTCTCGTCGATGTGAATATTGGCGTTCTGCAGCTTGGCAAGGCCCGCGGTCACGTTCGCCCAGTCGTTTTCCTCCACGCGACCGGTGCGGATCTTGTGCTGGCTCACGCGCGCGATCGAGCCCAGCATCCGCATCGCCACCTGCTCCCCGCTCATTTCCATGCTGTAGACCGCGACCGGCAGTCCGTAATCGATGCCGACGTGCTCGGCGATGTTCAGGGCGAGCGCGGTCTTTCCCATGCTCGGCCGCCCGGCGACGATGATGAGATCACCGGGCTGCAAGCCCGCCGTCTTCTGGTCGAGGTCGGTGAAGCCGGTCGGGATGCCCGTGATGTCGCTCGGATTGTCGGAGTGATACAGCTCGTCCATGCGGGTGACCACCCGCGCGGCGAGCTCGTCTATCCCCAGAAAGCCCTGCTTGCCGCGGCTGCTCGCTTCGGCAATCTCGAACACGCGTCCCTCGGCGTGGTCGAGTAACTCTCCCGCCGTCCGGCCGCCGGGGCTGAAGGCGGAATCCGCGATCTCGGCGCCGACGGCGGCAAGGTGGCGCATGACGGAGCGCTCGCGCACGATCTCGGCATAACGGCGGATGTTGGCCGCGCTCGGGGTGTTCAACGACAGCGACGCCAGGTACGAGTGCCCTCCGATTTCACCCAGGTTGCCGCTGCGCTCGAGGCTCTCGGCCACGGTGAGCGTGTCGGCGGGCTTGCCGTGCTCGATCAACTCGCCGATGTGCTGGAAGATCAGCCGGTGGTCGGCGCGGTAGAAATCGTGCTCGCCGATGAGGTCGGCGATGCGGTCCCAGGCCGAGTTGTCGAGCAGCAGTCCTCCGAGCACCGACTGCTCGGCCTCGATCGATTGGGGCGGGATCCGCGCTGCCTCGACCTGGGCGTCCTTAGCGATCGAGGTGACCTGGGCCTGAGCCATGCCGCGTGCCGCTGCTGTCTCGCTGTGCGCGTTTCTTGACCGGGAGCTATCTTCGCGCGGGAGCCGCGCGACGATCTGGGAATCTACAGAAAAAAAAGGGCTGGTGCCAGCCCTTTTTTCACGAACAAATTTTCGTTTCGAATGAACGTATAAGCGTGCTGCTCCGAGTGCTGCGTACTCGCGAGGAACAGCTCGTTACTGTTCTCCCAGCACCGAAACGGACACCGTGACCACGACATCGGCATGCAACGCGATCTTGATCGGGTGGTCGCCGACCGTCTTGAGGGGGCCCTGCGGCATGCGAATCGTGGCCTTCGGCACCTCGTAGCCCTGGACCTTCAGCGCCTCCGAAATGTCCACGTTGGTGACGGAGCCGTAGAGCTTGCCGTCTACACCCGCCTTCTGCGTGATCTGCACCAGGAGGCCGTCGAGCTTGGCGGCTTTCTCCTGGGCCTTGGCGAGCGCGTCCGACTGGGCCTGCTCCAGCTCGGCGCGGCGCCGTTCGAACTCGGCCACGTTTTCCGGTGTGGCGCGTTTCGCCTTGCCATGAGGAATCAGGTAGTTGCGGGCGAATCCGGCGCGCACCTTGACGACATCCCCGAGCCCTCCCAGATTCACGATTTTTTCGAGCAGGATTACTTGCATGCCTTAGTTCCTTCGGAACGGTCTTGTCCGCTCACTGCGTGCCATTAATGGAGGTCGGTATAGGGCAGCAACGCGAGAAACCGCGCGCGCTGGATGGCAACGCTCAACTGCCGCTGATAGCGCGCCTTGGTGCCGGTAATGCGCGCCGGGATGATCTTGCCGTTCTCGTTGATGAATTCCCTGAGCACCCCGATGTCCTTGTAGTCGATCTCCTTCACCTTCTCGGCCGTGAAGCGGCAGAACCGCCGGCGGCGGAACAACTGCCCGCGGCCGCCGCGCGTGTCGCGGCCCTTCCCGCCCTTGCCGAACTTGCCTTTGCCTTTGCCTTTGCCCTTGCCCCGGCCCCCCGGTCCTCTCGACATGCCCTGCCTTCCCATCGCCATGACTATTCCCTTATCGCGAGTGCTTCCGTTGCATGAAGAATCAATTGCGCGCTCATCCGGCTCCTGCGGTTGAGGAACCCCTTCACCCGTGCCGCCTGCCCCGGCTTGAGATGGGACAGCGCCACGGCCACTTCGGCCATCGCCACCCCGCTCACCTCGCAGTCGACATCGCGCTTGAGGCCCGCCTCCGCCTGCTGCGATCGGTGCAGCAGCCGGAACGTGACGAGGGGAATGCCGGCGGGCGTGTAGCGCAGCGGCTCGATAGCGGTCAGTTCCCCGGTCAGCTCAACCTCGTTCGTCAAGTTTGAGCGGTCGCCACTTCCGCAGCCGGGGCGGGCTTGGCTCCCTCCTCGGCGGCGGCGGTCAGCGACCTCGATTTCTCTTCCTTCATCATCGGCGAGGGCGCCGTCGCCGCGCCTCCCATCTTGACGATGAGGTGGCGCAGCACCGCGTCGTTGAACTTGAAGGCGTGGTCGAGCTCGTTCAGCGTCTCGCCATCGCACTCGACGTTCATCAGAACGTAATGCGCCTTGTGGACCTTCTGGATGGGAAAGGCGAGCTGGCGCCGGCCCCAGTCTTCCAGCCGGTGGATCTTCCCGCTCCGGCCGGTGACCATCTGGCGGTAGCGCTCGACCATGCCCGGGACCTGCTCGCTCTGGTCCGGATGAACGATGAAAACGATCTCGTAATGCCGCATCGGCATTTCTCCTTTATGGGTTGAGGGTTCCTGAGTCCAGGATCCCCAAGCCTCCCGCATGGTGCACGCGGTGAGGCAAGGATGATGACTTCGGCACCTCGCCGTAGTCATGAAGGCGCGGATTATACAGGACTATTTCAACCGATCCAAGCTGCTGCGGGTAACGCTCCAACCCGGACCGCAAACTGCTGCGCGGGCGCTCCTCGCCGAGCGCGGGTGCTAGAAGATCAGCGCGAGGGCGAAGCTGGCGCGCCAGCTGTTTTTCTCCCGTTCGGCAGTTTCCTTCAGGAGCTGGGCGCCGTCGAGACGCAAGCTGAGTGTCTTGCCATAACCCAGGCGCAGCCCCAAGCCCGCGCTGGCGATGGACTCCCGGTCCGAGGGTTCCGTGTCGTTGTTTTCGACCGAGCCGTAGTCGTAGAACGCGAGCAATCGGGTGCGCAGGCTGTCGGACCGGCCGGCGTTTTGGGCCAGGTCCGGCGTATAGAGTTCAAGCTGGGTGGCGTAGCCCTCGTCCTTGGCCAGCTCACGCAACAGGTAACCGCGCACGGTGTCCGGACCGCCAACGCCGAATTGCTCTCCCGGAATCAGTGCATCCTCGGTGTACTGCCCGCTGAAGCCCAACCGCATTTGCCACTCGCTCTGGAATTGGCGGACGAAATTGAATCCATGGCGCAGGATCTGGTAGTCATCGACGACAGTCTGTCGGCTGCCAGGGTCCGATCTCCAGTCTTCCTCCCTGCCGTCGTTGCCGCCGGGAATGTTCCGTGAATAGTTGCCGTAGAACGACAGCTCCGCCGCCGCTCCCCGCCACAGCGCCCCGTAGTTGAGGCTGACCGGATGTATGACCACGTCAGGCACGAGGTTGCCCGAGCCCTGGAGCAGAACCTCGTTATCAAACGCGCGGTAATCAAGCCCGAATGACACCTTCTGTTCGGTATCCCCCCATTTGGGCAGGACGGTGTTCCAGCGCACGATGCCGATGGTGCCGCTTCCGCTCACGTTGAACAGGCCCCGGAGCCCGCTGGATGTCGGCGAAATCCTTGTCGCGTCCGGTGTAGGGCTCGAACAGGAACTCGAGATTGGACACGGGCAGCAGAGTGTTGCCCATGACCTCGAAGCTGTTGATCGTGAAACGCTGCGCCGTGACGACTTCCGCTGGCGCCTGCGCGCGCACGCCGATGGGTGGTCCAGCTAGGCAGGCAACTGCCGTGAGTACCGTTGCCACTCGTGCAATTCTGCCCATCACTACCCTGCTTCCTCCGGTTTGGCCCGTATCGCGGGACTCTGTTGCCACAAGCGCTCGTCCCATCCGCCCTGTGTACTATTGACACGCGTGCGAACGGCTGACACATTGCGGCTTCTTCATTGATGTCGCGATGACGGACGAGAATACACGCTTGAAGAATCGCGGTCACGGCGGAATCGCGTTCCTCGTCACCGGCCTCCCCGCTGCGGGCAAGACCACGCTCGGGAGAGCGCTTGCGGCCGAGCTTTCGGGCCGCTTTCGACGCCAGGTGACATTGCTCGACGGCGACGAAGTACGCAAGCTGCTCTCGAGCGAGCTCGGCTTCTCACGCGAGCACCGACGGCTTAATGTGCTGCGCCACGGCTACATTGCCGCGGAAATCGCGAAACACGGCGGCATTGCGGTCTGCTCGCTGATTGCGCCCTATGCGGCCGACCGCGACGAGATGCGTCGCATGGTGGCGCGCTGCGGCAGCTTCATTGAAATTTACTTGTCGACCCCGCTTGCAGAATGCGAGCGGCGCGACCCGAAGGGGTTGTACGCCAGGGCCCGGGCGGGCGAGCTCCTGCATATGACCGGCATCGACGACCCCTACGAGCCGCCGCTGCGACCGGAACTCGAGCTGAACGGCGCGCGCATGACCGTCGCCGAATCAGTGGCAGAGGCAATCGCATACCTGCTGAAAGCGCGCTTGGCGGCCGCGAACCGGGTCGCCTGAGACACCCGCTGCGCGGCGCGCCAGTCAGGTGCGCAGCTGCCGCTGGCGGCGCGTCTCGGCAAGGCAGATGCCCGCGGATACCGACACGTTCAGGCTCTCCACCGCGCCGAGCATCGGGATGCGCACCAGCTCGTCGCAGCTCTCGCGCGTGAGCCGCCGCATGCCTTCCCCCTCCGCCCCCAGCACCCACGCGAGCGCGCCCTCGAGCTTGATCGCATAGAGCTCGCGCGCGGCGCCCTGGTCCGCGCCGACCACCCAGATGTTGCGCTCCTTAATCTCGCGCATGGCGCGCGCGAGATTGGTGACCGCGACCAGCGGCACGGTGTCGACCGCGCCACTCGCCACTTTCTCCACTGCGGGCGTGATGCCCGCGGCGCGATCCTTGGGCACCACCACGGCGTGCACGCCCATGGCGTCGGCCACGCGCAGGCACGCGCCGAGATTGTGGGGATCGGTCACGCCGTCCAGGATCAGCAGCAGCGCGGGTTCGGCCAGAGCGTCGAGGACGCTGTCCAGATCCTGCGCCGGGGCCGTGGCCGCCACCCGCGCGGCAACGCCCTGATGGCGCGCATGGCCGGTCATGCCATCAAGCCGGGCGCCGTCGATCATGATCACGCGCACGCCGCGCGACTGCGCCGCCTGCGCCAGGTCGCGCGCGCGGCGGTCATTGCGCGCAGAATCCATGTACAGCTCCCGGACGCCGACCGACTTTTGCCGCAGCCGGCTGACGACCGCGTGGAAGCCGTAAATCAGGCGCTCTTCACTCATCACCCAGCACTCGTCACGGCCTTCAGGCAAGCGTGAAATCGATACGGCTCGTGTCGAGGTCCACGCGCGCCACCGCTACGCGCAGGCGGTCGCCGAGCCGATAGCGCTTGCGGGTGCGCTCTCCCATGAGCTGGTGCTTTGCCGCGTCGAAGTGGAAATAGTCATTGCCGAGATCGGAAACGTGTACCAGGCCCTCCACGTAGACGTCATCCAGGGCGACGAACGCGCCAAAGGAGGCAACCCCGCTGATGCTGCCCGTGAACGATTCGCCCACGCGGTCCTTCATGTAGTAGCACTTGAGCCATGCCACGACGTCGCGCGTGGCGTCATCCGCCCGCCGCTCCGTCATCGAGCAGTGCGCCCCGAGCGCGCGCCAGTCGTCCGGCTCGTAGCGCCGCCGCCGCAGCGCCTCCCGGATGGCGCGGTGCACCAGCAGATCCGGATAACGGCGGATCGGCGAGGTGAAATGGGTGTAGGACTCGTAGGCGAGACCGAAATGGCCGACGTTGTCCGGGCTGTATACCGCCTGCTGCAGCGAGCGCAGCATCACCGTTTGCAGAAGTTGCGCGTCCGGGCGGTCCCGTACGCGCGCCAGCAGCTTCGCGTAGTCGCGCGCGTGGGGATCCTCTCCGCCGCCAAGCTGCAGCCCGAATCCCTTCAGAAACTCGCGCACCGCCGCAAGTTTTTCCGGTGTCGGGCCCTCGTGTACGCGGTAGAGCATGGGGTGATCGTTCTCGCGCAGGAAATCCGAGGCGCAGACATTGGCGGCGAGCATGCATTCCTCGATCAGGCGGTGCGCGTCATTGCGCCGCACCGGCACGATGCGGTCGATCTTGCCATGCTCGTCGAAGATCATCTCGGTTTCGATGGTCTCGAAATCGATTGCGCCGCGGCGCTCGCGCGCCTTCACCAGCAACTGGTAGAGCCGCTGCAGGTGCCGGATGTGCGGCAGCAGGGCGCGATAGCGTTGCGCCGCCGCGCCCCGTTCGTCGCCCAGCATCGCCGCGACCTCGGTATACGTGAGGCGCGCGTGCGACCGGAAAACCGCCGGATGGAACCGATAGGACCGGATGGCGCCGTCTGATCCTATCTGCATATCGCACGCCATCGCGAGTCGCGGCACGTCCGGATTGAGCGAACATAGCCCGTTGGAAAGCTTTTCGGGCAGCATCGGAATGACGCGCCGTGGAAAGTACACCGAATTTCCACGGGCGCGCGCCTCAAGGTCGAGCGCGTCTCCATGCTTCACGTAATGGCCGACGTCGGCGATCGCTACCACCAGCCGGAATCCCCCCGCTCCGCCTCCCCTCTCGAATCCCCCCGCACTTCGCGCACCCCCCTTTGACAAAGGGGGGCTGGGGGGGATTTGCGCACCCCCCTTTGCCAAAGGGGGGTGGGGGGAGATTGGCTCGCAGTAGACGGCGTCGTCGAAATCCTTTGCGCTCTCGCTGTCTATCGTCACCAGCGGCAGCCCCGTGAGATCGGACCGGCCCCGGCGGTCTTCCTCGGTGACGGCGTCCGGCAGTCGCGCGCACAGCTGCTCGACCGCTCGCGGGAAGACATGCGGCAGCGCGTGCTTGCGCAGCGCGATCTCAATCTCCATGCCGGGATCCGCGTAGTTCCCGAGCACTTCGACCACGCGCGCGACGGGTTGCGCGTGCTTGGACGGCTGCGCGACGATTTCCACGGTCACGACCTGGCCCGGTTTCGCGCCCCCGACGGCGTCCGGCGGAACCACGAATTCGTGGCTGATGCGCTTGTCCTCCGCGGTGACGAACAGGACGCCGTGCTCGCTGTAGAGCCGCCCTACCAGGCGTTGCTGCGCGCGCTCCAGCACTTCCACGATCTTGCCTTCGGGCCGTCCGCGCCGGTCGGCCCCGGAGATGCGCGCGACCACGCGGTCGCCGTGCATCACCTCGCGCATTTCCTTCGGACCGAGGAACAGATCGGGGCCGCCGCCGTCGCGCACGAGAAAACCATAACCGTCGGGGTGACCGTGCACGCGCCCGCGCACGAGATCGAGTTTCGCCACCACGCAGATGGCGTTGCGGCGGTTGCGCATGAGCTCCCCGTCGCGCTCCATCGCGGCGAGGCGCCGCGAGAACGCTTCACGCTCCGCCGGCGCAATGCGCAGCAGCCGTTCGAGCTCGTCCTCGGCGACGGGCACGCCCCGTTGCGTCAATGTTTCCAGGATGAATTCCCGGCTCGGCACCGGTCGCTCGTAACGGCCGGCTTCCCTCTCGTAGTGAGGATCGCGGGCGCGGTGCTTCTGCGCGGGAGGTGCCGATGGATTTTTTCTTCGGGTCATTTGATCGGGGGGGCACGTTCGGATAGAATCGCGCCCGCACGCCCAGGTGGCGGAATTGGTAGACGCACCAGGTTCAGGTCCTGGCGCCAGCAATGGTGTGGGGGTTCGAATCCCTTCCTGGGCACCACTTCTCCAATGATGGGTGATCAGTGACGAGTGATGAGTTACCGCTGATCACTTGCATCTGCCGGCTTTAACCTGTCGCCCGCCATTCATCACCTATCACTCATCACTTTCCCTTGAACGGATGGCGCAGCACGATGGTCTGCGCGCGCTCGGGGCCGGTTGATATGAGGTCGATGGGCACTCCGCACACCTGCTCGATGCGTTTCAGATAGTTCTGCGCCGCCCTGGGCAATTGCGCGAGGCGCGTCAGACCGACCGTATCCGCTTCCCAGCCCGGCATCACCTCGTAAACCGGCTCGCACTTCTCGAGCGCCTCGGCGCCCACCGGCAGCACGTCGCGGCGGGCGCCGTCCAGGCGATAACCGACCGCGAGCTGCACGGATGCCATGCCATCGAGCACGTCGAGCTTCGTCACGCCCAACCCGGTTACGCCGTTCACCTGGATCGAGCGCTTGAGCGCGACCGCGTCGAACCAGCCGCAGCGGCGCGGCCGGCCGGTGGTGGCGCCGAACTCATTGCCGCGGCGCGCGAGCCGCCTGCCGGCGTCGTTGTCGAGCTCCGTGGGGAACGGCCCGGAGCCGACGCGCGTCGCGTAGGCCTTGGTGACGCCCAGCACGTAATGCAGGTGCCGCGGCCCGATGCCGGCCCCGGCCGCCGCCGCTCCCGCAACGCAGTTACTCGAGGTTACGTAGGGATAGGTGCCATGGTCGATGTCGAGCAGCGAGCCCTGGGCGCCTTCAAACAGCAGGCACTGTCCGGATCTGCCCGCTGCATCGAGCAACTGTGGCACGTCCGCCACCATGGGCTTGATCTCCCGCGCCAGCTTCATCGTCTCGTCAAGTATCGTCTGGTAATCCACCGCCTTCGCGTGGAAATAGTTCACCAGGACGAAATTGTGGAAATCGAGCAGCTCCTTCAGCTTGCGCGCGAATCGCTCGGGATGGAACATGTCCTGCACGCGCAACGCGCGGCGCGCGACCTTGTCTTCGTACGCCGGGCCGATGCCCCGACCGGTGGTGCCGATCTTGAAGTCGCCCTTGGCGTGCTCGCGCGCCTGATCGAGCGCGACGTGGTACGGCAGGATCAGCGGACACGCCTCGCTGATCTTCAACCGCGAGCGCACGTCCACGCCGGCGGACTCGAGCATCGCGATTTCCTCGACCAGCGCCCGCGGCGACAGCACCACGCCATTGCCGATGTAGCACGCCACCTTCTTGCGCAGAATGCCGGACGGAATCAGATGCAACACCGTCTTCCTGCCGCCGATCACCAGCGTATGCCCGGCGTTGTGCCCGCCCTGGAAGCGCACCACGCCCCGGGCATGATCCGTGAGCCAGTCGACGATCTTGCCCTTGCCCTCGTCGCCCCATTGGGCGCCGATGACGACCACGTTGCGCGCGGTCCGCTTCATCGGGCCTTGCCCTCGCGGCCCGGCGTGCGCCGCCGCGGCGCGGCGCCCGCCCCGGCGAGGCTGCGCAGGTTGATCGAGAAACCGGTGGCCGGCCGCAGCCGTCCGAATGCCTTGCCAACCTGGTCGTAGCGCCCGCCACGCGCGATCGCGCCAGGCATGCCCTCGCAGTAGGCATCGAATACCACGCCCGAGTGGTAGTGATATCCACGCAATTCGGCGAGGTCGAAGCTCGCCGGAATCGGGCACGCCTTGGCGAGCGCGCGCAGCGTCACCAGAGCGCGGGTCAGCTCGGGAATCCTCGGGAGCTTCTTCTCGGCGAGCACCAGCACTTCGGGCCCGCCATAGAGCTCCGGCAGCAACGCGAGCGCCGACCGGGTTTTCGCATCTAGGGCGCGCGCGAGCCGCCCGAGTCCGGGAACATCTTTCTTCTGGAGCGCTTCGAACAGCTCGCGCTCGAGCTCCGGGCCGACGCGGGCCGCATGGACAATGGCGCGGAAAACCGCGACGTGGCCGAGATCCAGACGCGCGCCGCGCACGCCTGCGACCGCCAGCGCGCGGCACAGCAGGGCCTGGATTTCGAGGTCGCCCGCGACGCCCGCCTGGCCGTAGATCTCCGCTCCGATCTGGATCAGCTCGCGCGTCGCGCCCGGGGTCGCGGGCAGAGCGTGCAGCACGCTGCCGCAATAGCACAGCCGCGTCACGCCCTTGCGATTGAGCAGGTGCGCGTCGATCCTCGCTACCTGGGGCGTGATGTCGGCCCGCAGGCCCATCATGCGCCCCGAGAACTGGTCGACCAGCTTGAAGGTCCGCAGGTCGAGATCGTGGCCGGTGCCGGTGAGCAGCGACTCGAGGTATTCCAGCATCGGCGGCATCACCAGCTCGTAGTCCTGGGCACGGAAGAGATCGAGCAGCTCGCGTCGCAGCCGCTCGAGCCGCGCGGCTTCGAGCGGAAGGATGTCCTCGATATATTCGGGCAGCGCCCAGGTACGCATGACAGAACTCAGGTTCCGGGATTCGGGGGAGAATTATAGTTGAGAAATCAGGCGCCTTCGCCGGATCCTGATTCCGGTATCCCGCATCCTGCGGACTACGGGCGCACGAGGTAGAGCAGCAGCAGGCCGGCCAGCATAGAGGTGAGACCGATGAAGCGGATCTGGCCGTCGCTCATCTCGGTCAGGCGCCGGAAGGTGTCGCGCCAGACGCCTGGCAGCAGGAACGGCAGCACGCCCTCGATGATGAGCATCAGCGCGAGCGCGGTGAGCAGGATTTTTCCCATCAATCATTCTTTTGCGGAAATGACTGGCGAGGCATTTCCGCACGGTACATTCCCCCTCTCCGCTCGGGAGAGGGGGAAGGGGTGAGGGGTTCTGGCGCCTCTACTTACCCTGCCTGCCGCTCGACCTGAGGTACTTGAAGAATTCCGAATTGGGCTCGAGCACCAGCACGTCGTTCCTGCCCCGGAAGCTCGCCCGGTAGGCCTCGAGGCTCCGATAGAACGCGTAGAACTCCGCGTTCTGCTCATAGGCACGCGCGTAGATCGCCGTCGCCCTGGCGTCGCCCTCGCCTTTTGTGCGCTCCGCGTTGCGGTAGGCCTGCGCGACAATCACCTCGCGCTGCCGGTCGGCGTCGGCCCTGATCATCTCGGACTCCGCGGCGCCGGTAGACCTCAGCTCGTTCGCGACGCGCTTGCGCTCGGCCTCCATGCGGCGGTAGACATCCACGCTCACTTCCTGGGGGAGCTCCACGCGCTTCATCCGCGCGTCCAGCACCTCCACCCCGATCTTGGTCGCGTCCTCGTTCGCCTTCTCGCGCATCAGATCCATGATCTTGTCGCGCTCGCCGGATACCACCTCGTGCACCGTGCGGTTGCCGAATTCCGCGCGCAATCCGTCGTTGATGGTCTGCAGCAGTCGCGTCTGCGCGAGCGGCTCGTTGCCGCCGACGCTCACGTAGTACTGGCGCACGTCGGTGATGCGCCACTTGACGAACAGGTCCACCAGCACGTTCTTCTTCTCGGAGGTCAGGAAGCGCTCCGGCTCCGCGCTGTCGATCGTGAGAATCCGGATATCGAAGAAGCGCACGTTCTCGAGCAGCGGGATCTTGAAGTAGAGCCCGGGCGCGGTCTTGACCGCGATGACTTCGCCGAGCCGGAATACGATTGCGTTCTGGCGCTGGTCGACGACGAAAAGACTCAACGCGCCAATGACCAGCGCCACCACCAACCCCGCCAGAATCGCGCCGAGACGGGCTTTCATCAGCGCGACTCCCGCTCGCGCGAGCGGAATGCCTCGCGCGAGCGCGCGGTGGAAGGGTCCTGGACGGGGGGCGCATCGGCGGGCTTCGCCCCGCCCGCGCCCGGCCCGGTGCCGGTCATCTGCATGATCTTGTCGAGCGGAAGGTAGATCAGACTGTTGCCGCCCTTCTGGTCGATCAGCACCTTGGTGGTGTTGCTCATGATCTGCTGCATCGCCTCGATGTAGAGCCGGTCGCGGGTAACCTGCGGCGCCTTGTTGTACTCGGCCACGACCTGGCGGAAGCGCGAGGCATCGCCCTCCGCCTGCTCGATCACGCGCTGGCGGTAGCCTTCCGCTTCCTGCGTGAGGCGCGCCGCCATGCCTTTCGCCTTCGGCACCACGTCGTTGGCGTAGGCCTGCCCTTCGTTCTTTTGCCGCTCCCGGTCCTGCCCGGCCTTGACCGCGTCGTCGAACGCGGCCTGCACCTGCTCGGGTGGCTGCGCGTTCTGCATCGTCACCTTGCTGATGTTGATGCCGGTGCCGTAGCGGTCGAGGATCTCCTGCATGAGCTTGTGCGCGCGCGCGGCGACTTCGGCACGGCCCTCGAAAATCACGAAGTCCATGCTGCTCTTGCCGACGATCTCGCGGATCGCGGTTTCCGCCGCCTGAAGCACCGAGTCGTCCGGCACCCGGTTGTTGAACAGGTAATCGGTCGGGCTCTTCAGAATGTACTGCACGGCGAACTGGACGTCGACGATGTTCTCATCGTCCGTCAGCATCAGCGATTCCTTCAACACCTTGCTCTTGACGTTGTTGCGATAGCCCACCTCCACGCTGCGCACGCCCGCGACGTTCACGACCTCGGCCGATTCGATGGGATAAGGCAGGTGCCAGCGCGGACCCGGCAACGTGGTTTCAACGAACTTTCCGAATCGCAGCACGATGCCCCGCTGGCCTTCGTTGACGATGTAGAAGCCGCTCGCCAGCCATACCAGGAAGATCAGCCCGAGCAGCAGACCCGCGCCGCCGCCGAACCGCGCGGCGCCCGGCCCCGGCGGCTCTTCGCCGCCGCCGCCGCGGCGCCCGAACAGTGCGTTCAGCTTCCGGTTGAACTCGCGCCAGATCTCGTCGAGGTCGGGCGGGCCCTGGCCGGGACGGCGCCCCCACTGCGGGTCATTGAGCGACATCAGGACACCGAGCAGCCGCAGCGAGCGGTCTCGTACAACGTCGCGGCACGTCCTCAAATAAGCCAGCATGAAAAATTGAAGTGCTCTTATGCCGCGGCGGTGCGTTTGAGTTCGGCGGAGGCCGGCGCGGCACCGGCGTGCTCCTCGAGCGCCAGGCGGATGAACTCGGCTCCCTCGCCGGTCCGGGCGCTCGCCCAAACGCGTGAAATTCTACCACAATCGTCGCGCTCGATTCGCGCGGGAAGCCGCGTGCGATCGATCTTGTTCAGCACCAGCACCTGCGGAATCGCCTGCGCGCCGATCTCGCCCAGTACCTGATCGACCGCTGCGATCCGGGCGCCGCGGTCCTCGCCGCTCGCGTCCACGACGTGCAGCAGCAGATCGGCATGCACCGTCTCCTCGAGCGTGGCGCGAAATGCCGCCACCAGCGTATGCGGCAGCCGCCGGATGAAGCCGACGGTGTCGGAGAGCACAACGCGCGCGCCGTTGCCGGTATGCACGCGTCGCGTGGTGGTATCGAGCGTCGCGAACAACTGGTCGGCGGCGACGACCCCCGCGCGGGTGAGGCAGTTGAACAGCGTCGATTTGCCGGCGTTGGTGTAGCCCACGATCGAAGCCGTGAACAGGTGATTGCGGCCGCGCGAGCGGCGCTGGAGCGCGCGCTGCGCCCGCACCTTCTCGAGCTTTTCCTTCAAGACCTTCACCCGCTTGCCGATCAGGCGCCGATCGGTCTCGAGCTGGGTCTCGCCCGGACCGCGCAACCCGATGCCGCCCTTCTGCCGCTCGAGGTGGGTCCAGCCTCGCACCAGCCGGGTCGAGAGGTGCTCGAGCTGCGCGAGCTCGACCTGAAGCTTCCCCTCGTGGGTGCGCGCACGCTGCGCGAAGATGTCGAGTATCAGGCTGACGCGATCGACGACCCGGCACCCGAGCTCGCGCTCGAGATTGCGCTCCTGGGCCGGCGTCAGCTCATGATTGAAGATGGCGAGGCGCGAGCCAGTGGCGGCCAGCGTCTGCGCCACCTCCGCCACCTTGCCCGTTCCGGCGAACAGCGCGGGATCGGGGCGCGTGCGCCGCCCGCCGACCAGCGCCCGGGCGTTGACGCCGGCGCTCGCCGCGAGATCGCTGATTTCCTGCACGCCTTCCGCGTAGCCGGCCTCGCCGAAGTCGAGGCTGACCAGCACCGCCTCGGTGCCGTTCCCGGGACGGTCAAGCATCAACTTGACGAGAGCGCATCAGCCTTCGGAGCTCTGGTCCAGCTGGAGGTTGACAGCCCGCGCGGGAACGACGGTCGAGATCGCGTGCTTGTAGACCATCTGGGTGACCGTGTTCTTGAGCAGCACCACGTACTGGTCGAAGGAGTCGATCTGGCCCTGGAGCTTGATGCCGTTCACCAGGTAGATCGATACCGGTATGTGCTCCTTGCGGAGGGTGTTCAGAAACGGGTCTTGTAGCAGCTGCCCCTTGTTGCTCATGTTCTGCCTCGTATTTATGGTGTTTTTGAGCGCGGTACTGTACTCGATTTTCTGCCGCTGTGCCATGCATTTAGCGCCGAATACCCGCGCGCTTCAGATAGGGATTCACCCCCGACCGGAACTCCACCCGCAGGGGGGTTCCCTGCAATTGGAAAGCATCGCGGAAAAAACGTTCCAGGTAGCGCCGGTAGGATTCCGGCACGCGCTCCAGGGCATTGCCGTGGACCACGATCCGCGGCGGATTGACCCCGCCTTGGTGGGCGTAGCGCGGGCGGGGGCGGACGCCCCCCGCCCGCGGGGGCTCCTGCTGCGCAACCGCCTGCGCAAGAACGCGGTTCAGGCGCGGGGTCGGCAGGCGCGCCATCGCGGCGGCATACGCCTCGTCCACCGAATCCAGCAGCGCGGCCACCCCCTGGCCCGTCAGCGCCGAGATGAAATGCAGGCGCGCGAATGCCAGGAAACCGAGCTTGCGCGCGAGCGTGCGCTTCGTGTGATCGCGCGCCTCCCCGGGAAGCCGATCCCACTTGTTGACCGCGACCACCACTGCGCGCCCGGCCTCCAGCAGATAGCCCGCGATGTGCGCGTCCTGCTCGGAGATCTCCTGCCGCGCATCGAGCACGAGGATTGCGACGTTGGCCTCCTCGATCGCCTGCATCGTCTTCACCACCGAGAATTTCTCCGTGACCTCGGCGACGCGACCGCGCCGGCGCAGCCCCGCCGTGTCGATGAGCGTGTACGCGCGGCCAGCGCGCTCGAACTCGACATGGATCGAGTCGCGGGTCGTGCCGGGCTCCCCGTGCACCACTACGCGCTCCTCACCGAGCAGCGTATTGACCAGCGTCGATTTGCCCACATTGGGTCGCCCGACGACCGCGATCTCGGGCCGGCGGCCCTGCTCCGGAGACGGCTCCGGCGCGAACGGCAGCTCCGCCAGCACCAGGTCCATGAGGTCCGACACCTGATCCCCGTGCGCGGCGGAAACCGGCAACGGATCACCCAGTCCCAGCGCATGGAATTCCGCGCCGGCGATCGCGGGCGCCATGCCCTCGGCCTTGTTCACGACCAGATACACGCGGCGCCCGCTCTTGCGCAGCTCGTCCGTGATCAGGCGGTCCTGCTGCGTGAGCCCGGCGCGGGCGTCCACCATGAACAGCACCGCGTCGGCCTCGTCCACCGCTTGGCGCGTCTGCCGCGCCATCTGCTGGACGATGCCTGCACGCGCCACCGGCTCGAAACCACCGGTGTCGACCACCAGGTACGGTTTCGCGCCCACGCGCCCGCGCCCGTAGTGCCGGTCGCGCGTCATGCCCGGCGCGTTGGCCACGATCGCGTCGCGGCTCCGGGTCAGCCGATTGAACAGCGTGGACTTGCCAACGCTCGGCCGGCCGACTATCGAAATGATGGGAAGCATGATTCACCGATTACCGCACGGTAATCGCGTAGATGCCGCCGGCGCGCGTCTGCACGAGAAAACTCGTCGCATCGAGCGCGATCGGCGGCGCAAGGATGGCGCTGCCGTCGGTCTCGATGCGCGCCGCGAACGAGCCGTCCTCGCGCGAGATCAGGTGCACATAGCCTTCAAAGTCCCCCACCACGACATGACGCCCGAGCGCGAGCGGACCGCTCACATGGCGGCCGGAGAGCTTGTCCTGGCGCCAGATGCTGGCGCCGCTCATCATGTCGAGTGCCTGCACGGCGTTCTTGTCGTCGGTGACGTAGAGATAGCGCGCGTCCACCGCGATTCCCGCGACGCTGGACACGTCGCGCGCCCATAGCAGTGTCCCGCGCGACAGGTCGAAACAGGCCACCCTTCCCTGGAATGCCGCGGCGCACGCCCGCTTGCCGTCGATCACCGGCAGGCTGGTCACGTCCGCTACCCGTTCGAGCTCGGTCGTCCCGCGCGGCAGCGCGACGATGGCTTCCCAGCCGATATTGCCATTGCTCAGCGCCAGCGCCACCAGCCGCCCTGCCGGAAATCCGGCAAACACCCCTCCCTGGGTAACGACCACCCCGGCATGGGAGCGCACCGACAGCGTAGGCAGCGCCCGCTGGTAGACCCACTTGCCCTTGCCGGTCGCAGCGTCGAGTCCGTGTATGCGGCCGTCGCCGGTACGCACCACGACGATGCCTAGCTGCGCTTCTGGAGGCGCTAGCACCTCGCTGGAGAGCTGCGCCTGCCACAGCGACTTGCCCTCGCGATCGAACGCGAGCACCCGGCCCTTGGGCGTGCCGAGCAGCACCAGGTTGCCGCCCACGCCAACGCCCCCTGAAACGCGCTCCTCGGCGTCGATGCTCAAGGTCGATCGCCCGGTTGCCTGCTCGAATCCCCTTACGCTCCCGTCGGCCCCGGCCGCGTAGACGACGCCGGCGTGCGCCCGCGGAAAGAACACATGCTTTTCCGCGGCGCCCACGCTGCCCTCCCACAGAACATTCAGTGCCGCCGCCGCCTTGAATTCGGTGAGTTCGGCCGGCTTCGGCCCCGGGGTGGCGCCGCAGCCGGCGAGGAACACAGCCGCCGCAGCGGCCCGCAGCGCGTGAGATTGCCAGGGCGCCATTTCAGGAAAAACGACGAGCGGGGGATCGAGCGCGAGCTGGCGTTCGTCAGCGCTTCGGCTCGCCCAGAGAATCGAGCTTGAGCTGCAGGGTGGCGCGATAGGGACTTCCCGCTTCGCTCCGGTCGAGCGCCAGCTGGTAGGCATCGCGCGCATCCGCGCCCTTGCCCTGGGCGAGCAGGATGTCACCCCTCAAGTCGGCGTACAGGCTGGCCATCGATTCCCCCGGCTTTGCCTCGAGGAGCTTCAACGCCTGCTCGAAATGCTTTTCATCGAGCAGCACGCCGGCGAGCCGCAGGCGCGCGACGTCCCTCAACTCGTCGAGACGCGCATGCTCCATGACCCACGTGAGCCGCGCCTTGGCCCCGGGCAGGTCACCGCCCTCGAAGCTCATGCGGGCGGCGCTCAGCGCGCCAAACGCGGCGTACGGCGTCGACGCGTATTTCGCCGCGATCTCGGTCGCGATGTCGGACACCTTCTTGCGATCGCCGGCGCGCCCGGCCTGCTCGAGCTGCTCATAGAGCGCGACCGCGGCAAGCGACTGGCTGTGGCGGTGATAGCGCCAGCCCTGAAAGCCCGCGATCACGAGCGCGGCGAGGGTGATCCCGAGTATCACCAACCTGCCGTAATCCTTCCACCACGCCTTCAGCTCCTCGAGCTGTTCCTGTTCCTGGAGATCGTATGCCATTCAATTTCCTTGAGTGCGTGACCGGTCACGCCTTGCCCTTGATGAGATCGATCGCCTCGGACACCGACGCGCGGACCTGCTGCGCGGCCTCCCGCAATGGCTTCACGCTGAGCACCCCGGCGCCCGCCTCGTCATCTCCGACAATCACCGCGTAGCGCGCGCCGCTGGCGTCCGCCCGTTTCATCTGTGACTTGAATCCCCCGCCACCGCAGTGGAGCACGACGGCAAGCCCTCCATCACGCAGCTGCTCGGCCACGCGCGCGCCGTAGCGATCGGCGGCGACGCCCTGCCGCACCAGGTAGACATCGGGCGCCGGCCGCACCGCGCCGTCCCCGACCAGGGCGAGCAGGCGCTCGACCCCCAGCGCGAAACCGCAGGCGGGCGCGGGCTTGCCGCCGATCTGCTCGATGAGCGCATCATAGCGGCCGCCGGCACACACCGCGTTCTGCGCGCCGAGCCGGGCGCTCACCCATTCATAGACAGCGCCATTGTAGTAGTCGAGCCCGCGCACGAGGCGGTCGTTGATGCGGAAGGAGACGCCGCCCTCGCGCAACCTGCCCTGCAGGTCCTCGAAGCTCTTCAGGGACACTTCGTCCAGATCGTCGGCGAGCCGCGGCGCGCCCGCGATCAACTCCGCCATCTCCGGATTCTTGCTGTCGAGGACCCGCAGCGGGTTGGCGCGCAGCCGCCGCCTCGAGTCGGCGTCGAGCCGGCGCTCGTGACCCTCGAGGTAGCGGACGAGCCGGTGCCGGTAGCGGCTGCGCGACTGGGCGTCACCCAGCGTATTCAACTCGAGCTCGACGCCGTCGAGTCCGAGCGAACGCCACAGGCGCGCGCACATGGTGAGATGCTCGGCGTCGATGTCGGAACCGGGAAATCCCAGCGCTTCGACCCCAACCTGGTGGAACTGCCGGAAGCGCCCCTTCTGCGGGCGCTCGTGACGGAACATCGGGCCCCAATACCACAGGCGCTGGGGGCCTCCGTAGAGCAGGTTGTGCTCGATCACCGCGCGCACGCAGGCGGCCGTGCCCTCCGGCCTCAACGCGAGGCTCTCACCGTTCAGCGCGTCGACGAAGGTATACATCTCCTTTTCGACGATATCGGTCACCGCGCCGATGGAGCGCACAAAGAGGTCGGTCTTCTCCAGGATCGGCGTGCGCAAGTTGCGGTAGCCGTAGGCCCGCAGCCAGTCGCGTACCGTCTCCTCGAAAAACTCCCACTGGTGCGCCGCGTCGGGCAGGACGTCGTTCATCCCGCGGATCGCCTGTATCTTCCTGGAAACCATCGTGACTGGTGACCCTTCGACCTCGCTCAGGACAGGCTGGTGACTGGTGACTCGGTTTCGGTGTCGCAGCATTCTACCGGTCGCTGGTCACCGGTCACTGGTCACCCCGGAACTACGCGTGCGCGGCGTCCTTCGCCGGCTCTCCCCCGCCCGCCTGGGCATCCTTGGAGTAATGGTCGATGACGTACTGCTCGACGATGCGCTGGAAGTCGGCCGCGATGTGCTCGCCCTTGAGCGTCACCGTCTTCACGCCGTCGACGTAGACCGGCGCCACCGGATTCTCGCCCGATCCCGGCAAGCTGATACCGACGTTGGCATGCTTGCTCTCGCCCGGGCCATTCACCACGCAGCCCATCACAGCAACGTGCATGTTCTCGACGCCCGGGTGGCGGCCGCGCCACTGCGGCATCTGGGCCCGCAGCCAGCTCTGGATCCTGTCGGCGAGCGCCTGGAAATACGTGCTCGTCGTCCGCCCGCATCCCGGGCAGGCGATCACCATCGGGGCGAACGAGCGCAGGCCCAGGGTCTGGAGAATTTCCTGCGCCACGATCACCTCACGGGTACGGTCCCCGCCCGGCTCGGGTGTGAGCGAAATCCGGATGGTGTCGCCGATGCCCTCCTGCAGCAACACCGCCAG
>DASWIC010000220.1:0-6186 GCA_036397875.1 Burkholderiales bacterium
GACCGCGGGCAGGTTGTTGAAGCGGTCGAGCGAATCCGGTCCCGAGGAATAGTTCACCTTCGCCAGCGACGCGAGCGGCACCATGCCGCCGCGCTCCGAGCGCACGTAGACCGCGCCGACGTCGTCGGGGCGCTTGCGGTAGGCCGGCTCGGCCGACATCAGCACCTGCCAGGTGCGGCCATATTTGTTGAAGTCGTTGACGTAGAACGTGCCGAGCGTCGCCGCGAGCGTGTCGTAGATCTCGTTCACCGGCACGCCGAGCGCCTTGGCCTTCTCGCGATCGGTGTCGACGTAGAGCTGCGGCACGTTGGCGCGCCACAGCGTGTTGACCTGGCCGAACATGGGATCCTGGGCCACCGCGCCCAGCAGCTGTTGCGTGACTTCGAACAGCCGCTGGGGGCCGCCTTCGCCGCGGTTCTGGATATAGAACTCGAAACCGCCCGCGTTGCCGAGGCCGAAGATGGGCGGCGGGCCGAAAGCGAGCACCAGCGCTTCCTTGATGTGCGCGGTCTTCATGAAAAACTCGCCGACCAGCTGCGGAGTGGCGACCTTACGCTCGTTCCAGTGCTTCTGCGTGACGAAGATGGTCGCGGCGCTGTTGCGAAAGCCGCCGCCGAGGAAGTCGAAGCCGGTAAAAGCGATGGCGTTCTCGTTCGCGGGGTTCGAGCGGATGATATCGACGACTTCGTTCACCACCTTGTCGGTGCGCTCCAGCGTCGCGCCGTCGGGCAGGAACACCGCTGCAATGTAATAGCCCTGGTCCTCGTCGGGCACGAGCGCCCCCGGCGTGATGCGCCACAACCCGACCGTAAGCGCCACCATGCCGGCGAAGAGCACGGCGGCGATGGCGCCCCGGCGCAGCATCCAGCTGACGCCGTCCACGTAGCGCCCCGTCATGCGATGGAACCAGTCGTTGAACCAGCGGAAGAACCGGCCGGGCTGCTTGTGCTCGCGCTTCAGTATTAGCACGCACAGGCTGGGGGTCAGGGTCAGCGCGACGACGCCCGAGATCACCACCGCGATCGAGATCGTCACCGCGAACTGGCGGTAGAGCTCGCCGGTCAAGCCGCCGAGGAAGGCGATCGGCACGAACACGGCGCACAGCGTGAGCACGATCGCGATGATGGGGCTGGTGACTTCCTTCATCGCCTTGATCGCCGCCTCGCGCGCCAGCAGGTGCTCCTCGTGCATGATGCGCTCGACGTTTTCCAGCACCACGATGGCGTCGTCCACCACGATGCCGATGGCGAGCACCATGCCGAACAGCGTCAGCGTGTTGATCGAATAGCCGAGCATGACCAGACCCGCGAACGTGCCGATCAGCGACACCGGCACCGCCGCGAACGGGATCAGGGTGGCGCGCCAGTTTTGCAGGAAGAGGTGGACCACGAGAAAGACGAGGAGCATCGCTATCAGCAGCGTATGGACCACCTCGTTGATCGAGACCTTGACGAAGCGCGTGGTGTCGTACACCACCGTGTGCTCGAACCCCGGCGGGAAGGCCCGCTTCAGCCGCGTCATTTCCGCCGTCACGCGTTCCGCGGTCGCGAGCGCGTTGGCGTTCGGCTGGAGGAAGATGCCCACCAGCGTCGCCGTCTGGCCGTTGACGCGGCCGATGAACTCGTAGTCCCTGGACCCCAGCTCGACGCGCGCCACGTCCTTCAGCCGCAGGAGTGAGCCGTTGCCGTTGGCCCGCACCACGATGTTCTCGAATTCCTGCGGCTCGGACAACCGGCCCTTGGTGGTGATGGTGTAGACCATCTCCTGCGGGCCGCCGGTTGGAGACTGCCCGATCTTGCCGGCGGCGAACTGGGCGTTCTGCTCGTTCAGCGCGCGCACCAGATCGGAAGGGGAGAGCTTCAGCTGCGCGAGACGGTCGGGGCGCACCCAGACGCGCATCGCGTAGTCCTTGGCGCCGAAGATCTGCACGTTGGTCGTGCCGGGTATGCGCTTCAACGCATCGAGCACGTTCAGCGTGACGTAATTCGAGGTGAACAGGTCATCGCGGCTGCCGTCGGGCGAGCTGAACGCGATCACCTGCAGGAACGAGGACGACCCTTTCTCGACCGTGACGCCTTGGCGCCGCACTTCCTGCGGAAGCCGCGGCTCGGCCTGCTTGACGCGGTTGTTGACGTTGAGCGCGGCGGTGTCGACGTCCGACCCGATGTCGAAGGTGACCTGGATCTCGACCGTGCCGTTCGACGTCGAGGTCGAGCTCATGTAGAGCATGTTCTCGACGCCGTTGATCTGGTTCTCGAGCGGCGCGGCCACCGTTTGCTCGAGCACCAGGGCGGACGCGCCGGGGTACACGGCGCGCACCGTGACCACGGGCGGTGCGATTTCCGGGTACTGCGCGATCGGCAGCACGCGCATCCCGGCCAGCCCGGCGATGACGATGAAGATCGAAAGCACGGCCGCGAAAATCGGCCGGTCGATGAAAAAGCGTGAAAGCATATGCGGCCGCCTCAGACCTTCCTGGCCGCCGGAGCTGTCTTATGCTCCGGCGCCTGCTTCCCCGCGGGTGCCGCGGGGGCGGCCGCATCTTCGGCAATCGTGACCGGCGCGCCCGGTCCTATTTTCAACACGCCGTCCACGATTACGCGGTCGCCGGGCTTGAGTCCCGCGTTGATGACCCAGCCGCCGCTGGTCCAGTCGCCGACCTCGAGCGGGCGCGGCTCGGCCTTGCTTTCGGCGTTGACGATATAGGCGAACTTGCCCTTGGGGCTTTCCAGCACGGCGCGCTGCGGGATCACGATTGCGCCGGGACGCACCGCGCCGGCGAGCACGACGCGCGCGAATTCTCCCGGGCGCAGCAGGCCGCCGGGGTTGGCGATTTCGGCGCGCGCCTCGCTGGTGCCGGTCTGCGCATTGACGCGCACGTCGGCGAAACTGAGCACGCCGGGCGTGGCGTACAGGCTGCCGTCGGCGAGCTTGACCGTTACCTGGAAGCGCCCGCCGTCGGGGATCTTCAGGCGTCCGGCCTCGACGTCGCGCCGTATCGCCAGCCGCTCGCGGTCCGGGATGCCGAAGATCACGTACATCGGATCGGTCTGGGTGACCGTCGTCAGCAGCACGCCGGGTCCGGACACGAGCGTACCCTCGGAGGCCACGGAGCGGCTCGTGGTGCCCGTGATCGGCGATTCGACGCGGGTGTACTCGATATTCAATCGCGCTTCGTTGACGCGCGCGCGGGCGCTTTTCACCTCGGCCTCCGCGATCTGCTCCGCGGAAACGGCGTCGTCGAGCTCCTTCTGGCTCACGGCTTTCGATTCGAGTACCGGGCGCAGCCGCGCCGCCTCGCGTCTTGCCTGCGCGAGCCGCGCTTCCGCAATGCCCAGATCGGCTTCGGCGCGGGCGAGGGCGACGCGGAACGGCTCGGGATCGATGGAGAAGAGCGATTCGCCTTTCTTCACGATGCCGCCTTCGCGGTAGTTGCGCTTGAGCAGGATGCCGGAGACGCGCGCGCGCACTTCGACCTCGCGGAAACCCGCGGTCTGGGCGACGTACTCGTAGGTCACGGGCAGATCCCGGGTTTCCACGGTCGTGACGCTTACGACGGGCGGCGGGAAGGGCGGCGGGCCACCGGCAGGCCCGCAACCCGCGGCGAACAGTGCAAGCGTGAGCGGCAGCGCGGCGCGCAGACGCGCGCCGGGCAGCGGCAATCGGAGGAGCTCGTTCATGGCCTGGTTTCCCCTTGGCCCGGCGCGGCCGTGTTGCCGCTCGGGCACCTGCGGTTTGCAGAACGGCGCCAGTTTACATACAATCCTGAATGTATGTAAAGACGTGAATTGTTACAACCCTCATTTCGACCCGGGTTTCAGATCGGGGACAGGAGCGCGGCGTGGTACGACGCACCAAGGACGAAGCGCTGGAGACGCGCGATCACATCCTCGACGCCGCCGAGCGGATGTTCAGCGCGCGCGGGGTGTCGCGCACCTCGCTCGAGGACATCGCCAGCGCGGCGGGCGTGACGCGCGGCGCCATCTACTGGCATTTCCGGGACAAGAGCGATCTCTTCGCGGCGATGGTCAACCGCGTGACGCTGCCGATGGAGGCGATGGTCGCGCGCAGCAGCGATGAGTCGATCGAGGATCCGCTGGCCTCGCTCAAGGCGTGCGCGGTAACGGCCCTCAAGCGCACCGCGACCGACGCCCAGTGCCGGCGCGTGTTCGACGTTGTCACCCACAAGTGCGAGTACCTCGGGGAGATGGCGGGGGTCAAGCGCCGCATCAGCAGCATCCAGAAAGGCTGCGTGGACCGCGCGGAGCAGGCCATACGCAACGCGATCCGGCGCGGCCAGTTGCCGGCCAGCGTGAACCCGCGGCTCGCCGCCATCGGCCTCGATTCCATGCTCTACGGGCTGATCTCCAGCTGGCTCGCCAATCCCGCCTATCTCCCGCTCGAGCGGCAGGCCGAGGCGATGATCGATCTCTTTCTCGGAGGCCTGAAGGCCGGGGGCGGGCGCCGGGCGAAGGGCGTGCGGACCGCACGCGCACGCCGGGCGAAGGGCCGTTCGCGCGCCCGCTGAGGGCGCGGTCGCCAATGACGTCTATGCGCTCTATCTGCCGACGCGCTACGTGTCGCCTAAGGTGCGCGCGTTTGTGGACTTCTTCGTCGAGCGGTTCGCGCCGGAGCCCCATCAGGACCGGGTCTGATGCGGACTAGTGGCAGGTGACGGACGAGGGAATTCAGGGCATTCTCGTGTGCTGGACCTCCCTCATGGTGGAGATTGGCCTATGAACAGCGTGTCGAAGGTCTACGGGCCGGTTCTGGGGCGTGCCCTGATTGCCCCGCTGTTTCTGTTATCCGGGTTCCACAAGATCACCGGGTTTTCGGGAGTGGCGTCAACCATGGCGGCAAAAGGCATGCCGTTCGCCGAGCTATTTCTGGTCGGAGCCATCGCATTCGAGCTCGGCGGCGCTCTCATGGTGATGTTGGGCTGGCACGCGCGTTGGGGCGCAATGCTGCTCGCCGTCTTCACCGTCGCGGCCACCATCATGTTCCACAACTTCTGGGCCGTCGACGCCGCCCAATACCGGAATCAGCTCAATCATTTCCTGAAGAACCTGGCCATACTCGGGGGGCTCCTTTACATCATGGCGATGGGCTCCGGGCCGTTCAGTCTCAGGACGGAAATGGAGTCGGAACGCACGCATTGAACCGGCGGCAGGACAACATGCGCCTTGCGCGGCGGATGGCGGAGATCGAGCCGTTTCACGTGATGGCGCTGCTCGCGCGGGCGCGCGAGCTGGAAGCGCAGGGCCGCTCCGTCATCCACATGGAGATCGGCGAACCGGATTTCCAGACGCCGGAGCCCATTATCCGCGCCGGCGTGCGGGCGCTGGAAAAGGGTGAGCTCTTCTACACGCCCACGCCGGGATTGCCGCAGCTGCGGGATGCGATCGCCGGCTACTACCGCTCGCGTTACGGTGTCGAGCTGTCACCCGCGCGCATTCTCGTTACCACCGGCGCCTCGGCGGCGCTGATGCTGGTTTGCGCCGCGCTGATCGACCCGGGCGACGAGGTGCTGCTGGCCGACCCGGGTTACCCCGCCAACCGGCACTTCGTGCGCGTGGTCGAGGGCATCCCGCGCCCGGTGCCGGTAGACGCGGCGAGCGGCTATCAGCTGGCGCCGGCGCACCTCGAGCGACGATGGGGCCCGCGCACCGCGGCGGCGCTCGTCGCCTCGCCGTCCAATCCCACCGGGACGCTGATCTCGACCGAATGGCTCGCGGAAATGGCGGAGATCGCACGTGCCAGGGGCGGGGCGCTGATCGTCGACGAGATCTACCACGGCCTCGTGTACGAGGGCGAGTACACCACTGCGGCCGCGCTCGCCGACGACGTATTCGTCATCAACAGCTTCTCCAAGTACTTCAACATGACCGGCTGGCGGCTCGGCTGGATGGTGGCGCCGGAGGGCGCCGTGAGCGCGCTCGACAAGCTGGCACAGAACCTCTACCTCGCTGCGCCGACGCCGGCGCAGCATGCAGCGCTCGCCGCGTTCGAGCCGGAGACGCTCGCGATACTGGAGAGCCGCAGACGGGAATTTCGCGCGCGGCGCGACTACCTGGTGCCGGCGCTGCGCGGCCTCGGCTTCGACATCCCGGTGATGCCGCAGGGGGCGTTCTATATCTACGCCGGCTGCGGCAGGTTGACGAAAGACAGTTTCGGCTTCGCGCGCGA
>DASWIC010000221.1:0-1779 GCA_036397875.1 Burkholderiales bacterium
ACGTCGGTCAAGGTGAGGGAGCGCAATGCCGTCGGCGAGGAAGAGGACCTCCTCTACGTCAAGGGCAGCGGCTGGGACCTCGAGGCCATCGAATCTGACGGCTTCGCGCCGGTGCGCATGGCGCATCTCCTCAAGCTCGCACAACTGGAGACCCTCACCGATCCCCAGATGGTGAACGAGCTCGCGACGCAGGTCACGCGCGCGGGCGCGCCGGCGCCTTCCGTGGAGGCGATCCTGCACGCGATCCTCCCCTACCCGTACGTGGACCACACGCACGCCGACGCGCTGCTCGCCATGACCAACACGCCCGATGGCGAGCGCCGCGCCCGCGAAATCTATGGCAAGGACACGGTGATCGTCCCGTACGTGATGCCGGGGTTCGATCTCGCGCGCCACTGCGCGCGCCAGTTCGCGGCGGAGGCCCATTCCGGCACCATCGGGATGGTGCTCCTCAATCACGGCATCTTCTCCTTCGGCGCCACCGCCCGGGAGTCCTACGAGCGCATGATCGCCCTCGTCAAGCGTGCCGAGGATTATCTTTCCCGCAATGGCGCGTGGGAGCTGCCGCGGGCCGCCGGCGACGGCGCGCCGCCGGCGCTGCGTGCGGACCTGGCGCGGCTGCGGCGGGAAATTTCCGCCAGCGCCGGCTTTCCGGTCGTGCTGGCCGTCCATTCCGACCCCAAATATCTCGCCTTCGCTCGCCATGCCGACGTCGCAAGGATCTCGCAGGAGGGACCGGCGACTCCGGATCACGCGATCCGCACCAAGCGCGTGCCGATGCTGGGCCGCGACGTCGCAGCTTATGCGGCTGCCTACCGCGAGTACTTCAACCGTAACGCGTCCGCCGCGAAGGAGCCGAAGACCCCGCTCGATCCCGCTCCGCGCGTCATCCTCGACCCCGTGTTCGGCATGGGCTGCGTCGGGCGCACCGCCCGGGACGCGCGCATCGTGCGCGATATCTACGATCACACCATCGACGTCATCCTGAGGGCGACTGCGCTCGGCGGCTACCGGGCACTGGCGGAGTGCGACATCTTCGCCGTTGAGTACTGGGACCTCGAGCAGGCCAAGCTCAGGAAGGCGGGCGCGTCGCCGGTATTCGCGGGCGAAATCGCGCTCGTGACCGGCGCCGCCTCGGGCATCGGGAAGACCTGCGTGGAGGTGATGCTCAAGCGCGGCGCCGCCGTAATCGGCCTCGACATCAACTCCGAAGTGACGCGGCTCATGGGCGACCGTCCGGACTATCTCGGCTTGAAGTGCGATGTGACCTTGGAACGCGAAGTCGTGGCCGCACTGGAAGCGGGTACGCGCGCGTTCGGCGGGCTCGACATGCTGGTGTTGAATGCCGGCGTATTCCCTGGCGGCCGGCGGATTGATGCGCTCGATGCTGCGGAGTGGCGGCGGGTAATGGACGTCAATCTCGACGCCAACCTCGCGCTCCTGCGCGAATGCCATCCGCTCCTCAAGCTCGCGCCGAACGGGGGACGCGTCGTCATCATCGGCTCCAAGAATGTTCCGGCGCCGGGACCGGGCGCGGCCGCCTACTCCGCGTCGAAAGCGGCGCTCACCCAGCTCGCCCGCGTCGCTGCGCTGGAATGGGGCGTCGACCGCATACGGGTCAACACGCTGCATCCGAACGCCGTGTTCGACACCGGGGCCTGGACCGGCGAGGTGCTCGCCGCGCGCGCCGCGCACTATGGAATCTCCGTCGAGGAATACCGCAAGGGCAACGTGCTCGGGACCGAGGTGAAGAGCCGAGACGTCGCCGAGCTCGCGGCG
>DASWIC010000222.1:0-15763 GCA_036397875.1 Burkholderiales bacterium
TGATCCTCGCGGCGCGCGGCATTCGCGCTTTCACCGACGGCTATGTCGCCCTGCTGCTTCCGTACTACCTGACGCTGCTCGGCTATAGCGCGTTCGAGGTCGGCCTGATCGCCACCGCGACGCTGCTCGGCTCGGGACTGCTCACGCTGCTCACCGGGCTGTTTGCGTACCGGTTCCGGATGCATGTCATGCTGACCATCGCATGCCTGCTCATGCTCGGCACCGGGTTCGGTTTCGCGGTCATCACCGATTTCTGGCCGTTGCTGCTGATCGCCGTGGTGGGAACGCTCAACCCGTCGAGTGGCGACGTCAGCGTATTCCTGCCGCTCGAGCAATCGCTGCTGTCGCAAGCGGCGCGGAGCGAGCAGCGCACCGCGCTGTTCGCGCGCTACAGCCTGGTGGGAAACCTCGTCGGCGCGCTGGGCGCGCTGGCCGCTGCTGTCCCGGGCATCGTCGCGCAGTGGGACGTCCTCGACCTCAAGGCGGCAACGCAGGCGATGTTCGTGCTCTACGGACTCTCGGGACTCGTCGCCCTGGCGCTGTATCGCCGCCTCGCATCGGCCGGTGCGCGCGGCGACGAGGTCCGCGCGGTGCCATTGGGGCATTCGAAAGGCATCGTCCTGCGGCTGGCGGCGCTGTTCAGCGTCGATGCGTTTGCGGGAGGCTTCGCCGTGCAATCGCTGCTCGCGCTGTGGCTCTTCCTCAGGTTCGACCTGTCGGTGGAAGTCGCCGGCACGATTTTCTTCTGGACCGGCATCCTGGCGGCTGCGTCCTTTCTCGCCGCCCCGGCGGTTGCCCGGCGCATCGGCCTCATCAACACCATGGTGTTCACGCATCTGCCGGCAAACCTGTTCTGCATCCTCGCCGCCCTGATGCCGACGCTGCCGCTCGCCGTGCTGTTCCTGCTCCTGCGCGCAGCGCTGTCGTCCATGGACGTGCCGGCGCGCTCCTCCTATGTCATGGCCGTGGTCTCGCCGGCCGAGCGGCCGGCGGCGGCGAGCATCACCGCCGTGCCGCGGAGCCTCGCAGCCGCGGTGAGCCCCGCGCTTGCGGGTTACCTGCTGACGCTCACGAGCTTCGGCTGGCCGCTGGTGGCGTGCGGCGCGCTGAAGATCGTCTACGACCTCACGCTGCTTGGCATGTTCCGGAAAGTGAAGCCACCGGAGGAGGAAGACAAGGCAGATGGCAGAAGGCACAAGGCAGACCTGTAGCTCATCCTTCATCCTTCTGTCTTCTGCCTTCGTCCCGCAGGGGCAGGCGGCTCGCCCGCAACACGGGCCCCCATTTGTCACTCTCGGTGTGGATGCGAGTGGCAAACTGCTCGAGCGACATCGTTGCGGGCAGCAGCCCGTGCGACCGCAGCACCGAGCGCGTTGCGGCGTCGGAAATCATCGCGCCGATACGGGACCGCAGCCAGGCCGCCGCCGTGCGGGGCGTGTGAACGCGGGCAAACATGCCGAACCATCCTTCGATCTCGTAGGCGGGCAATCCCGATTCGGCGAGGGTCGGAAGCGTCGGCAGCTCCTCGATTCGCCGCGCGGTCGACACCGCTATCGGCCGGAAACGGTCGTTTGCCAGGTACGGCAAGGCGAGCGGCAGCGCAGCGAACATCCATGCGACCTGCTTCGCGGCGAGCCCGTTCAGCGCGGCCACCCCGCCGTTGTAGGACACGTGGACCACGCTGACCGGGATCATCCGCCGGAACAGCTCGCCCGCCAGGTGGCCGGTGCTGCCGTCGCCCGAGGAACCGAAATTGATCTCCCCCGGGCGCGGCTTGAGCCAGCTGATGAGCTCCTGCGGCGTATCCGCGGGCAGCGTCGAATGCACCAGCAGCACGAACGGCATCGTGACGAGCGGGGCGATCAGCTCGAAATCCCGCGCCGGCGCGTAGGGCACGTCGTGGAAATAGTGCGGATTGATCACGATCGTGGCGTTGCTGCCCAGTAGCAGCGTGTGGCCATCCGCGGGCGCGCGCAGCACCGTCATCGCGCCCCGTGTCGTGATCGCCCCCGGGTGGCGCTCGAGCACCACCGGGCGCGTCGTATCGGGCTGGATCGCGTGCGCCACGATCCGCGCCAGCGTGTCGGAGATCGGCGGCGGCGCGTTGCTCGCGATCATGCGGTAGGTGCGGGACATCCGCTGCATCCCCCGGATGTCGGGCGGCCCGCTGATCGGATACGGGATGACGATCTTGACCGGCTTGGTCGGGTACGGCTCGGCCTGCGCCGAGCACAAGCCCAGATGGACCGCCCAGGCGCCAAGCGCCCCTAGAATGAAATACCGGTGCGAGCTACGACTCACGAGCGACGATACACGTGACCCGCCGCAGCTGAATTCGCGACCGGTCCGCCCCTCCATTCCTTCGTTCTCATGCCTCATCGCTGACCGGCGCGCCCTGCCCGCTCAATTGGTCCACCATCCGGTCGATTTCCTGCTCCACCCGGTGCCGGATTTCCTCATCGTCCGGATAGCACAGCAGCCAGAGGTCCGCGAACTCGCCCGATACATGCTTCCTGCGGCCGAGCACGAGCCGGCGCGCTGCGCTCTCGACATTGGGCCTCAGCATGAACTCCGAGCCCTGCTCCCAATAGATCGACAGGGTATCCACTTTCAGGCTCGACCGTAGCAGGCGCACCACGAACTCGAAGCGGACCGAGTGCATCCCCATCGAGCGCAGCTGGATCACGCGGTGAGACGGAAGCGGTTCACCGGCTTTCAGGGCCTTGATTTCGTCCTGCCGCGAAGCCACGCTACCCGCCTGTTCCTGAGGCCATCGTCCGTTCGTAGAATAGCCGCGACCGGGTGGCCTGACAATTCCGTTGTCGGATCAGGGTATTTCGTGCTCGAAGCGCCCGGGTGCGCGCCGCTCGCAGTCGCGCCGGTTCAGCACTCCGCCGGGGCCGCCGGCTCCCCGCCCTCGTGCTTCCAGCGCATCCACATGCGCAGCCTGCGGAAATCCCGCGCATCCACGCTGTCAGGCAGGATGATGGCGCGCCGGGTGCGCCCTCTTCCGTGCGGCTGGAGCACGACGATGGTAAGGACGGGAGACACGTAGCTCGAACCCGAGAGCTCGCTGTCCACCCAGGTACCGTTCCGGGTGCGGAACGAAATACCGCCGCCGTCCTTCAATTCCAGGGCAACGATGGCGTTCCCCGCGTGCAGTGCGGCGTCCCGGGCGAGGAAATAGATGAGACTGAACGCGATGGCGAGCGTTGCCACGCCTTTGCCCAGCACCGGTATGGGAACGAGCCACAGCAGTCCGGCGGCGACAAGATGCGCCGCGCAGAGCGCGACGGCGAGCCGCACCGACGGCGAAACGGCAATGGTCTGGACCAGCATGACGCCCCGCGCACCTCAGAATCTGCCGGCGTGGACGGACCAGGGAGCGGGAGGAGGCCGGAGCTCCAGTGTCAAAGACCGTGCTAGTTGCAGCCCTTCGCCGCCCACTGGACGCGGTTTGCCCACCACCAGGCCGTTACCGCGATTTGCTGCCAGTACGGCAACGACAGGTACCAATCCCGGTCGGCATTGCATTGCGCGCACGGATCCCGCTCGCTCGCAAAAGCGATCGTGCCGCCGCGGCGGTACAAGTGCATGCCAAGCGCGTAGGAGAGGCCCGCGAATCCAGCACCCATCAGCACGGCAACACCGATGATCAACAGCAAGATCATGATGACTTGCATATCGGGATGCTCCTCCAATGGACGCACATCTTTTCCAAAAATGACCTCGTTGGAAAAGGTGTGCGTCCCCATTTGCGCCGCCCTACTTTACCGCCGGTGGAAGGAATGCGCCTGTGAACAAGTGCACCGCCCGCGTGCCGCCGCGGAGCAATGGTGTCGTTGTTTCCCGACAGTATCCGGCCGATCAGCGCGCGGCCGCCTGCGCAGCGGCGCTGCCGACCCAGGCTGCCAGCTCATCGAGCAAGGCGGTCGTCGCCTGGTTGAATGCCGACACGGCGGCCTGCGCATTCTCCCCGCTCGTTGGAGCGCTCTGCGCGAATCTGCGTCGCGCGACCACTGCGTGCTTCCCGAAATCCACGAGCTCCGCCGCAACCTCGATGCGGACGCTACCGGGCTTGGCGGCCACGTCATGGTAGAACTCCTCGAGCCGGGTGTTGAGCACGAGATCGCCTCTCACGCCAGCGGTGGTCGCAGCCACCGAATGGAAGCCGCCCCCGGCTTCGAGCCGGCGCGTCAGAAGCTCGTTCAGCCGGTGACCCGGCCGCTCTGTCCACCCCGCGAACTGATAATAGGCGCGCTGCCCCGGCACCCGGCTGAAAACGAGATGCTGCGTGTCGTAGAACGGGCTTGCCGAAGCCGGATTGACGAGGAGCACGCGACCGCCCGCCACTGCGGGCGTTACTGCAGCCGGTGGTGCCAGATCAACGAGCACGTAGTAATCGCGCGGCGGCACGTCCGGAATCGACACGCAGCCCGCGAGCGCCCCGAGCACGGCGACGACGGCGGCGGCATTTTTCATCGCATCCGCTCCCCGGGCCCGAGCTGCGCCGCGCTCGGCCCGAAGATCGCGGCGCGCGGATCCTGCAGCCGGTCGGCCGCCCGCGACAGGATCTGGGCGCTCGCGCGCAGCTCCTGCGCCGTGGCGCGGATCTCGTGCGAACTGGAGCCGGCGGTGTGATCGATCCGCTTCGCGAGCGCAGTCGTCTCCCGTTCGAGCGCCTGCACGGCGCGCGCCAGCTCGCGCATGGTCGAGTCGGTCTGCTTGAGCGCCGGCTGGGCGCCCGTGCTGACGCGCTCAACCGCCGTTGCGATCTCGCGGCTCGACTTCCCGAATTCCACGGCACTCTTTGCCAGGGCGTCCGCGACCTCGTCGAGCCTGCCCACCCGCTGTGACAAGTCCTTCGAGAGCTCGCGAAGATTGACGAGCGTTGCACCGAACGCCTCGCGATTCTCCTTGTTGAGGAGCTGCTCCAGGTTCGAGAGTGCGGCTGCGCCCGTGATCGCCAGCCGGTTCATCGCGCTCGTGAGAAGCTCGATGTCCGATTGCCCCTCGGGTATCACGGGATACGATTCGTCGGGCTGGACCGCGGCAAGCTCCGGTCCGGGCTGGCCCGGCGTGGCGAGGTGAATACGCGCGATCCCGGTCAGGATATTGCGGTCAACGACCGCCACCGTGTTGGTGCTGACCGGGGTGTCGCGGTCAATGCGAACGATGACGCGGACCCGGTTGATGTTCTTGCTGGAGATCAAGTAGCTCTCGACCCGCCCGACCTTGACACCACGCATGTTGACGTCGCCTCCGACCTGGAGGCCCTCGAGGGACTGGCGCTCGAAGTAGATCGTGTAATAGCGGAAATCCGCGCGACCGCCGGTGCGCGCAAGCCAAGTCATTGCCAGTATCACGGCGATGATCAGCGCGAGCAGCGTCGCGCCTACGGTGGTATACCGGGTTTCAGGTTCCACGATTGTTTTCCGGACCCTCGAGCATTGTGCGCACGCGGAAGTAAGACTGCAACCACGGGTCGTCGACCCGCATGATTTCCTTCACCGGCCCGTCGGCGATGACCTTGCCATCGGCGAGCACGATCGTGCGGTCGACGATGCCGAGCAAGGTATCGAGATCGTGCGTGACCACCAGGATCGTCAGCCCGAGATCGTCGCACAGAAACCTCAGCAGCCGGTCGAATGCCCGGGCGGTGATCGGGTCGAGGCCCGAGGTGGGCTCGTCCAGGAACAGCACTTCGGGCTCCAGCGCCAGCGCCCGCGCCACCGCCGCGCGCTTGCGCATGCCGCCGGAAAGCTCGCTCGGCATCTTGGCGCCCGCTTCGGCCGGCAGGCCGGCGAGCGCGATGCGCAGGCGCACCAGCGGACCGAGCAGGTGCGGCGGCACCCCGGCATGCTCGATCAGCGGAGTCGCGACATTCTGGGCAACGGTGAGCGAGGAGAACAGCGCACCGTCCTGGAACAGCATGCCGAACCGCCGCCGCAGCGCCATCAGCTGCTCCTCCGAGGCGCTCCAAACGTCGATTCCCAGCAAGCGCACGCTCCCCGCATCCGGGCGCCGCAGCCCGATGATTTCACGCACGAGGACCGACTTGCCGCTGCCGCTGCCGCCGATCAGCGCGGCAATCTGCCCGCGAGGCACGCTGAACGACACGCCATCGTGCACTACCTGCGCGCCGAAACGGGTGGCGATGGAGTTCACTTCGATGACCGGCACGGCATTCAATACCCGAGCTCCTGAAACACGATCGCGAAGAACGCGTCGAGCAGGATCACCGATACGATGCATTGCACGACGGTCGAGGTGGTGCTGATCCCGATCGCGCGCGAATCGCGGCTCACGGCCATGCCCATGCGGCAACCGATGATCGCGATGAACACGGCGAATACCGCCGCCTTTGTGAGCCCAACGATCACGTGCTCCAGCCGCAACCCCGAATGCACGCGCTCAATGAAGGTGGTGGGCGTAATGTCGAGCAGGGGATTGGCCACCGTCATCGCGCCCGCGAGGCTGGATACGTCGCCCACGAACACCAGCAATGGAAGCGCGACGACCAAGGCAAGCAATCGCGGAATCACCAGCACCTGCATCGGTGACAGCCCCAGCGTCCGTATCGCATCGATCTCCTCGGTCAGCACCATCGTTCCCAGCTGCGCCGTGAACGCCGCGCCGGACCTTCCGGCGACGATTACCGCGACGATGATCGGTGAGAGCTCCCGGGTAGTGCCGATCGCCACCCCGTCCACGACGAAGATATTGGCGCCGTATTTCTCGGCCTGCAGGCCGAAGAGATACGCCAGCACCACGCCGATCAGGAACGTGACGAGCACGACGACCGGGATCGCCTCGGTACAGACGTGGTGGAACTGGGACGCGAGCTCCTTCAGGCGTAGCGCGGACGGGCGCAGCGCAATGTCGCCCAGCGCGGCCGCGGTGCGGCCGAAAAAATCGAGGTGGCCGCGCATGAGGTCACGGAAATCGAGCACATGCATGCCAATCACCGCGAGCGCGCCGTGGAAGCGCGGGCGGGTCTCGCCGGCGATGGCCTCGAGCCGCCCGAGAACGGCCTCGATCACCCGCATGTGGCTGTTACTGAAGTTCGCGAGCCGCCCGATGCTCGCGCCGGCGCCGGCGACGCGCCGCAGCAGCGCCAGCGCCGCCGCGGTATCGAGCCGGGTGAGGGCGGCCCCGTCGATCGTCAACGGTGAGGCCGGCAGATTCACGCCAGCCAGCGCCGCATCGATCTCGGCGATCCGGGAAAGGTGCCACTCGCCGCTCACAAACAGCGTGGCCTGCCCCCCTTCCCGTTGCAGCCAGCAATCACGCGCAGCGGCGCTCATCGCATATCAATTGCCTGAGTTCGCATAAAGCGGCCCGCGCATAGTTTACTTCCTCCCGAGCTGCTGCAGCGCCTGCTCGAGGCTCAGCTTCGCATCGGGATGGCCTTGCGCAGCGGCCTTGCGCAGCCAGGCCAAAGCCTCTTCACGGTCCTCCTTCACCCCCTTGCCGGCCCAGTAATACTTGCCGGTCAGCAGCTGCCCCCACCCGTCGCCGAGGCTGGCCGAGGCGAGGAAGTCCTGGAACGCGAGATCGGCCCTGCCCTGCTGCTGGTAGCGCCACCCGCGCTGGTTGAATGCGTGAAAGGAGCCCGGGTTGACCTCAATGACGACGCTCAGAAGTTCGATTGCCTCGTTCGCATTGCCCGCGCTGGATGCCACGGCAACTGCGCGCTCCAGGCAGTAGCGAACGTCGCGCGTCCTGGAGAGCGCAAGCTTGACGTCGGCATACGCCTCGGCATCGCGTTTGAGCTGGCTCAGCACCCAGGAGCGCTCGCACAGCGTGCCCGCGCTCGCGTACAGCCCGATGGCTTCGTCGTAGTGCTTGAGGGCCTCCGCAAGCTGGTTCGCCTGTTGCCGCTCGTAGGCGCGATACGCAGGAATGCGCGCCGCGAGGCGGTCCACTGCGTGGGGATCCGTCAGCTCCGGGCGCGATTGCGCCAGGTACGCCTCCATCTGCCTGACGCTGCCACCCCAGCGCGGCTCGAGGCTCATCATGTGCGCGAGCCTCAGCTCCACGCTCTGCGGCGCGAGCTTGACCGCCTCGAGGTATTGCGCCCGCTCGTCTCTGCGGTCGCCCAGTGTGCGGGCGATCGACATCAGCGTGAGGCGGCTCAGGTAGGGCTTTTGCGTCAGCGTGAGCGACCGCTCCAGGTCGGTTCGTGCCCGATCGAGGTAAGCCTGCATCGCGCGGATGCTCTCCTCGGGAGTATCCCTGATTAAATCAGTGCCTCTCGCTTCGAGCCCCCGGAAATAGAGGAAGCTGCCGCGCGCGATCGCTGCCGCATACGAAGTGCGGTACTGGCCCGCCCACTCGTTGAACGCGCGCTCCGCGCCCGGCGGGACCTTGCGGAGCGCCAGGAAAGCATTTTCGAGCCGAGGCGCCACGCCCGGATCAGCTTCGAACGCCCGTTGATAGCCGCCGAGCAGCCGTTCCAGCTCCGGATAGTCTCTCTCCTCGACCAGCTTGACGATATGCCGCTGAACCGCGTCGACCGCGACGAGCACCGGTCTCGGCTGGACCGTCGGCTCTGCTCCGGCTTCGTCAACGCCTTTGCCGTCGACCTCCTCGGGATCCGCGACCACCGCGCCTGCCCGTGCAAGCTCCTCCCGTTCCTCCGTCGGTGGATGCGAGGATACGAACGTCGGCAGGCCGCGGCGGCGTGGCGTCTCGCCTTCCAGCCGCCTGAGGATGGCGGCAAAGTGTCGCGGGTCGATCGCGCTCTTTCGCATCATCTCGAGCGCATAAAGGTCGGCCTCGCGTTCGTGGTCGCGCGAGTACTTGGTTTGCAGCAGCAGCGTCGGCGCAGCCGCCGCCAGCGACGTTGTCGATGCGATGTCGCCGGTGACCCCCGCGATAATGAGTGCGGTAGCCGAGCTCTCAAGGAGGCGCCGCATGGTATGCCGGTGGCGGATGTGCCCCAATTCATGCGTCAGGACGGCAATGACTTCCCGGTCGTTGCGCGCCAGCTTTACCAGCTCGTCGGTCATGACGATGATCCCGGACGGGAGCGCGAAAGCATTTGCGCCGATGGCCGGGCTCGAGCGGAACTCGAGGCGGTAGGGCGTGGCTTCGCCCCCGCCGCGCGCCACCGCGTCGAACCCCGCGCGCAGCCGGGCCTGGCGGGAGGCAGGCAGTTGGGTGGGCTGAAGAAAGTATCTTTCCATTCCCGCGAGCGTCTCGCGGCCCAGCGCCGCTTCCGCTTCGACCGGGATGCGCGCGGCGATCTGCTCCACCGCGACCGGCAGCACGCGGTCTATCAACAGCCACAGCGTCGCCACGACCATCGCGATGGCCAGCACTGCGTAGGCCGGGCGCGACTCCCAGCGATGCAGGACGGCCTCGTAGCGGCGATCGCGCGTCATGTGGTCCACCGCGTCGTTATCGGAGGTGACGCACGCGCCACCGCCCGGCAGATAGAGCCAGCGCGGCGTGTCGGCGATACGCAGCGACCTGCGCACCCCGCGCGCGTCGAACTCCTCGTTCACGTCGCGGCCGATGACCTTCAGCTTGCCGCGCGCGACCATGACGCTCACCGGGTGTCTCCGGGAGGTCTTGCCGTCGAAGTAGACCGCCTGCAGGACGCTCATATGCCGAGGTCGAGGTTGAATATGTCGCCCAGCTCCTGCCCGGTGGCGCCGACCCGCTCGAGCGAAGGATTGGCCTCATGGGGAGCCTCGTCGAGCACGTGCATCGCGAGATTCTCGAGCCGGTAGCGCAGCGTGCGGACGACGGCCCAGGGGATGAGGAGCCCCGCCGTGGCCGCGATCGCGACCACATTGCCGATGTACAGGCGCGCCAGCCTGGCGGCCCCGAGCGAGCTGGAGAACCGGATGCCGGGGCCATGGGCGCCGTTCCAGAGCAGATTGGTCGTCCGCGCCTGGATGAACGCATAGACCGCCGCGTAGGCCGCATACATCAGGACCGCCGGAACCACGAAGCCCAGCCACGAAACCGCCTCCGGGAGCGCCTGGCTGGCGATTGCGAATCCCATCAGCCCCGCGGCCGGAACCAGCAGCGCGAGCAGGATGATGGTGGCGAGTATGTAGATCCCGAAGAATTCGCGCGCCGACACGTCGCAGCCGAAGCGCGTCGTGCCGAGCGCGTGATGCGAGAGGACGAACGCCTTCTGGCGCGCCATGAACCAGGGAAAAGCAAGCCCCAGCGTGAGCCCGACGACGAGGGGCATGCCGATGTAGACCCGCACGGCCTCCCGGGGCGCAGCGGCAAAATCGAACCGCAGGCCGCGGTACGCCGAATTGCGCGCGTTGAAGGTGAGCGCGCGCATGACGAGCCAGGGCAGGACGAGCAGGAATGCCGCCCAGAACGCAAGCGCGGACGACGGGTAGAGCTCCGCCGCAAACGCATAGACCACGAAGACGAGGATCGCAACGATCCGCCCCTTCAGGATCGTCTTGGGGCTGGCGAAGTAATCGAACGTATCGCCGTCGAGCCGGATGCTGCCGTAGAAATAGCGCTTCTTGCGGACTTTCGCCCAGGCCGAGTAGATGCCGAGCGTGATGAGCGTGAAGAAGAGATTGACGATCCAGATGCGGAAATATTCGCCGGCCGACCCGGTGAATTCCGGCCGGATGACCCGCTCGGCCGTCGCGGCGCCGCGGCCAGTTACGGTGCCGGATCGAGCCGCCAGTGCGGCCACCTCACTGCTCAACAACTCCCCCCTTTCCCAAGCGCGGCGCGGCGCGACGTCGCCACATTCTACCGTTCGCGCCTCATGTCGTGAGCAAACACATGCGACGACGGGGGCGCACCGTAAACGAAAAAGGGACAGCTGCCGCTGTCCCCTCTGGTGTTTGGTGACGACTCCCGCGCTGCGGGCCTAGCCCCCGGCACGCGCCTTCTCGGCTTCGCGCCGACGTTCCTCCCGCGCCATGCGAGCGGCGTGCAGGTACTGTTCCTTTGCCTGCTGCGCCTCCCATTCCTGCTCGTGCACGCGCCGCTCGGCGGCCCGCAGCCGCTCCTCTTGCGCTTTGCGGGCCTCGCGTTCCTCGGCCTGCTGGCGCCATCCGAAGTGACGCTCGTAGAGCATATTGCGCGTCTCGCGGCGGTATTCTTCGCGCGCCGTGCGCGCTTCGCGCTCCTGCTCCTGAAGACGCTGGTAAGCCTCGCGCCGGAGTTCTTCCCGGGATCGGCGCGCATTCTGCTGTTGCTCGGCGTCCTTGACGATCTTCCAGTCCTTGCCCTCGGCCACGACGCGCTTGGGCGACAGCACCCGTGATACGTCCGAGAAAAAGACGAGGATCAATTGCGTAATGCTGTGGGCGTTGGCGCGATCGCCGCCAGCCAGCACTCCGCCTGGCGTGGCGCTTCCCAGCACAACCGCGGCCAGCATGACCATCAGTCGATGCACGACATGTCCCCGGATAAGTTGCGCGCATGAATCACGGCTCCATGATATCGAATGAATGGGCTAACAGGTTGACGCCGCTAGAGTTTTTTGGTGGTTTTGCGGCACAAATTCACAGGCGATTTGCGGTGAACTGGGGACAAGTTCACGGACCGGCGGAGGGAGGCCGAAGCCACTGCCGCCAACACGTTGCTACGCGGTCGCGTGGTACTCCGAGAAAAATCCAATCTTGACCTCGCGATGGATCCGGCTGAAGCCCGCCGCGGCCATCGTCGCCATGACCCGGGCGGGCGGCGCGCAGGCCTCGATCGTGTCCCAGTAGTAGCGATACAGCGTGTGGGTGTGCCGGCTGCGACTGACCAGGCGCGCGACGAAAGGCACCACGTTGCGCAAGTACGCCCGGAGCAGCGCGCTCGCCACCCGCCCCTCGGGGCGCGTGATCTCGAGCACCAGCAGCCGACCGCCCGGCGCGAGAACGCGGCGAAACTCCAGAAACACCTTCTCCAGATCGCCGAGATGACGCAGGCCGAAGCCGAGCGCCAGGAAATCGAAGCAGCCCGTGGCGAACGGCAGCGCCTCCGCGCGGCCACGCACCAGCGCAAGTCCGTGGAGCGCGGCGCTCGAGATCATTCCGGCACTGGGATCGATGCCGGTAACGCTGCCGTGCTCCCCCAGGATGGGAACGGCCTCCTTCGAGACCAGCCCCGTGCCAACGCCAACGTCCAGCATGCGCATGCCGGCGGCGAGCCCCGCGCGCCGCAGTGCTTCCCGCCGGTACCAGGATCCGCTGCCCAACCCGAGCACGCAGTCGACGCGGTCGTAGTCGCCGGCACTCGAGTCAAAAATACGCCTGACGAAGTCCTGCTTGTCGTCAGCGCTTGAATAATAGGTGGAAAGGACGGGGTGGGGATCGTGGACCGGCGCGTCCTCGGGCGCGGGCGGTCGCGGCATGGCTCAGGTCGGGAAGAATGCCAGCGCGCGCGCCTCGATGCTTTGCCGCGAAGGCGCGCCGGGCGGCGACTGCGGGTCCTCGAACGACGTGTGCGGCGTAAAGCGGGCGCGGCCGTCCCTTTCCGAGTCGTAGACCTTGAATACGAGCGCTTCCTCGCGCCGCATCTGCGGAAAGTAGTACCAGCGGTGATTCGGGTTGTACATCAGCCGGTAGGTCTGCCCCACCCGGTTCGGATAGCGGCGCTCGGCGAGCAGGAAATCCTCGAACGCAACGCTCTTCGCGTCGGCAATGGCAAGCGGGTTGGACTGGATCGGCTGGTTGATTGCCCGCCAGACCTGGATGATCGCGAAGCGGCGCTGAAGGAGCGCCTCCGCCTCGTCCGGCAGGATATCGCGCACGCGTTGCGGCCCCGACCACTCGGTGTAGTCATTGTGCGCGGACAGCACGGGCTCGCGCACCAGCCGGGCCTCCCGCTCCTGCTCGTCCCCCGAGCGCACGGTGTGATCGAAAAGAACCACGCGCGCTGCGCCCGAGACTTCCCGGATCAGCCGCTCGACCTCCGGGTAGTAAGTCGCCTTGACCTGCCCCGGATCGAAAAAGTCCCGCACCCGCGTCTCGTGCCGGACGAACACGAATCCGTTCTCCTCCAGCGACAGCTCCCCGGCAAGTTCCCGGCCGTTGCGGATACTCATGCGCCGCAGCTCATGCGCGCCCGACCTCCGACGGCGGATATTGTTCGGGCCGAATGTCTCGTTGACGAGCTTCTCGCCGGTATTGACCGTGTACGGGATCTCGGCGGTCACCGCCTCATTCGCGCTCAATGTCGTTGGCATCGGGCTCAGACCTTCCGCAATTGCTCCAGCATCTCCTTGGTCTCCGGGATGGTCCCCGGCTCGTACAGCTTCGCGTAGCGGACGAGGCCCTTCGCGTCGAGCACGAAAGCCGCGCGCTTGTCCATGCCGCGCTCCTCGTTGAACACTCCATAGGCCTTGCCGACCGCCCCGTGCGGCCAGTAATCGGACAGCATCGGGAACGGCACGCCGCCCAGCTTTTCCGCCCATCCCTTGAGGCTCGGAGCAGGGTCGGCGCTGATGCTCAGGATCTCGACGTTCAGCTTCTTGAATTCCTCGTAGTTCGCACGGAACCCGTTGACCTGGTTCGTTCACCCGCCGGTAAAGGCAAACGGCATGAACGTGACTACGACCGGCCGGCCGCGAAAGCTGGACAGCGCGACCTTCTGGTCGGTGTGCGAGCCGAGCGTGAAATCAGGCGCTGCGGCGCCCACTGGTATCGTCATAGGAGCTCTCCCTGGAGTGTGGATCGGCAAGGCTGCCGCCAAAGAATACCCGCGGGCACCGCCGGCCGCAACCCGCTCGGGGGCCAGTCGATGTAGGATTGCAGGACCTGATCCCATAACGGATACAAGACGAGGAGGAAACATGAGAATGATGGCGCGCAGGGGTTGGGCCGTGCTGGCGATCGCGCTGGCAGGAATCGCGACGGCCCAGGCCCAGTATCCCTCGAAATCGATACGTTTCATCGTGCCGTTCGCGGCGGGCAGTGGATCCGATACGGTCGCGCGTTTCGTCCAGCCGCAGCTCTCCGCGGCGCTCGGTCAGCAGGCCGTCATCGACAATCGCCCCGGCGCCGCGGGCAATCTCGGCGCCGAGATTGCCGCCAGGGCCCCTGCCGACGGCTACACCGTGATGCTGGGCATCAGCGCCCATGCGATCAGCATGACGCTCTACAGCAAGCCCGGCTTCGACCTCGTCAGGGATTTCGCGCCAGTCACGCTGCTCGCCACGGGGTCCTTCACGCTGGCAACACACCCTTCGCTGCCGGTGAAATCGGTGAAAGAGCTCGTCGCCTTGGCGAAGCAGCAGCCTGGTGAGATCAACGTTGCGACGGCGGGCGCAACCATACGGCTCGCGGCGAAGATGCTCGAGAGCATGGCAGGCATCCGGATGACGGAGGTCAATTACAGGGGCACGCCCCAGGCCATCACCGCGGCCATCAGCGGCGAGGCATCGGTCGGCTTTCCCTCTACCAGCGCCGTCATCCCGCACGTGCGCGCCGGGAAACTGCGCGCGCTGGCGGTGACGACGCCCAAGCGCTCGTCCATGGCGCCCGACGTGCCGACCATGTCCGAGGCCGGCATACCAGGCTACGACGTGACCACCTGGTATGGCCTGGTCGTTCCCGCGGGCACGCCCAAGGAGGTCGTTGTCCGCCTGCACGGGGCGGCGATCGCCGCACTTGACCATTCCGCGGTGAAGAAGCGATTCGCCCAGACCGACCTCGAGCCCAATGCTTCGACACCCGAGCAGTTTGGCGAGTACATCCGAGGCGAAATCGCCAAATGGGCGAAGGTCATCAGGGAATCCGGCATCAAGGTCGAGTAGCCGCGGCATCCGCGAGCGCGTCTGCGACCGCAATCCCGATACGCTCCGCCCGCAGGCCTCCCCGACACATGGCGCATCCCGATCGATTCCTGCTTGCCGGCGTCATGGGCTGGCCCGTCATGCATTCGCGCTCGCCGCTGCTGCACCACTACTGGTTCGAGACGCACGGCCTGCCGGGTGCCTACGTTCCGCTCGCGATTCAGCCCGAGGGGCTCCCGGCGGCGCTGCGCGCCCTGCATCCGTTGGGATTTGCGGGCGTGAACCTCACCATTCCCCACAAACAGCACGCCATGGCGATTGTGGACGAGGTCGATACCGTGGCCATGCGCATCGGCGCGATCAGTTGCGTGGTCGTGAGGCCCGACGGCTCGCTCGTGGGCAGCAACAACGATTGCTATGGCTTCATCCACAACCTCCAGCAGGAGCAGCCGGGCTGGCGGGCGGATGCCGGACCGATTATGGTGTTGGGCGCCGGCGGCGGCGCGCGGGCGGTGTGCTACGGCCTCCTGCAGGAAGGCGCGAAGGAGATCCGGCTGGTCAACCGCACGCTCGCCCGGGCCAGGGGCATCGCCGCGGAGTTCGGCGACGTAATCGAGGCTCTACCTTGGGAAAGTCGCCACGATGCGCTTGAAGGCGCGGCGATGGTCGTCAACGCCACCAGTCAGGGCATGTCGGGCCAGCCTGCGCTCGACCTGCGCCTCGACAAGCTGCCGAAGAGCGCGCTGGCCGCCGATATCATCTACGTCCCGCTCGAGACGCCGTTCCTCGCCGCTGCCCGCAGGCGCGGCAACCGCACCGTCAACGGCCTCGGCATGCTGCTCCACCAGGGCCGCCCGGCGTGGAAGGCGTGGTTCGGAATCGATACCGAAGTGACCTCCGAGTTGCGCGAGTTGCTCGAGCGGTCGCTTCAGTGAGCGATCCGCGGCTCGCAAGTCCTTAGATCCTCGCTCCCACCACCCCGACTACTTCGTAGTCACCCCTCCTCGGGCATGAGGGGAATTTGCTCTTGCGACGCGA
>DASWIC010000223.1:0-9152 GCA_036397875.1 Burkholderiales bacterium
TGCTGGTCGCGAAGGACCGGGTCCTCGGCCACAACCCGGTGGCGGCGCTGCAGCTCGCGGACACTTATTACAGCCGCGTGTGGGGGCCGCTCAAGCCGGGCGAGCCGCGGAAACTGCCGGTCGCCGGGCGCCGCAGCGCCACCAAGTAAGCTCGGGGCGGCCGTCGCAGTCGTCATCCCTCACGTCGTCACTGCGTCACTAAATCCCCCCTACCCCCCCTTTGACAAAGGGGGGACTCATGATCCCCCTACCCCCCCTTTGACAAAGGGGGGTGGCGAAGCCGGGGGGATTTCGTCAGTTGGCCTTCATCCCTCGTTCCCGGATCACGACCGCCCATTTCTTCAGCTCGGACTCCATCGTGGCGGCCGCCTGCTCCGGCGTGCTGCCGACGACGTCGAGCCCCTCCGCCTGGAAGCGCCGGATCGTGTCGGGAACGGTCATCGCCTTCCGGAAATGGTCGTTCAGCGTCAGGATGATTTCGCGGGGAGTGCCCTTGGGTGCGGCCAGCACGAACCACGCGACAAACTCATAGCCGGGCAGCCCGGCCTCGGCGATCGGCGGAACCCCGGGCAACGCCGCAACGGGCTTGAGGCTCGTCACCCCGAGCGCGCGCAAGCGGCCGGACTGCACGAATTGCACGGCACCCGCAACCCCCGAGTATGCGAGGCCTACCTCGCCGCTGATCGCCGCGACCAGCGCGGGGCCGCCGCCCTTGAACTGGACGGCCTGGATGTTGACTTTGCCGAGAAGATTGAAGAGCTCCCCCGCGATGTGGGGGTTGGTGCCAATGCCCGCCGCGGCGTAGTTCAACGTGCCGGGACGGGACTTGGCAAGCTGCAGCAGCTCGCGCACCGACCGGGCCGGCACCGACGGGTGCACGCTCAGAAACGACGGCGTGGTCGAGACGATCGATATCGCGTCAAAGTCCCTGAGCACGTTGTACGGCACCGTGCTGTACATCAGCGTATTCGTCACCATCGGGGTGGTATTGAGGATGAGCGTATAGCCGTCCGGTTTTTCGCGCGCCGCGGCCGCCGTGCCGATAATGCCGGACGCCCCGGAGCGGTTGTCCACCACGACCTGCTGGCCGATCGACTTCGCGACCGCCGGCGCGAGGATCCGCGCATTCACGTCCACCGTGCCGCCCGGCGGAAACGGGGAGATCAGCCGGATCGGGCGCTCGGGATATTTCCCCGTTTGCGCCAGGGCCGCCGGCATCCCGGTCACGACGATTACACCCAGCAGCACCTTCATCATTGCTCGTTCCATGTTCCTCTCCCCCTTCAGTCGTGCCGATGCACAGGTCGAACATAGTAGACACACGTCGTGTTCGTCAACCAATCCCCCCCCTGCCCCCCTTTGCCAAAGGGGGTGGTGGGCGACGCGCGGCGCCCGTGGCGCTGCCCGGAATCTGGCGTGATACTCTCCGCACTCCCGTCTCCCGCAAGAGAGGCCCAAGTATGGCAGCCACTCCACAACGCGCCACGCCGGCCGCAGCACCGCGCGCAACGCGGCTGAAAACGCTGCTCGGCGACTACCCCACCACCCGGGCGCTGCGGCGGGGCGAGCTCACTTCAGCCCGTGTCGCCTTCGATTTCGCCGACGTCCCGCAGGTCGCCAGCGCGTTCAAGCGCACGGTGCGCAACCTCGAGTTCGACGTCTCGGAGCTCGCGATCGTGACCTACCTCATGGCGAGGGCGCACGGCAAGCCGTACGTGCTGCTGCCGGCGGTGGTGCTCGGGCGCTTCCAGCACCCGTTCCTGGTGTACAACTCGGCGCGCGGCGAGCTGCGCCCGCAGGACCTCAACGGGCGGCGCGTCGGCATCCGCTCCTACTCGGTGACGACGAGCATGTGGCTCCGCGGCATACTCGCCAACGATTACGGGGTCGACATCGACTCCGTGCGCTGGGTGACGTTCGAGGAAGCGCACGTGGCGGAGTTCAAGGACCCGCCCTCGGTCGAGCGCGCGCCCGCGGACCGCGACCTGATGACGATGCTGCTGGACGGGGAAGTCGACGCCGCGGTGCTGCGCGACCCCACCCTGCCGGACCCGCGTCTCAAGCGGCTCATTGCCGATCCGGACCAGGCGGCGCGCGACTGGCACGCGAAGAACCGGGCGATCCAGATCAATCACATGGTGGTGGTCAGGGATACGCTGTCGAAGTCCGATCCGGATGCCGTGCGCGAAGTCTACCGGCTGCTGCGGGAGGCCAAGCGCCGCGCGCCCGCGCCCGCCCCGGGCGAGCTCGACATGACGCCCTTCGGGCTCGAAGCGAACCGGCGCAATCTCGAAGTCGCGATCGACTACGTCACCCAGCAGCGGCTCATCCCGCAGCGCTTCACGGTGGACGAGCTATTCGACGACGTGACGCGCAAACTGGACTGATGAACAAGGATTCAGAGCGGGCCGTGCCGAATTCGTCGGGCACGAATCGACCAAGGACGAAAGCGCCGGCGAACGCGGCCGATTGCCACATGCACATCTACGACCCGCGCGCGCCGCAGCTCGCCTCGAGGTCGCCCGTCGCCAATGCTGGCGTGCCAGAGTACCGGCTGCTCCAGAAGCGCATCGGAACGACGCGGGTCGTGGTCGTGCAGCCGCGCAACCACACGACCAACAATCAGGTGACGCTCGGCGCGTTAGCACAGCTAGGCCCGAATGCGCGCGGCATCGCGGTGCTCCACCCGACGGTCACCGATGCCGAGCTGAGAAAGCTCGACGCTGGCGGCATCCGCGGGATCCGCTTCTCGCTCGGCGATCCGGCCACCGCAGTCGTCACGATCGACATGGTGGAGCCGCTCGCGAAGCGCGTCGCCGCCCTCGGCTGGCACGTGCAGCTGCACATGCCCGGCGACATGATCGCGCAGAACGCGGAGCTGCTGCTGCGGCTGCCGTCGCCGATCGTGATCGATCACATGGGACGCTTGCCCCCGGCGGTCGGGATCGCGCACCCGGCATACAAGATCATTCACGGCCTCGTGGAAAAGGGCCGGACCTGGGTCAAGCTCGCGGGCGCGTACTTCAACTCGCAGATCGGCCCGCCGAGCTATGCGGGGGCGGCAACCATCGCGCAGGCATTCGTGAAGGCGGCGCCGGAGCGCCTGGTGTGGGGAAGCGACTGGCCGCACCCGAGCGAGAAGGAGAAGCCCGACGACGCTCTGCTTTTCGACCTGCTCGCGGAATGGGCGATGGACGAGAAAACGCGCAACCGCATCCTCGTCGCGAATCCGGAAGCGCTCTACGGCTTCAGCGCCCGGTAGAGAAACGGGAGGCTCACGTCCATCCGGTAGTCGATGTCGGAGTGATTGTCGTCGAACTCCTCGTAGGTGTGGCGGATGCCGGCTTGCGCGAGACGCTGCGACAGGATGCGCGCGCCGAAGTGGATGAGGTACTGGTCGCGCCAGCCGCAGTCGATGTAGATGCCGCGCAGTGACTTGAGGCTCGCCCGGTAATTCGCGACGAGATGGATCGGGTCGTGCCGGTGCCACTGCTTCCAGCGCTCCCAGATCGCCTCCCCGGTCTCGAGATTCACCGGCACGCGGAAGCCGAGCGGCGCCCGCGGGTCGGGGTCGTAGGTCGCCGCCATGCAGAGATTCATGATGCAGAGGCCTTCCGCGGTCGAGAGCTTCTCCTTCCCCCACACGTGGTGGAGGAAGCGCTTGATGCGCCCGTCGTCCCGCCCCTCGGCAAGGCCCCGCCGCCCCGCTTCCCGGCGCGCGTCGTAGCGGCCGGGCTTGCGCTTCGGTGAGCGGTGCTTGGCGAGCTCGTTCAGCGTGTTCGGCCAGTCGGTCCAGTAGACAAAGTCGAAATACGCGTCGCCCGAGTGGTTCGCGATCGCGCCCCAGTATCTGGCGTATTTCATGCCGTGGATCATCGCGCCGTAGCCGCCGGAGGATTTTCCGAAGCAGCCGCGGTGCTCGCGGCGGGCGAGCGTGCGGAACTGGCGGTCCACGAACGGGATGAGCTCGCGCGTGAGATAGTCCGCGTAGTCGCCGATCGCGGGCGAGTTCACGTACTGGTTGCCGCCGAGCGCCGTGAAGCAGTCGGGAAAGACGATGATCACCGGGCCCATCTTTCCCTCGCGGATCAACCGCGCCGCGCGCTCCGGGACGTTGTCGCCGAACGGCTTCCAGTTGAGGTGCGAGAGACCGGAGCCGGTGAAGCCGACGAGATCGTAGAGCACGGGGAAGCGCCGCTTCTCGCTCCCGTCGTATTGCGGCGGCAGCCACACGCCGACGTTGCGGGCGTACGGATCGCCGAGCGGGTTGTCCTTGAGGATGTGCGATGTGTGCGGGAGCACGATCAGCCTGCCGGCGGGGCCTTTGGGACGCTTGAGCGCCATATATATCCGAGTGTCGGGTGAGGGGTGAGGGGGTAAAGATAACGCAAAAAGCTTCATAATCGGGTTATGCGTGAAGCCCACCAGGACGCGGTCGCCCGCGTCAGCGAGGAGCGCCTGTGGCGCCGCCTCATGGAAATGGCGCAAATCGGCGCCATCCCCGGCAATGGTGTCAACCGCGCCGCGCTGTCGAAGGAGGACATCGCCGCGCGCAAAGTGCTGATCGGCTGGGCGCGCGAGCGCAACTTCGAGGTGGGCGTGGACGCGATCGGCAACCTGTTCGTGCGCCGGCCGGGCCAGGATGCAGCGGCCGCCCCGGTGATAACCGGCAGCCACATGGACAGCCAGCCCCGGGGTGGGCGATTCGACGGCATCTTCGGCGTGCTCGCCGGGCTGGAAGCGCTGCAGGCGATGGACGAGGCGGGCGTGAAGACCCGGCGCCCGATCGAGCTCGTCGCCTGGACCAACGAGGAAGGCGGCCGATTCCAGCCGTGCACCATGGGTTCGGCGGTGTACACCGGCGCGCGCAAGCTGGAGGACTTTCTCGAGGTCAGGGACAACGAGGGGGTCGCGCTGCGGGACGCGCTCTGGCAGACGCTGACCGCCACACCCGGCCTCGCCCGGCGGCCGGTCAACGCGCCCGCCGCCGCCTACATCGAGGCGCATATCGAGCAGGGACCGCTGCTCGAAAACGCGGGCAAGACCATCGGCGTCGTCACCGGCATCCAGGGCCTGCGCTGGTTCAACATCGAGGTCTCGGGCAGGACCGACCACGCCGGCACGACGCCGCTCGCGCTGCGGCAGGACGCGCTGCGCAGTTCAATCCAGATCATCCACGCGCTCCACGAATTGACGCGCGATGCGACCGACACCGTGCGCTTCACCGTCGGGCGCATGCTGGTGACGCCGAATTCGCCCAACTCGGTGGCGAGCCACGTGCTGTTCTCCGTCGACGTGCGGCATCCGGACCCGGCGACCATAGCCCGTCTCGGCAAAGCCGTGGAGCCCGCGGCGAGAAAGGCTGCGGGGCCATGCGCCATTACGGTGACGTCTACGCTGCACGATGACCCGTGCGTGTTCGACCCGAACGTCGTCGATGCGGTCGAGCGCGCGGCGAACGCGCTGAAGCTCCCGAGCATGCGCCTGCCCTCGGGAGCCAGCCACGACGCGATGTACCTGGCGCGCGTCTGCCCCACCGGCATGATCTTCGTGCCGTGCGAGAAGGGCGTGTCGCACAACGAGGCGGAGAACGCGAAACCCGCCGACCTCGCCGCCGGCGCGCGCGTGCTCACCGCCGCGCTGCTGGAGCTCGCGAACAAGTAGCGGCCGGCCGAGACGCCGGAATATTCGATTTGCCAGTTCAAGGGGGAGCCGAAGTGGCCTTCGATCTCATCGTGCGGAACGCGCGGCTGGCGGATGGCAATGCGGCGCGCGCTACGGTTGACATCGCTGTTGCGGATGGACGCATCGCCGCCGTCGCGCCCGGAATCTCCGGCGCGCGCGATATCGTCGATGCCGCCGGGCGCTTCGTGTCCCCGGGCCTCGTGGAGAGCCACTTCCACCTCGACAAGTCGCGGATCGTGGACCGCTGCGCGCCGCAGAAAGATCGCCGCGCGACCGACCACATGGCGCGCACCGCCGCGGCCAAGGGCTCGTTCACGGTCGAGGACATCCACGCGCGCGCCAGCGCGACGCTCGAGCAGTGCGTGCTGAACGGGGTCGCTCTCATGCGGACCCACATCGAGGTCGACCCGAACGTGGGCCTGCACGGCTTTGACGCAATCGAGCGCCTTGCGCGCGATTACGCCTGGGCGATCGATGTCCAGCTCTGCGTTTTCCTCCAGGAGGGGTGGACCAACGTTCCGGGGGCCGAGGCGAACGTCGTGGCGGCGCTCAAGCGCGGCGTGCGCGTGGTCGGCGGCGCGCCGCGCTACGACACCGACGGCCCCGGCCAGATCCGGCGCATCTTTGCGCTCGCGAAGGAATTCGACGTCGACGTCGACATCCATCTCGACGGCGGTTATACGACACACGACATGGCCATCTGGCAGGTATGCGACCTCACGGACGAGATCGGCTGGGGCGGGCGCGTGGCGATTGGCCACGGCAACAAGTATTCCTGCCTGCCGCCGGCGGAGCTCGCGGCGCTCGGGAAGCGGCTTGCCGCGTCAGGCGTTGCGGTGGCCGTGCTCCCGGCGACCGACATGTTTACCAGCGGTCGCCACCTCGAGCACAGCGTCATCCGCGGCGTCGCGGACGCCAACGCGCTGATCGCCGAAGGGGCGAACTGCTCCATCTCGACCAACAATGTGTTGAATGCCTTCACGCCTTTCGGAGACTGCTCGCTGGTGCGGATCGCGAATCTTTACGCCAACGTCGTGCAGCGCTCGAGGCCGGAGGAGCTCGCCGAATGCTTCGCGATGGTCTCGCGCCGTCCGGCGCGGATTCTGCGCCGGAGCGACTACGGCATCGCGGTCGGCAATCCCGCCGATCTCGTCGTATGGAACGCGGCCACGCCGGCCGAGGTGATCGCGACCGTGGCGCAGCCCGTGATGGGATTCAAGCGCGGCCGGCGCGTGTTCACGCGCGAGCTGCCGACGCTGCACCGGCCCTGAGCGCCGCATGTTTCATCTTGACGAACGGCGCGTGAACAACTCGCGACGCTGATCGTTGCCGGTGCGGCCGGCGCAGCAACGGTGCATGCGTTGCGCGGCGCTGGTGCGTCGCTGGATGGAGACGCGTGAATCTATCTCGCGCGTGGCGATACTTAATATCGCGTGTCAATGCGGCGCTCGTGCCTTATCCTTTCGCAACGTAACCAGCGAAAGGAACAGCAGTGATGAAAATCCGGTATTCCCGCTATCCGACGCCCGCGGAGATCGACGCCCTGGTCGAAGCCGCGCGCCGCGAGCGCGCGGAAGCCATTGCCCGCATGTTTCGCGGCGCCGTGCGCAGGCTCGCGGAATTGATCGCGCGCGGCGCGCCGGGAGCAGCCGGGGCTCGCGCCCGCCCGCGCGCGGTGCCGCCCGGCACAACTTCTAACGAGCACCCCTTGACCGAATCGTTCTGGAGAACCGCGGCCGCGTCCCTGCCGCCGCACGTGCAGCAGCGCTACGCGAGTTTGTTCGAGGCTGCGGAGGAATACGAGCCGGTGATCGAATTCATCGTGACGGCACGCGGCCGCGCGCATCGCGCGCTGGCGCAAGGCTGCCGCGGGCTCGCCGATGCGCTGCGCAACGCGGCGCGGGCGCTCGACGTCGCCGCGCGGCGCCTGACCCCTACGCACTGACCGGGACGTCATTCCCGCAGCGGCGGGAATCCAGGGCTAGAGCGCGACCTTCTGCCGCTGCCCGGTCTCGGATGCGCGCACGATCGCGTCGAGCATCCGGTGGCGGCGCACCGCGTGGTCGAAGTCGGGCTCGACGCCCTTGGCGGCACGGATCGCCTTGGTGAAATTGACCCACATCTGGCCCACGTCGTAGGCGCGGCCTTCTTTCCGCACGGCTTCCGGCACCCACTTCAGCCGCTCGGGCACGGGCAGCTCCTGCAGCGCCTTGTCGTCCTTGTGGCCGCCCACGATCTTGCGGCTCGCTTCCTGCCCGGCCTCGCCGCCGCCGATCATCGCGAGCGTGCCGTCCTTGCCGTAGATCTCGAACCGGTAGCCGGTGCCGTGATAGGGCTGGACGCCCACGTTCGCGCTGACGACCGCGCCGTTCTCGAGCCGTCCCTGGATCATGATGTTGTCGGGCGCGGTGGTGTCCACGGTTTGCTTCGTGTCGGTCTCGAACCACTGCCGCACCTGCGTGCTGACGATCGCCGACACCTCGGTCAGCTCTCCCACGACCATGCACACGGCGTCGATGGCGTGCCCGAACGTGATGGTAAGGGGATTCGCGCCCAGCTTCGCGTCGCGCTGCCAGGTGCGGTCCGAGGTGCGCGTGAGCACGCCGCTATTCATCATCGTCATGTTGACCGACAGCATCTCCCCGACGTAGCCGTCCTTGATCAGCTCGCGCATATACAGGTACGCCGGCGATGCGCGCCGCTGCAAGCCGACCATCGTCTGGAGCTTTTTCCGGCGCGCGAGCGCCGCGAGCTCCTCCGCCTCTTTCGTGTTCGCGCCCAGCGGCCACTCGCAGTAGACGTGCTTGCCCGCCTCGAGGGCGGCTTTCGTTAGCGCGAGGTGCGCCGGCACGCGCACGGCGACGAGCGCCGCCTCCACCTGCGGGTCCGCGCTCAGCGCCTTGACGTCGCTGTACGCGCGCTGCACGCCGTACTTGTCGGCCGCCGCCTGCGCCGTGTCCGCGTGCGCCGTGCACACGGCGTAGAGCTCGGTCTCCGGCAATTGCGTGAGCGCCGGGACATGCGCCCACGGGCCCCAGCGCCCGCCCGCTCCGATCAATCCCACGCGCAAGCGATTCGATGATGTCATGGTTTCTCCCATTGGTTGCCTCGGCACTTACCCCCCATCCTAGCCTTCCCCCACAAGGGGGGAAGGAATGGAGGCATATCACTTTTTCATTTCAATGAATTCGAGCTGCACCCCGTCCGGCCCCTCGAAGAAGCACACGCGCCGGCCGCCCGAGACCACGGTCTTCTCGAGAATCGGAATGCCCTGGGCCTCGAGCTTCTGGATGAGCGCGTCGAGCTCGTCGGTGTCGATGGCGATATGCTCCATGCCGTACTTCTGCTCGCGCGTCTGGTCGTCCAGGAAATCCGTGACGTTGAGATGCAGCCCGAGGAGATCGAGGCGGTAGCCGCCCCGCGGGTTCTTGTTCAGGATTTTCGCGCCGAACGTGTCGACGTAGAAC
>DASWIC010000224.1:0-8724 GCA_036397875.1 Burkholderiales bacterium
GTGCTGATGTGCATCGCGTCGGGGAAGACCTTCTCCGACCCGAAGCGCCTGCGGCACGAGACGGACGGGCTGTACGTGACCTCGGCGGCGGAGATGGCCGCCGCGCTCCCCGGCTTCGAGGAGGCGATCGCGAACACCGCCCGGATCGCGGAGATGTGCGACGTCGAGCTGGAGCTGGGGAAGAGCTACCTCCCTAAGTTCCAGCTCCCCGACGGCCTCTCCGAGGGCGAGTACCTCGGCAAGCTGGCGCGGGACGGGCTCGACCGGCGCCTTCGCGAGATCGACGGTCGGTACCCCTTCGACGCCGACCTCTACCGGCAGCGCCTGGAGATGGAGCTCTCCGTCATCCAGGCGATGGGCTTCAGCGGCTACTTCCTGATCGTGCAGGATTTCATCAACTGGGCCAAGGGCCGGTCGATCCCGGTGGGCCCGGGCCGCGGCTCGGGCGCGGGCTCGATCGTGGCCTGGTCGCTGCGGATCACCGACCTCGATCCCCTGCGCTGGGACCTCCTCTTCGAGCGCTTCCTCAACCCGGAGCGCGTCTCGATGCCGGATTTCGACATCGATTTCTGCCAGGACGGGCGCGACCGGGTAATCGAGTACGTGAAAAGCCGTTACGGCACTGACTGCGTTTCGCAGATCGTCACCTTCGGCACGATGGCGGCGCGGGCGGTGGTGCGCGATGTGGGCAGGGTGCTCGATCTCTCCTACACGTTCTGCGACCAGCTCGCCAAGCTGATCCCGTTCCAGCCCGGCCGCCACTTGACGCTCGCGGACGCCCGCGAGATCGAGCCGCAGCTGAAGGAGCGCGAGCAGAAGGAAGAGGAGGTGCGCGAGCTCCTCGCGCTGGCCGAGCAGCTGGAAGGGCTCACGCGCAACGTCGGCATGCACGCGGGCGGCGTGCTGATCGCGCCGGGCAAGCTCACCGATTTCTGCCCGCTCTACGCGGCCGACGGCTCCGACAGCGTGGTCTCCCAGTTCGACATGAAGGACGTCGAGGCGGTGGGGCTGGTGAAGTTCGACTTCCTGGGCTTGACGACCCTCACCGTCCTCGACTGGACGCTGAAGTTCATCGAAAGGCAGAAGGCAGAAGGCAGAAGGCAGACTGGAGAAGATCAAGGCGCTGCGTCGGGCGACTCTCATTCATCGTTCGACCTCTCGGCGCTTCCCCTGGACGACGCGGCGACCTACCGATTGTTTGCCGCCGCCGACACGACCGGGGTGTTCCAGTTCGAATCGCGGGGCATGCGCGATCTCCTCACGCGCGCGAAGCCGGACCGGTTCGAGGACATCGTCGCGCTGGTCGCGCTCTACCGGCCGGGGCCGATGGAGCTGATCCCGGAATTCGTGCGCCGCAAGCAGGGCGGCCGCGTCGATTACCCGGACCCGCGGGTGGAGCCGATCCTCAAGCCCACCTACGGGATCATGGTGTATCAGGAGCAGGTGATGCAGATCGCGCAGATCATCGGCGGCTACACGCTGGGCAGCGCCGACCTGCTGCGGCGCGCGATGGGCAAGAAACTGCCCGAGGAGATGGCCCAGCACCGCAGCATCTTCGTCAGGGGCGCGGCGAAGAACGGCATCAACGAGCGCCGGGCGAACGATCTGTTCGACCTGATGGAGAAATTCGCGGGTTATGGGTTCAATCGCAGTCACGCCACCGCTTACGCGCTGGTCGCATACCAGACCGCGTATATGAAGGCTCACCATGCCGCGGCTTTCATCGCCGCCAACCTGTCGGCGGTGATGAACGATACGGACAAGGTGGAATTGTTCGTCGAGGACGCGCGCACGCACGGCATCGAGCTGCGGGTTCCCGACGTCAACCGGTCGAACTACCGCTTCGAGCCGGTCGGGGGCGGCACCCCCCCTGCTGACGTCCCCCCCTCGCCAAGGGGGGGAAATGGTGGGGTGATCCGCTACGGACTGGGCGCGATCAAGGGCACGGGCGAGGCCGCGATCGCCTCCATCGTCGAGGCGCGCAAGCAGGGGCCGTTCACGGACCTGTTCGACCTGTGCCACCGCGTGGACAAGCGCCTGGTCAACCGGCGCGTGGTGGAGTCGCTGGTCCGCGCCGGCGCCTTTGACTCCCTGAACGACCACCGCGCGAGCCTGCTTGCCAGCGTCGGGGTGGCGCTCGAGAGCGCGGAGCAGGCGAGCCGCGCCGCGCACCAGGTCAGCCTGTTCGGGGATCTCGCAGAGAGCGCACAGCGGCCGGCATTGGCTAACGCGCCGCGCTGGAGCGAGAAGGAGCGCCTGCAGCACGAGAAAGCGGCGCTCGGATTCTATTTCAGCGGACACCTGTTCAACAGCTACCGCGACGAGGTGCGCCGCTTCATCCACACGCGCCTCGCCGACCTGGGCGCCCCGGGAAACGGCGACACCGCGGGGCGCACGTACTGGATCGCGGGCGTGGTGCTGGGCACGCGGACGCAGACCACGGCGAGCGGCCGCATGGGTATCGTCCGGCTCGCCGACGACTCGGGGCGCTTCGAGGTCGTGGCATTCCGCGAGGTGTTCGAGAAGCACCGCCAGAAGCTCAAGGACGACGAGCTGCTGGTCCTGGAAGTCAGGCTGCGGGCGGCGCGAGCGCGCTCGATGGCCGGCGGCGAGGCCGATGCCGCGACCGATTTCGGGATGCGCATCGAGGCGCTCAACGTGCTCGATCTCGCGGAGGCGCGGAACCGCTTCGCGCGCGGCGTGAGAATCACGTGCAATGGCGCCTCGTCCGGCAGCCGCTTGCGCGAGGTGCTGGCGCCGTATCGCAGCGGGCGCTGCCCGGTGTCGATCGTTTACGCGAATCGCGAAGCGAGCTGCGAGATCGACCTGGGCGAGGCCTGGCGGGTCAACCTGCACGAGGACCTGATCAAGTCGCTCTCGGAGTGGTTCAGGCCCGAGAACGTCCGCATTCTTTACAGCGAAGGCGTGACTCGCGACTCGTGACTCGTGATTCGACCCGAACGGCATCACGCATTCCAGGTGCTCGGCAGTTCCCCACCCGCGACCCGCGAACCGCAATCCGCGCGCTCGCGGCGGTGGCGCTGCTGGGGCTGATCGCCGCTCCGCCGGCGCGCGCCGGGGAGGCGGAGTGGAAACGGCTGCACGATCAGGCCGCCGCGCGCCTTCAACGCGGCGAGTTCGAGCAGGCCGGGCTGTTCGCGCGCGCGGCGCTCAAGGAGGCCGATACGACGCTGGGAGCCGACCATCGCGCCACGGAGACGAGCCTCTCCACGCTCTCGCTCGCCCTGCGCCTCGCCGGCAAGCCCGATGAGGCGCTGCCCGTCGCGCAGCGGCTCGTCGCCCTCCGGACCAGGCAGTACGGGCCGGATGACCCGGCGACGGCCATCGCGTTGCACAACACCGCCGAGATCCTGATCGCGCAGAAACGGTTCGCGGAGGCATTGCAATTGCAGTTGCGGGCGCTCGCGGTATTCGAGAAGAAGCTGGGGGAGAAGCACGTCCACACCGCCACGGGCCTGCACAACGTAGGCGCGATCCTGCTCGGGCAGGAGCAATACGGCGCGGCCGAGAAATATCTGCGCCGCGCGCTGGCGGCGAAGCAGCAGGCCCTGAAGCCCGGCCACCTCAGCATCGCGCACACGCTGGACAACCTGGCCTCGGCGCTCGACGCGCAGGGCCGGCAGATCGAGGCGGAAAAATACCGCCGCCGGGCGGAAATCATCCGCCGGAAATCGGGGTAACCCGCTTTCCGCCAAGTCAGAAGTCAGAAGGCAGACCTGGTCATCCTTCTACCTTCATCCTTCATCCTTGCCTTATTCAGTGGGCCGCGTCTCGAAGCCGGCGTAGTCCCCTGTGGCATCGGTAACCTGCACGCCGGCAACGACGGCGCTGGCCGGGCCCCGCCGCGCCCACGCGATCATCGTTTCCACCGCTTCGGCGCTCCCCTGGATTACGGCCTCGACGCTGCCGTCGCGGCAGTTCCGCACCCAGCCGGCAAGCCCGAGCTCGCGCGCCTTGCGTTGCAGGTAAAAACGGAAGCCCACGCCCTGCACGCGGCCGGTAATCAGCAGGCGCTTCGCGGTCCGTTCCATGAAGGTCTCGTCCGACCAGGGTCGTGCGCGGCTTTTTATGGATTGATCAGTCTACTTTATGGCGCAGTCGGCCGCATGTTGCAGTGGTGGACACAATGCTCTACTGTATTCTGCGTTTTCTGCCTGAATCGACTGGTATTGGAGGGGACGATGGACACGACTCGATCTGTATTTGCGTTGGGGACGGCGATTCTGCTGGCCATTACCGGGTGTGCATCCAGCGGCGGCGGGGACGCCAAGGCCAATATCGCGCCGGACAAGGTGGTCTATCACGTCAACGACTCCGATGCCCAGGCGATGAACGCACTGCGCAATATCGGCAACCACCTTGAAGTGAATCCAAAGGCGAAAATCGTGGTGGTGACGCACGCCCGCGGCGTCGACTTCCTGTTCGACGGCGCCAAGGACAAGGGCGGCAATCCGTACAACATCCGCGTGGAGGAGTTGAAAGGGCAGGGCGTCCAGTTCGACGTGTGCGAGATTACGCTGCGCAATCGCAAGATCACGCGGAGCAAGTTCATACCGGAAGCGAGCTTCGTGCCTTCGGGCGTGGCAGAGATCACGCGCCTGCAGCAGCGTGAAGGTTACGCGTACCTGCGTCCCTGACCGGCGCGGACGGAAATCGCGAGAACGGGCGGCCTCGGCCGCCCGTCTTGTTTTGGGGACGGCAAATTTCCTGATTCGCGCCAAAGCGAATAAAATTGACGCTTTGCCGCGCCGCCGGGCCGTCACGGCTGCGCCGCATGCACTCAGCCGATGCCCGCCGCTACCGCGTCCCATCTCCAGCTCGTCATCGGCATCGTGCTGTTCTGGCTGGCGATCGGGACGCTCTCATCCTATTTTCTAGTCACGACCGAGCACCACGATCCGGAGATCCGCAAGGCGGGCTTCGTCTGCCTGCTGATCGAGCACAGAGGTGCGAAAACGATCCTGCGCTGCTTCGGTGCGCTATTCGCGCGAATGCAGCACGATCTCAAGCGCCTGCTCGCCCCCTGATGCCGATGTGATCTCATCGTCACCTGACCAGGAACTGCTGCTGACGGGCATGCTGCTGATGGCTGCGTGCTACGGGGCGGGGGCGCTTTCGTCCCTGCTGGCAAGGGGGTCGGGCCGACTCGCGCTCGGCGTGGGTCACCTGGCCGCGCTTGCGGGGGCCGTGGTAGGCCTCGCCGTTTCGCTCGGCGTGCTCCTCGGCGACCCGGGCTCCACGCTGACCCTGCCGCTCCCGGACCTCTTCCCGTTCGCCCGGCTTTCGCTCGCGGTGGACGGGCTCTCGGCCTACTTCCTGCTCGTCATCTCCGTTGTGGCCATCGCGGCGGCCATCTACGGTCCGGCCTACCTCCGGGCACACTCGCCCGACGCGGGACCGTCGCGGCAGGCGGCGCAGGTGTTCGCGTTGAATGTGTTCCTGGGCTGCATGGTGTTCGTCTGCTGCGCCGGCGACGCGCTGACCTTCCTCCTCTGCTGGGAAGGCATGACGCTCGCCAGCTACGTTCTCGTCGTCTCCGACGACCGGGATGGCGAGAACGCGCGGGCCGGGCTCCTCTACCTGGTGATGACCCACGGCGGCACGGCCCTGCTCCTCGTCGCATTTCTCGCCCTGACCGAGCGGGCCGGCGCGTTCGATTTCGCGGCCCTGCGCGCCGCAGCGATTGACCTCGACGGCACGACGCGAACGACGCTGTTCTTCCTGGCGCTCGCGGGCTTCGCCACCAAGGCCGGCGTGATTCCCCTCCACGTCTGGCTTCCTCGCGCGCACCCGGCGGCCCCGAGCCACGTCTCGGCGCTGATGTCGGGCGTCATGCTCAAGGTCGCAATCTACGGGATGCTGCGCTTCGGCTTCGACCTTCTCGCCCCGGTTGCCGGGCCGCTCCCGGCCTCCTGGGGTTGGACGGTGCTCGTCGCGGGCACGATCTCGGCCGTGCTCGGCGTGCTCTACGCGCTCCAGCAGCACGACCTCAAGCGCCTGCTCGCGTTCCACAGCGTCGAGAACATCGGGATCATCCTCATCGGGGTCGGGCTGGCGATGATTCTGTGGCGCACGGAGGGCGCGGGCGGCACCTTGGCGACCGTCGCGCTCACCGCCGCACTCCTGCACACCATCAACCATGCGGCATTCAAAGGCCTTCTCTTCCTCGGCGCGGGCAGCGTCCTCTGCCGCACGCACGTTCGCAACATCGAGGAGCTCGGCGGGCTCGCCCGGCGCATGCCCTGGACGGCGGGGCTGTTTTTGCTCGGAGCCGTCGCGATCTCGGGCCTTCCCCCGCTCAACGGGTTCGTCAGCGAGTGGCTCACCTTCCAGGCCCTCCTCGGCGGCGCCAGCCGTTTCCACGGCCCGGCCGGGCTCGCCATCGTCTTCTCCGCGGCGATGCTGGCGCTCACGGGAGGCCTCGCCGCCGCCTGCTTCGCGAAGGCGTTCGGCGTCACGTTCCTCGGCCGCGCGCGAACGCCCCAAGCCGAGCACGCCACCGAAGCGCCGCCGTCGATGATCGCCGGCATGGTCTGGCTCGGAGCGTTGTGCGTGGCCCTCGGTGTCGCGCCGGGCTACGCGATGCGCCTGCTCGACGCGCCGACGGCCGGGCTGCTGCACGGCCCCGGGGCGAGCGCTGTCGTGACGGCCCGGGGACCGCTGGTGCTCTCGGCCGGGCTGACGTCGTCGGGGATCTCCGCCACGACCATTTCAATGACGGTGATGGCCGCGCTCCTGATCGCGCTCGCCGCGATGGCGTGGATCCTGCGCCGCGGATTGCGGCGTGCCCCGCCCCGCACCGCGCCGACGTGGACGAGCGGGATGATCCCGACGGCACGGTTCGACTATACGGCGACGGCGTTTGCCAAGCCGCTCCGGTTCGTGTTCGCGGCGCTCTACCGCCCCCGCCGCGAGGTGACCCGGGAGATCGCCGGGACGCCGTACGTCGTCCGCCGCATCCACTATGCCGGAGAGATCGTGGACCTCTCGGAGACGCAGATTTACCACCGCGTCCAGCGCGGCATCACGGCGCTCTCGCGGACGATTCGCGCCCGCAGCACCGGCCGCATCTACGGCTACATCGGGTTCGTGCTCGGGACCCTCTTCGTGGCGCTCCTGCTGTTCGGGGTGGGCCCATGATGACCGGCGAGAGTCCGCTCGGGCTCGTGCTCCTCGAGATGGCCCTCCTCGTGCTGCTCGGGCCGCTCGTTACCGGCATCATCCAGAAGTTGAAGGCCCGGCTCCAGTGCCGGCAGGGGGCCGGGGTCCTTCAGCCGTACCGCGACCTTGGAAAGCTGCTCCGCAAGGGCACGGTGCAGGCGGACACGGCCTCGGGATTCTTCCGGTGGATTCCAGTGCTCGTGCTCGCTGCCACGGTGGCCGCGGGCGCACTCGTTCCGGTTGTCCGGGCGGGGCCGTCCGCCTTTCCGTTGGGCGACGCGTTGATGCTCCTCGGGCTGCTCGCGCTGGCGCGCTTCCTCACGGCGGTCGGTGCGCTCGACGCCGGCGGCGCGTTCGGCGGCATGGGGGCTTCGCGGGAGATGACGATCGCGCCGCTCGTCGAGCCGGTCCTGATGATGGTCGTGTTCTCGACCGCGGTGGCCGCCGGGACGACGGAGCTCGGCGCCCTCGCAGCGCAGCGCGGGACGTCGTGGATCCTCGACTGGCACGCGGCGGACTTCCTGGGCTTTGCGGCCATGCTCGTGCTGCTCCCGTCAGAGACGGGCCGCATCCCCGTGGACAACCCGGATACCCACCTCGAGCTCACGATGCTGCACGAAGGCATGCTGCTCGAGCACTCCGGGCCGGGGCTCGGCTGCATGGCCCTCGCGTCGCACACCCGGCAGATCGTGACCCTCGGCCTCGTATCAGCCCTCTTCTTCCCGGTCGCGGCGGACGGCGCGGACGCCACGGGCCTTCTACTCGGAGCCGGAGCGTTCGCGGCGAAGATCCTCGTGCTCGCGACCTACCTTGCGCTCGTGGAATCGTCCTACGCCAAGCTCCGGCTGTTCCGGGTGCCGCAGTACCTCGCCATCGGCTTCGTGTGCGCTCTCACGGCGCTCGCGCTGAGGATCCTGTGAGCGCCGAGTCGGTCTACACGATCGTCGACGATCTCGGCGCGCTGCTGCTGTTCACCATGATCCTGATCCTCGCGGCAGGCCAGATCTACCGCGCCATCTACGCCGTGGCCGCCCAGTCGCTTCTCATCGCCATCGCCGGCGGGGTCCTCGCGACGGCCACCGGGAACGTGGACCTCTGGGTGATTGCCGGCGTCACGCTCGGCGTCAAGGCCATCGTACTGCCATGGGTGCTGCTCTGGGTCGTCCGGCGCATGAACGTCCGGCGCGAGGTGGAGCCGGTGATCCCCGTCGCCGCGACGCTCACCCTCGCCGTGATGGTCGTCGTGATGTCGTTTCACGTGAGTGCCTCGCTCGGCTCGGTCCGCCATGCGATCACCGGCAACGCGCTCCCGGTCGGCATCGCCCTCACCCTGCTCGGTGTGCTGGTCATGGCGACCCGCAAGACGGCGCTGCACCAGATGGTGGGCCTGTTCGCGTCGGAGAACGGAATCTTCTTCACGGCGATGGCGGTGACGCAGGGCATGCCGCTCATCATCGAAATCGGCGTGATCCTCGACGTCATCCTCGCCGCGCTCGTCATGGCGATCATGGTGCTCCGGGTGCGCTCGACGGTCGACGCCGA
>DASWIC010000225.1:0-23070 GCA_036397875.1 Burkholderiales bacterium
CCGAGCAATCCGACGACGCAGTGCGTGGACCTGCCGTTCTTCGAGCGGCTCGTCGGGCTCGCGCGGGAGCACCATGTCTATGTCGTCCACGATCTCGCGTACGCGGATATCGTGTTCGACGGATACCAGGCGCCGTCCATCCTGCAAGTGCCCGGCGCGCGTGACATCGCGGTCGAGTTCTTCACCATGTCGAAGAGCTACAACATGGCCGGCTGGCGCGTGGGCTACATGGTCGGCAACCGGGAGCTCGTCACCGCGCTCGCACGCATGAAGAGCTATCATGACTACGGCATGTTCACTCCGATCCAGGTGGCCTCCATCATCGCGCTGGAAGGCCCCCAGGATTGCGTCGAGACCGTGCGCAGGGTCTACCAGGGGCGCCGCGACGTGCTGTGCGGCGGCATGAAGGCGATCGGCTGGAACGTCGAGGTGCCGAAAGCGACCCTGTACGTGTGGGCGCCGATTCCCGAGCCGTATCGCAAGCTCGGCTCGCTCGAGTTCTCCAAGAAGCTGCTGGCGGACGCGAAGCTCGCGGTGGCGCCCGGGGTCGGCTTCGGCCAGTACGGCGACGGGCACGTGCGATTTGCCCTGATCGAGAACGAAGCCCGCACCCGGCAGGCCCTGCGCGGCATCAAGGAGATGTTCCGCAAGGACGGGCTGCTATGAAGCCGATCAACGTGGGATTGCTGGGCATCGGCACCGTGGGCGGCGGCACCTTCGCCGTGCTCGACCGCAACCGCGAGGAGATCTCGCGCCGCGCCGGCTGCGCCATCACCATGAAGATGGTCGCCGACAAGGAGCTGGACAAGGCGCGCCGCCTCGTCGGCGGGCGTGCGACGGTAACCGCCGATGCGGGGGAAGTGGTGAACCATCCCGATATCGACATCGTGGTCGAGCTGATCGGCGGGACCACCGTCGCCAAAGACCTGATTCTCCGGGCGATCGCCAACGGCAAGCATATCGTCACCGCCAACAAGGCGCTCCTCGCGCGCCACGGCAACGAGATCTTCGCGGCGGCGCAGAAGAAGGACGTGATGGTGGCGTTCGAGGCGGCGGTGGGCGGCGGCATCCCGATCATCAAGTCCTTGCGCGAGGGTCTCTCCGCCAACCGGATCGAGTGGATCGCGGGCATCGTCAATGGCACCTGCAACTTCATCCTGTCGGAGATGCGGGAGCGCGGCGCGAGCTTCGACGACGTGCTCAAGGAAGCGCAGCGGCGCGGCTACGCCGAGGCTGATCCGACCTTCGATATCGAAGGCGTGGACGCGGCGCACAAGACGACCATCATGGCGGCGATCGGTTTCGGCATCCCGATGCGGTTCGAGTCGGCCTACGTCGAAGGCATCTCCCGGCTCAAGCAGGACGACATCAAGTATGCGGAGGAGCTCGGCTACCGCATCAAGCTGCTCGGCATCACCCGGCGCAGGCCGAAGGGGATCGAGATCCGGGTCCACCCGACACTGGTGCCCGCGCGGCGCCTGATCGCCAGCGTGGAGGGCGTGATGAACGCCATCCTGGTGAAAGGGGACGCCGTCGGCCAGACGATGTACTACGGCGCCGGGGCGGGCGCGGAGCCCACCGCCTCGGCCGTGATCGCCGACCTGGTCGACGTGGCGCGCATGCTGACTGTCGACCCGGAGCACCGCGTGCCGCACTTCGCATTCCAACCGGGGCAGCTGGCGGATACACCAGTCCTGCCGATGGGGGAGGTCGAGACCCGCTACTACCTGCGGATGAAGGTGCAGGACAAGCCGGGCGTGCTGGCCGACATCACGCGCATTCTCGCGGACCTGCGGATCTCGATCGAGGCGATGGTGCAGAAGGAGCCGCGCGCGGGGGAGGCCGAGGTGGATATCATCATGCTCACGCATCTGACCGTCGAGAAGCATGTGGACGCGGCCATCGCCAAGATCGAGAAACTGCCGGTCGTCGTCGGCAAGGTCACCCGCATCCGCCTCGAGGAGCTGAATTAGCGGCGCCCGTCGCCCGTCACGCGCTCTCGATGTCCCACTACACCGGACTGATCGACAAGTACCGTGACCGGCTGCCGGTCGCGGCGGACACGCGCGCCATTTCGCTCAACGAAGGCGCGACGCCGCTGATCGAGTTGAGGAACCTGCCGGCGCTGGTGCGGAAGAAGGTCGTCATCTACGCCAAATTCGAGGGGGCGAATCCCACCGGCTCGTTCAAGGATCGCGGCATGACGATGGCGGTCACGCAGGCGGTCGATGAGGGCGCGCGGGCGATCATCTGCGCCTCCACCGGCAACACCTCGGCGTCCGCCGCGGCCTATGCCGCGCGCGCCGGCATTGCCTGCTTCGTGCTCATCCCGGAAGGGAAGATCGCGCTCGGCAAGCTCTCGCAGGCGATGATGCACGGCTCGGTCGTGATCCAGATCCGCGGCAACTTCGACGAGGGCATGCGGCTGGTACAGGAAATCGCCGCCGCGCTGCCGGTCAAGATCGTCAACTCGATCAATCCCTACCGCATCCAGGGGCAGAAGACCGTCGCCTTCGAGGTCATCGAGGCGCTGGGCGATGCGCCGGATTACCACGCGCTGCCGGTGGGCAACGCGGGCAACATCACCGCCCACTGGATCGGCTATTCGGAAGCGGCCGGCGAGAGCACCCAGGCGCTCCGGGTGGACCCGGCCATGCGCCGCTACCGGACGCAGAAGACCCTGGAGCGCCGGCCGATCATGGTGGGCTATCAGGCGGCGGGGGCTGCGCCGATCGTGCGCGGCCGGCCGGTGGAGAATCCCGAGACCGTGGCGACCGCGATTCGCATCGGCAATCCGGTGTCGTGGCAGCAGGCAGTGGCGGCGGGACACGAATCCGGCGGCTGGTTCGCCGAGTGCACCGACGAGGAGATCCTGCATGTGCAGAAGCTGCTCGCGCGCACCGAGGGGATATTCTGCGAGCCGGCGTCCGCCATCGCGCTGGCCGGTGTGCTGAAGGACCTCGAGCTGGGCAAGATCGGCGAAGGCAGCACGATCGTCTGCACGCTGACCGGCCACGGGCTGAAGGATCCCGACGTTGCGATCGCGCAGAGCGCAAAGCCGTTGACCACGGATGCGGAATTGGGGGCAATCGAGCGGGTGATCCGCCAGCACCTGAAGTGATGCAGTGACGTAGTGATGCTGCGATGATGTCACGGACTGAGTATTTGCCAGGGAGCGCTCGGAGGCGCCCGCATGAAGCTCTACATCACTCCAGGATCTCCCTACGCGCGGATGGCGCGGATCGTCGTGATCGAAAAGGGGCTCGAGAAGCGGGTCGAAGTCATCACGGCCCGGACGCGCGCCGCGGACAGCCCGTACTACCGGATCAACCCGTCGGGCCGTGTTCCCTATCTCATCCGCGATGACGGCGTCGGGATGGAAGAGTCCGCGCTCATCTGCGATTACCTCGATCGCTTGGACGGCCAGCCCGTCTTCGATGTGCCGGCCGGTGGAGAGGCCTGGGAGGCGCGCCGGCTCGAAGGCCTGGCCAGGAGCCTATTGGACGGCATTGCGGTGTGGGGCCGCGAGCTCGTGCGGCCCGAGAACGAGCGCTCGCCAACGGTCCTCCTGCACGAAGCGCATCGCAGCGAGCGGTTGGTGGACGCTTGGGAAACTGAAATTGCCAGCCCCCTGATGCACGGTGCGCTCAACCGGGTGCAGCTCACGCTCGCCTGCGCCCTGGGGCTCGAAGCGAGGATTCCCGATTTTCGCTGGCGGGCGGGACATCCCAGGCTGCGCGAATGGTTCGAGCGCATTGCCGCGCGCCCGTCGTTCGCGGCGACCGCGCCGTCCGCAAATACCTGATTGATGCAGCGGGCAAAACCGGGCACCGGCCGCGACCCCGGGCCGGCGAAATCGGAAGCCGTGATGGGTCCCCGGGTCTCGCGCTTCTTGACTCATAGGGACGTCACGGGGCAGCATCCGCAATTATGGCGACGGCGAGACCGGACCTCGAACGACGCGTCGTGCTGCGCACGCGCGTGGACGACGGTTATGCCCTGACCGAGCTCGAGCTCAAGCGGTTGCAGCGCGTGTTCACGGACTGGTTTCCGGGCGCGATGTACGACGACCTGACCCGCGACACGGTGCGAGTGGACGTCGTAGTGAGAAAGGGGCGTCTCAGCGGCCAAAGCGTGTACAACGCGTCCTTCGTGACGGCGGACGGCTCGGTGATCAAGAAAGCGGATTACGACGAAGACCGGATCACCGGAAAGGTCTGCACGAATTACGACCCGGGGCGAAGCGCGTATTTTGGCAAGAAGGACGGCTTCGACTACCGCCACGTGTCTTATACGATGGGGCCGACGACCCGGCCCGGTCGCTGACCTGGCGCCCTTGCGTCGAGTCGTTAACCTGCCTCAAAGCGCATCGAAAAATCCGCCGCCCTGACATCCTTGGTAAGCGCGCCGACCGACATGCGATGCACGCCGGTTTCGGCGATTACCCGGGCGTTTTCCAGGGTGATGCCGCCGGAAGCCTCCAGCTCCGCGCGATCGCCGGCGATTCTCACCGCCTCGCGCACCTGCCCGACGCTCATGTTGTCGAGGAGAATCATGGTGGCGCCGGCATCCAGGGCTTCGCGCAGCTGATCGAGGTTTTCGACCTCGACCTGTATCCAGTTCCCCTTGCTTGCGAGCTTGCGCGCCTGCGTGACCGCCTGCCGGATCCCGCCCGCGGCGGCGATGTGGTTCTCCTTGATCAGCATCGCGTCGTAGAGCCCCATGCGATGATTCGATCCTCCGCCGACCCGCACGGCGTATTTCTGGGCAAGGCGCAGTCCCGGCAGCGTCTTGCGGGTATCGACGATACTCGCCCGCGTGCCCGCGATCGCATCCACGTAGCGCCGCGTGGCAGTTGCGACTCCGGACAGCGTCTGCAGGAAATTGAGTGCCACGCGCTCGCCGGCGAGCAACGCGCGCGCCTCGCCGCGAATGGAGCAGACCCGGGCCCCCGCGTCGACGCTTGCGCCTTCCGGCACCGCCCACGCGACTTCCACCGAGGGATCGAGCAGGCGCAGGCAGCTCTCGAACCACGGCTCGCCGCAGACGACCGCCGGCTCGCGGCACAGCACGGTTGCGCGCACCCGCTTGCCGGAGGGAACGAGGGGCGCCGTGAGATCGCCGCCGCCGACGTCCTCGGCCAGCGCGGCGCGCACGTTGCGCTCGATCTCCGCTGCCAGATCCACCGATTTCATCTATAGTTGTCGGCCAGCCGTGCGGCGATTCTAGCGCATTAGAGGTGGAGTGATGGACGGCATGCTGAGCGTACTGTCTTACGGCATCGGCACCATATTCGGGGTCCTGTTGATCGGCGGGCTGATCGTGCTCATCATCCACGACGTCACCCAGAAGAAGCACACGGTGCTGCGCAATTTTCCGGTCGTCGGCCGGCTGCGCTTTTTCTTCGAGGACCTCGGCGAGTACTTCAGGCAGTATTTCTTCGCGGGCGACCGCGCCGAATTGCCGTTCAATCGCGCGACGCGCGGATTCATCTACCGCCTCGCCAAGGGCGAGGGCAGCATCATCGGCTTCGGCTCGACCAACGACCTGCGCGAGCCGGGCTCGATCATCTTCGTCAATCACCCGTTCCCGGTGCTGGAAGAGGACCGGCTGCCGACGCCGTCGCTCGCCATCGGTGATGGCTTCTGCAGGCACCCGTTCGAGGCGCGCTCTCTCGTCAACATCAGCGGCATGAGCTTCGGCGCGATCTCGGCGCCTGCGGTGCGCGCGCTGTCACGCGGCGCCCGGGAAGCCGGCTGCTGGATGAGCACCGGCGAGGGCGGGCTCGCGCCCCATCATCTCGAAGGCGGGTGCGATATCGTCATGCAGATGGGCACGGCCAAGTACGGCATGCGCAACCTCGACGGGAGCTTCTCGCCGGAACGGGCGAAAGAGCTGGCGAAGGTGGTGAAGGCGTTCGAGATCAAGCTCTCGCAGGGGGCGAAGCCGGGCAAAGGGGGCGTGCTGCCCGGCGGCAAGGTGACCGAGGAGATCTCGCGCATCCGCGGCATCCCGGCGGGCAAGGACTCGATCAGCCCGAACCGGCACTACGACATCGCCAACATGGGTGAGCTGCTCGACCAGGTGGCCTATCTGCGCGAGCTCACCGGCCGGCCGGTGGGCATCAAGACCGCGATCGGCGGCTGGGAATTTGTGAACGAGCTGTGCGACACGGTCATGCAGCGCGGCCGGGAGTACGCGCCCGATTTTCTGCATATCGATGGTGGCGAAGGCGGCAGCGGCGCGGCGCCCCAGACGCTGATGGATCACATGGCGCTGCCGATCGCCGAGGCGCTGCCGCGCGTGGTGGATTCCCTGCTGCAGTCGGATCTCAAGAACCGCATCCGCGTCGTGGCGGCCGGGAAGCTCGTGACCTCGGCGCGCGCGGCGTGGGCATTGTGCGTGGGAGCGGATTTCGTGGTGACAGCGCGCGGCTTCATGTTTTCGCTCGGTTGCATCCAGGCGTTGCGCTGCCACACCAACACCTGTCCGACCGGCGTCACGACCCACAACAAGCGCCTGCAGCGCGGGCTCGCCGTCGAGGAGAAGTACCTGCGCGTGGCGAGCTATGCGCGCAATATGAACCGCGAAATCGACATGATCGCGCACTCGTGCGGCTGCCGCCACGCGCGCGAGCTCACGCGCGAGCACGTGCGCATCGTGCAGACCGCGAACCAGAGCATCGCGCTCAATATGCTCTATCCGTACCCCACGGTCGGCTCGCGCGCGGCCTCCAAGAAGGCGACGGCCGCGGCAAGCGCAGTGGCGACCGCGGCAGCGTAGCGGCCGAGGCCGAACGGATTCGGGCCTCGAGGCTGTGCATGACACTGCGCCACGCCGGCCGATTACACTCAGGAGGAAACCATGGCACGACTCGTGAAGCGCACGGCCACCGGACCGTACAAGATTGATGCCAGCACCGACGCCCAGTTCATCTGCGGCTGCGGACTATCAAGGAATCAGCCATTCTGCGACGGCACGCACAAGACCACCGCGCGGACCGAGGACGCCGCGAAGCTTTTCTGGTACGACGCGGACGGCAACCGCCACGAGTGCGCGGACGCTTACCCCGGCATCCGGAGCGCGTGACGCGCGGCCGGGATCCGCCGTCAATCCCGGTGCTCGGCCCAATAGATCGCCATCACCAGGGCGATGAGCACGATCTCGGCAAGCGTCACCAGCAGGATGATGAAGGTGATGCGCCGGGCGGAAGGCTTCATCGGCACCCACACTCGGCGCATGTACCAGCGCCACGGCGCGCACCAGCCCCAGCGCCGGTCGCGCAGCAGGTATTCCTTGAGCGCGACCCCCCAGGCATGCAGGCTCCTGTCGACCTCGGCAGTGTCCGTTTCCGCAGCGCCGCGGTAATCGTCGGTGATCCGCAGGCGGCTGCCCCCATCGGCCGCGTCGATCTCGAAACGCGTGCTGCGTTTCACCCCCCGGTCGTAGCGCACGGAGAAGTCACGCTCCGAGGCCCGTTCCAGCGTGAGCTGCAGCTCGAAATCGCGCTGGTTGCTCAGATTGCGCATGGACACGGTGAAAGCGCCGGGCGCGGTCTCGCGCCAGCGCCTGAATTCGAGATAGGGGTTGATGCGGTAGAGCCGCTCCACGTCGCGGCAGAACGCGGCGAGCGCGGCCGGATCGAGGGGAACCTCGATGATTACCCAGGCCGCGTCGGCGCGGCGAGCCGTGGTCCCGCTCATCCCGGGTGGGGAACCACGAGCAGCGGGGCACCCAGTGCCCCGGCGAGCTTCTCGACGCGCATGCGCGAGCGCAACCCGGGCGCGCCCTTCGGGCGCGGGGCCCCCATTACCACACAGTCCGGCCGGACCGTCGCAGCGTACTCGAGCAACGCGGTGGCGGGCTCGCCCAGCACGACCTTCAGTTCATAGCGCCGGCCGCTCGCGCGGATCTCGCGCTCGAGGGCGGCCTTGTGCTCCTCGATTTCCCGGGCGAGCTGGGACTCCACGTGGCGGCCGTAAGCCGCGCGCGTGGAGGCGTTGTTCAACCAGTCGTCGCCCATCATCCCCTTCCACAGGTCGGGAACCACCACCAGGTGATAAATCGTCGCGCCCGGCGCGGCGAGCGCGAGCGCCGCAGCTTCCGCCGCGCGCGCGCCGGGAGTCCCGTGGCTGGCGAGCAGGACGCGATCGGCCTTCAACATGGCAAAAAAATCCCGGTGACGCGCAGCGCGCGCTCACCGGGACGCGGGAGAAATCCTGGCCGGATCAGACCAGGAAATAGACGAGCGCTGCGATGATGAGCGCCAGGGCGAGCGCCATGAGATCCTCGTGGCGATCGCTCGGGAATATCGTCAACGCGGAACCACGGTCGAATTTGTCTTCCATGATGGCTTCTCCTTCCCTAAATGGTTTCGGCGACGAGCAGCAGCACGACGATGAGCGAGCCGACGGCCTTGATTACCCCGACGATCGAGCCGATCACGAGCGGCGCGCCACCCGCCTGCCGGATCGACTGCATGGTGATTTGCATCCCCAGGCCAACCAGCCCAAAGGTGAAGAACCACGCGATGAGGTCCCGGAATTTGGAGATCTTCGCCGCCGTGTGCCGGACCACCCGGTGCGCCTTGGTGAGCACCGCCGTGCCTTCCTTGGACAGCGCCTTGGCGTTGATTATGCCCCGGACCACCGCGTCATCTGCCTCCGACATGATCTTCTTGTTCTGGGCCAGGCGCTCGAGGGCCGCTTTCTGGTCGGCGCGAGTGATCTTTCCGATCTCCTTCTGGAGCGTCGCCACCTCGGAGTCCCTGAGGTAATTGTTGATCTCCTTTCCGGTGCGGTCCTTCTTCATGAGCGCCTTGTCGCTGTTATCGAAGTAGGCACCCTGGTAATGGCGCGCCGGCGCGAAGATGCCGGTGGAGGAGAGCAGGAACATCAGAATGAACCCGAGCACGAACAGCGGGAACTTGCTGATGACGACCTGCATCGCGTCGACCTGCTGCACAGTGCGCTGCGCCGCCTGTTCGCGCCGCACGTACCAGACCGCGAGCCACAGCACGATGATGGGCAGGAACAGCACACGCGTGATGTTGAAGATCTCGGCCACCTTGAGCGTCTCGATCCCGCCCGGCTGGAAGGCAAGCGCCGCTCCCGCCACCTGGGCGGAATTGAGGATGCCGGTGCCGGCCCAGGCGCCGAACTGGATGTAGCCCATGCCTAGGCCCCTGCCGATGATCGGGAACAGGAACATGCAGAGCACCCCGAACAGGAGGATGGTCCCGATCGTGTACGCGATCTCAAGGGACTTCGCTTGCACGACGGGGGCGGCCGCCACGGCGGCGGAGACTCCGCACACGCCGACACCTGAGGACAGCACGCCGGTCATGGAGTTGGGCAGATTACGCCGCACGCCGATGAGCAGCACCAGCCAGACCGAGCCCAGTACGAAAACTCCGATCATGAGCACGGACAGCTTGCCGAGCTGCGCGAGTTCGGCGAAGCTGTAAAGCGCCCCCAGCAGAATGACGCCGGTCTTCAGGCCGAGCCGCGAGAGGCGCACGCCGTTCTCAGCCCACCCGGGCACCCGGAATACGTTGACCACGACGATCCCGGCAATGATGCCCATGACCACGTAGTTGAGGTTGAGCACGCTCGCGAAGTTGAAGCCCAGCGCGGGCCGCGCCTGCCGCCCCCACAGACCCATCAACGGGTCAAGGCCCCACTTGACGATGAACGCGACCAGCATGATGAACATCACGCCGGCGACGGTCGAGAGGTAGTAATCCGCATGGCCTTCCCTGGGCGCGGCGAGCAGGTGCCACAGGCCGACCAGGATCGCGACACCCCCGAACGCGTAGCCGAGGGTCACCATTTCTCCTACGTATCGGCCGGTATTCAGAAACTTGATGAGCGCCGCCATGTTCCCGCTCTGAACGAGATAGGCGTAAGCCACCATGATGATGCCGATAACGAGCGGCCAGATCGTTCGCCGTGTATAGACCATCTGCTCCTCCTCCGTGAACGGCCTGTCGGACGTGCCGCTGTTGACGGCGGTCGTGACGGCCTCAATTTAATGCTTGTCGGAACTCGCGCTGGCTCTTCTTGGGGGAGCCTGCGCGACCACGCACTTCGAACCACATGAGCAACAGTCGGGCGCAGGTAGTGTCGATCGCCCCTTGATTGAAGTCAAGTATTCCCTTGCGGGTGCAGCGCGTACCGCGAAGCGACCTGCCGAGGATCATGCGCATAAGTATCTTGAATGGCGCATTTCGATTTTCTAATGCCGCTGGCATCAGCGGCTTGCGCCCCGGGGCCTCGACCGGAGATCCCGTGTTCAGTGGTCGTAGAGCTTCCCGGTCGCCTTGCCGCGGAATACCCGGTAGACGAAAGCTGTCCAGCCGATGATGAACGGCAGCACGATGAGCGCGCCGATGAGCACGACCTTGAGCGACGACGGATGGGCCGCAGCTTCCCAGATGGTGATCCGGTCCATGACCACATAGGGGAAGAGGCTGTAGGCGAGGCCGAGGAAAGCGAGCGTATAGATCGCGACCGCGCCGGCGAACGGCGCCCAGTCGGGAACGGGTCCACCGTTCTGGATGCGGCCGGACATGCGCCAGACCCAGAGCCAGGCCGCGGCGCTCGCCAGTGGCAGCAGCATGAGTGCGAGCGTGCGCGGAAAATCGAACCACTTGTCGCGCACCGTCTCGCTCGCGAGCGGTGTCGCGAGGCTCACCAGCGCCACGCCGAGCGCGACCCACAGCAGGCCCCAACGCGCCCAGCCGGTCGCTTTTTGCTGCAAGGCGCCCTCGGTGCGCCAGATGAGCCAGGTCGCGCCGAGCAGCACGTAGCCGCCGCAGACGCCGCCGGCGACCACGAGCGAGAACATGAAATAGCCGAAGCCCGGCTCGAAGCCGGTGATGTAGGCTCCCAGCATCAACCCCTGCGCGAGCGACGTGACGAACGAGCCAAACCAGAACAGCCAGTTCCACATTTCGCGGTGCCAGCCTTCGGCCTTCACGCGGAATTCGAAGGCGACGCCGCGCAACATGAGCCCGATCAACATCACCACCACCGGCAGGTAGAGAGCGGTCAGCACCACGCCGTGCGCGGCGGGGAACGCGACCAGAAGGAGTCCCACACCGAGCACGAGCCAGGTCTCGTTGGCATCCCAAAACGGACCGATCGAGGAGACCATCACGTCCTGCTCGCGCGCATCGGCCGCCGGCATCAACATCCCGACGCCGAGGTCGTAGCCGTCGAGCACGACGTAGGCCAGCACCGCCACGCCCATGAGTACCGCGAAGATGACCGGGAGATCGAGCGTCATCGGGATGCCGTGAGCGCTGCACCGGCCATGACGGGTGAGCGTGGACCTTCTTGGGCGCTGCCTTTGCCGGCGAGGTGCGTGAGCACCACCATGTAGGCGACCAGCATCAGTCCGTAGGTCAGTATGTAGCCGGTCAGGCTTGCCCCGAGCTGTGCGCCGCTCACCGGTCCCACCGCATCCGCGGTCAGCAGTACGCCGGTAACGAGCCACGGCTGCCGGCCAATCTCGGTGACCAACCAGCCGGCGAGCGTCGCGATCCAGCCGGAGAACGTAAATCCGGCAAAAGTCCACAAGAGCCATCGCGGCGGAACCGCGCCTTTGCGCATCATCCATGCCCCCAGCCACGAGAGCGCGATCATCAGCATGCCCATGCCAACCATCACGCGGAATGCGAAGAACACCGGGGCCACGGGTGGCGTGTCGGGTGCAAAGGCGTCCAGGCCCTTCAACTCCGCGTTGGGGTCATGCCTGAGGATCAAGCTCGCGCCCCTCGGGATTTCGATCGCGAAGTCGTTGCGCCGCGTCTCCGCATTCGGGATCGCGAACAGCACCAGCGGCACGCCCTTTTCCGTCTTCCAGATCGCTTCCATCGCGGCGATCTTCGCCGGCTGGTGCTCGAGCGTGTTGAGGCCATGCTGGTCGCCGACGAAAGCCTGCACCGGCGCGAGCACTGCGGCAATTACGACACCCGTGTGCAGTGTTCGCAGCGCAGCGGAATCGCCGGGCACCTTGATGAGCCGCCACGCGGAGAGTCCCGCGACGACAAACGATGCGGTGAGCCCGCTCGCGAGCATCATGTGCGTGAACCGGTAGGGGAACGAAGGATTGAAGATCACGGCTATCCAATCGCCCGCCACCAGCTGTCCGTCAACCTCGACGTGCCCGGTCGGGGTCTGCATCCAGGAATTGAGCGCCAGGATCCAGAACGCCGAGAGCGAGGTGCCGACCGCGACCAGCACGGTGGACGTGAGGTGCACCCAGCCCGGCACGCGGTTCATGCCGAACAGCATCACGCCGAGGAATGTCGCCTCGAGGAAGAATGCCGTGAGCACCTCGAACGCCAGCAACGGACCGGCGACGTTGCCAACCTTCAGCATGAACCCGGGCCAGTTGGTGCCGAACTGGAACGACATGACGATGCCGGTGACGACGCCCATCGCAAAGGTGAGCGCGAACACCTTGACCCACAGCCGGTAGGTCTCCAGCCAGGCGGGCTCCGCGGTGCGTGCGTATTGCACGCGGAAATAGACGAGGATCCACGCCAGACCGATGGTGATGGTCGGAAACAGGATGTGAACCGCGATATTCAGCCCGAACTGGGCCCGCGCGAGGAAAAGGGTATCGCTGGCTTCCAACTCACCCGCCGCTCAGGGCGCCGACGATCATGACCTCGTCGGCGGGGCGCAGCCGCACCGCGAGGCTGCGGACTTGCTCGCGGTTGACGAAGATCCTGATGTGGCGCCGTATCTGGTCCTGCTCGCTGATGATGCGGAAGCGGATGCCGGGGTAGCGCCGGTCGAGATCCTCGAGCAGCTCGGCGACGGTGCCGCCGGTTGCGTCAACGGTGGTCGCTTCCTGAGTGTAACTGGAGAGGGGGGACGGCACGTAGACCTTCATGTCTCCGCCGCCTCGACTGCATAGACTTCGGGCAGATGGCGCGCGATGCAGGTGAACTGCTTGCCCTCGTTCGCGCCGGCCCAGATTTCGCCGCTGGTGGTGCCGAAGTAGATTCCCAAAGGCTCGCCCGTGTCCGAGCACATCGCCTGGCGCTTGACGGTCCACCACGCCTGCGCCCGCGGCAGTCCCCGGTCGAGTCGCTGCCACGATCTGCCGGCACTGCGGCTCACATAGGCGGCGGGTTTGCCGCCCGGGCTCACGCGCGGCCATACCGTGCCGCCGTCCATGGGGAACACCCACAGCGTATCGGGGTCGCGCGGGTGCAGGACAATCGGGAAGCCGATGTCACCAATGTTTTTCGGCATCGCCTCGCCGATCCGCACCCAGCGGCCTTCGGGGCGATCCATGCGGTAGATCCCGCAATGGTTCTGCTGGTAGAGCCGGTCGGGCGCGAGCGGATGCAGGCGCACGCAGTGCGGATCGTGGCCGTAATCGGGGAACGGGTCCGGCAGGAAATCGGCGCGGCATCCCTGGTTGAGCGGCTGCCAGGATTTTCCCTGGTCGCGCGACTCGAACACGCCGCCGCTCGACATTCCGACGTAGAGGTGGCGCGCATCGCGCGGGTCGACGAGCAGCGAATGCATCTTGGGGCCGTCGGGGGTCCCATCCTCGGGGCCGCCCGTCCATTTTCTGCGCATCGGGTTGTCATTGAAGCCCGCCACGCCCTCCCACGTCACGCCGCCGTCCTCGGAGCGGAATATTCCCTGGGGCGAGGTGCCAGCGTACCACACGCCCGGCTCCGACGCGTGTCCCGGAGTAAGCCAGAAGACATGATCCACCTCGCGCTTGTCTTCCGCAGCCTCCGCTTTCGCGAAGGCGGGAGGGCGCCTGGCTTCCTGCCAGGTCTTGCCGAAATCGAGCGAGCGGAAGACGGTCGGGCCGAGATGCCCCGTACGCGCGGCGAGCAGCAGGGTGCGGCGGTCGCGCGGGTCGAGTACGCAATGATGAGCGGTGTGGCCCAGGAATTCCGGACCCGAGAGCCGCCAACTGCGGCGGCCCGGCCCGGCATGGAGCTGGAACAGGCCCTTGCGGGTGGCGATGAGGAGCCGGAGTCGGGAGGTGGCGCGGGATCGTTTCATGGGTGATAGGTCCTCAGCATGTTGCGGTGGATTCTGCGGCGGGGCGTTACGGCCGCCCGGCGTGGCTAACTGCTTGCCTTGTCTGGATATTTTCCAGGCTTAGCCCCTTGAAATCCGCATCGAGCGCCTGATATAGCATACAGTCATCAACGTCCGGCGTTGAGCAACCCCGGTGACGGGCGCGCGCCGCCGGCCCTGACACTAGTCGTTCTGAAACGATGCGATTCGACAAATTCACGACCCGCTTCCAGCAGGCATTCGCCGACGCCCAGAGCCTGGCCGTCGGCAATGACAACCCGTACATCGAGCCGCAGCATCTGCTCTCGGCACTGATCGGCCAGGAAGACGGAGGCACGGCGTCGCTCCTCGCGCGCGCCGGGGTCAATGTCGGCGCTCTGCGCGCGGCGCTCAAGAACGCCGTCACGCGATTGCCCAAGGTGGAGGGCGCCGGGGGCGAGGTCAGCGTCTCGCGCGAGCTCGGCAACCTGCTCAACCTCACCGACAAGGAAGCGCAGAAGCGCGGCGACCAGTTCATCGCCTCGGAATTGTTCCTCCTCGCCCTGACGCACGACAAGGGCGAGACCGGCAGGCTGCTCAAGCAGCACGGCGGCAGCCGCGAGCCGATCGAAAAGTCCGTTCAGGCGGTGCGGGGCGCGGAGACCGTCCAGAACCCGGAGGCCGAAGGGCAGCGCGAGGCGCTCAAGAAGTACACGCTGGACATCACCGAGCGCGCGCGCGCGGGCAAGCTCGACCCGGTGATCGGGCGCGATGACGAGATCCGGCGCGTGATCCAGATCCTGCAGCGCCGCACCAAGAACAACCCGGTGCTGATCGGCGAGCCGGGCGTGGGCAAGACCGCCATCGTGGAAGGGCTCGCGCAGCGCATCGTGAACGGCGAGGTGCCCGAGTCGCTGAAGGGAAAGCGCGTGCTCTCGCTCGACATGGCTCAACTCCTCGCCGGCGCCAAGTACCGGGGCGAGTTCGAGGAGCGGCTGAAGGCCGTGTTGAAGGAGATCGCGCAGGACGCCGGGCGGACCATCGTCTTCATCGACGAGCTCCACACCATGGTCGGCGCGGGAAAGGCCGAAGGCGCGATCGACGCGGGGAACATGTTGAAGCCCGCGCTGGCGCGCGGCGAGCTCCATTGCGTGGGCGCGACGACGCTCGACGAGTACCGCAAGCACGTGGAGAAAGACGCGGCGCTCGAGCGCCGGTTCCAGAAGGTGCTGGTGGACGAGCCGTCGGTGGAAGCGACCATCGCCATCCTGCGCGGACTGCAGGAAAAGTACGAATTGCATCACGGCGTGGACATCACCGACCCTGCCATCGTCGCCGCGGCGGAGCTCTCGCACCGCTACATCTCGGACCGGTTTCTACCCGACAAGGCGATCGACTTGATCGACGAGGCGGCCTCGCGCATCAAGATGGAGATCGACTCCAAGCCCGAGGAGATGGACCGCCTCGACCGGCGGCTGATCCAGCTCAAGATCGAGCGCGAGGCGATGCGGAAGGAGAAGGACGAGGCCTCGCGGAAGCGGCTCGCGGCGCTCGAAGCCGAGATCAAGTTGCTCGAAAAGGAGTACTCCGACCTCGAGGAGATCTGGAAGGCCGAAAAGGCGCAGGTGCAGGGGTCCGCGCACATCAAGGAGGAAATCGACCGCGTGCGCGCGGAGATCGCCCAGCTGCAGCGGCAGGGCAAATTCGACAAGGTCGCCGAGCTCCAGTACGGGAAACTTCCCCAGCTCGAGGCGCAGTTGAAGCAGGCGGACAAGCCCAAGGCCGGCGCCAAGCCGCGGCTGCTGCGCACCCAGGTCGGCGCGGAGGAGATCGCGGATGTGGTTTCGCGCTGGACCGGCATCCCGGTGTCGAAGATGATGCAGGGCGAGCGCGAGAAGCTCCTGCAGATGGAGGATAAACTCCACCAGCGGGTCGTGGGGCAGGACGAGGCGGTGCGGCTGGTGGCGGACGCCATCCGGCGCTCGCGCGCGGGGCTCGGCGACGCGAAGCGTCCGTACGGCTCCTTCCTGTTCCTGGGGCCGACCGGCGTCGGCAAGACCGAGCTCTGCAAGGCGCTCGCGGAATTCCTGTTCGACTCGGAAGACCATCTCATCCGCATCGACATGTCGGAATACATGGAGAAGCATTCGGTCGCGCGGCTCATCGGCGCGCCCCCGGGCTACGTCGGCTACGAGGAAGGCGGCCAGTTGACGGAGACCGTGCGGCGCAAGCCCTACTCGGTGATCCTGCTCGACGAGATCGAGAAGGCGCACCACGACGTCTTCAACGTGCTGCTGCAGGTGCTCGACGACGGGCGCATGACCGACGGCCAGGGTCGCACCGTGGACTTCAAAAACACGGTGATCGTCATGACTTCCAACCTCGGCAGCCAGATGATCCAGACAATGGCGGGCGACGATTACCAGCTCATCAAGACCGCGGTGCTGGGCGAGGTCAAGGCGCAGCTGCGCCCGGAGTTCGTGAACCGCATCGACGAGATCATCGTGTTCCATGCGCTGGACGAGAAGCACATCAAGTCCATCGCGAAGATCCAGCTGGGACAGCTCGAGAAGCGGCTCGCCGCCATGGAGATCCGGCTGGAGGTGACCGACGCGGCGCTGAAGGAGCTTGCGGCCGCCGGCTTCGATCCGGTGTACGGCGCGCGCCCGCTCAAGCGCGCGATCCAGCAGAAGCTCGAGAATCCGCTCGCCAAGGCGATCCTCGAGGGTCAATTCGGACCGAAGGATCTCATTCGCGCGGACGTGAAGAAGGGCGGTATCACTTTCACCAGGGGTGATGTGAAGCAAAACCAGAACGTTGCGGCCTGAAGTTCACGCGATGCAGAAATTTGCGGCGCGCGTACGCGGCGCGAATGCGAGGCGGGGCTTTGACTTTTCTGCTCCGCGGGGGCGATAGAATAGGCGAAACGGTGCTGGCCAGCGGGGCGGCGAGCGAGGAGAGCAATGTCCAAGCGTGACCGGAAAAAGTCCAACGGGCCCGCACGGCCGATCAGGAACAAGCGCGACTACGAGCGCGCCGCAACCGTCGCCAAGCGGCTATCCGGCCAGAAAAGCCTGGATTCGACCGCCGAGCTGCGCCTGCAGTCGCTGCTTCGGGAGCTCGACAAGTTCGACGGTCCCGAAGAGGACGCGGACGATTCCGCTCAGCACGACTATTCCGGACCGCGCCGGCGCTGGTCGGACGACGCGTCCGGCGGTGACTGATCTAGAGATTCATCCGACGCCAGTATCCCGTCAGCTCGAGATAACCCAGCCCGGCGCGCCTGCCGTCACGCAAGGCGCGCACGGCGCCTTCCCAGTAGATCGTGCCGCTCGATGCGCGGGTGTCGTGCTCCTGGTCGTCGAAGAGCGGCTCAATGGTGAGTTCGAGGTCTCCTGCCCGCACCACCCAGGATACCGGGTAGCGCGTGCCCGTCCGCGCGGAACGCCACTCGCGGCGCGGGATGAAGCGGACATCCGCGGGCGCGAAAACGCGCAGCGAACCGTCGGTGCGGCGCAGCGCGCCGCCGGCCCAGTAGCTGCCGCCCGGCTGGTCGCGCATGCGGAAAGCCATCAGCGCGGCCCCGCCCTCCAGGTTGATCCCGATCCAGTCCCAGCCGACGGCCTCCTTCTCCATGTACTGGGACGACCATTCGTGATCGAGCCACGCGCTGCCGGCGACGGCCCGCGGCTGTGCCTCCCGCGTCACCGTGCCCGTCACGCGCAGGTGGGGCAGGCTGTAGTAATAGCTCGCCGACTCGGGAGCCGGTCCCTTCCGGCTCAACCCGTTCTGGCCCTGAAGCAGCGGGGGTTGCCGCGACTCGAAAGCCAGCTCGAAATGGAATTCGCCCGCAGGGATATCCAGTTGATAGATCTTGCCCCGCTGTTCGAGCCTCCAGTCGTCGATCCACACCCGCGTCCGGCCCGGCTCCGCGCCGGACAGGCCGAAGCCCGCGCGCGCGGCGCGCTGGGCGTGGATGAGCCGGCCGTGCGCGGGATCGGAAAGCGCCGCGTGCGCGACCATGATCTGGCGCGGCGTGAATGTGCTCGGGTTATCGTGCTTCAGCTCCGGCCGCGCGCGAAAAAACGTGATCTGGAATCCGAGCGGGCGGCTCGCTTCATCGAGCCAGCCCGTGATGTACCACCATTCGAGCCGGAACTCCGGGTGGCTCCCTTCGTCCCGGGGAAACTGCATCCGGTAGCCCGGTACCACGGGAGCAAAAGGCGTGACTCGCGACTCGCGACTCGTGACTTGACCCACAGCCTTCGGCGCGGCAAGCGCGCTTGCCAGCCAAGCCAGTACGGAGCGTCTGGACATAACGGGTGCTGCCCCGCCACGAGTCACGAGCCGCGAGTCGCGAGTCACCAGTCCTCCCGCACGGCGCGAACGACGTCATGGCCCATCGCCGCGCGCCCGCTCCACACCGCGGTCGCGACCGCCGCGGCGATGATGATCAGCGCAAGAGCGGAGAGCGGCAGCCACGGCAGGCTCATTTCCATGCTCCAGTGGAAGGACTGGCGGTTCACCACGTGCGTGAGAATCAGTCCCACCAGCCAGCCGGTCGCGAGTCCCATGAGGCAGCCCAGGGCCGCCACAACCGCGCCTTCGCAGCCGAGCATCGTGCCGATCTCGCCCCGCGTCATGCCGATATGCCGCAGTACGCCGAACTCCCGGCGCCGTGCTAGCGCCTGGGCCCCGAACGAGACGCTTACGCCGAAGAGCCCGATCAGCACCGCTGCGATTTCCAGGGCGTAGGTGATTGCGAACGTGCGATCGAACGCGCGCAGCGAGATTTCGCGCAGATCGCGCGTGGTCGCGATCTCGAAGCCCGCGGCTTCCGGCAGCCGGCCACGCAGGGCGCCCTGAACTTCGGTGATGGAGGCGTCCCTGCGGAGCCACAGCGCTGCGTCGTTGACGAGCCGGTCGCCGGTCAGGCTGACATAGAGCTCGCGGTTCATCGCGATGGCGCCGCTCTGCCGCGCATAATCGCGCCAGATCCCGGCGACGGTGTAGGGCCGGGAGGCGCCGCCAATCGGCAGTTGCACGCGTTCTCCCACGCGCAGGCGGTAGAAATCCGCCGCGACCTCCGACACCCATACCGGCGGCGGGTCACCCGGGCGCGGCACGTAAGGCGGGCTGGTGAGCGGAAGTACTTTGTCAGGGTCGCGGGCGTCGACCGGGCCCGCAAGGAGAATGACCGGCGGGCGCTCCGGCGCCAGCAACAGGGTCTGGGTGCGGATGAACACGGCGCGCTCGACTCCCGGCGTATCGGCGATGCGGGCCTGCTCGTCCGGCGTGAAGAAGGCGGTTTCCCCAAAGCGTGCCGGGCGCAGATAGAGATCCGCCGGCAGCATCCGTTCGAGCCACGACTCCAGTGACGTGCGGAACGAGCTCACCATGATCAGCATGGACACCATCAGGCTGAAGCTGATGACGATGGCGGCGACGCTGATCGCCGCCTGGCGCGGCGTCGCCTTCAGCTGCGCAATCGCGATTGCCAGAGGTGCCCGCCCGGTCACGGGAAGTCGACCCAGGCAAGCCTCGACCACGCGGGGCATGATCAGAACGGAGCCGAGCAATATCAACCCGATTGCCAGGTATCCGGCGATCGGTAGGCCGTTGACGGCGGGAGCGAGCGCAAGCAGCAGTCCAGCCGCGATCGCTGCGATGCCCCACCTCAGCGTGCGCAATTTTCTCAAGCCTTCCTCCTCGTCGCCCGCCCGCAGGGCCTGCGCGGGGGGCCGCCGCGCGGCTTCCCACGTCGGCGCCGCCGTCCCCAGCACCGCGAACAGGACGCCGAGCGTGGCGAAAAACGCGAGCGTGCCAGGCGCGACCGAGAGCCCCGCGACGATGCTGCGAAAATAGCCGGCCCCGAGATCGGCGCCGACCAGCGCCAGCGCGTAGTGGGCAAGCGCGTAGCCGAGCAACGTGCCGAGGATTGCGCCGATTACGCCGAGGATCGCGCCTTCCGCGAGCAGCTGCACGGCGAGCGTGGCGCGCGTGACGCCGATCGTGCGAAGCAGCGCGAGCTGGGCGCGCCGCCGCAGCAGCGCCAGCACCTGCGAGGAGAACACGAGAAAGGCGCCGGTGAACAATGCGACCAGCGCCAGCATGTCAAGGTTGAGCCGGTAGGCCCGGGTGAGACTCGCTCCGCGCACGCTTTCATTGTCCGGCGTCATCACCTGCACGCCGGCCGGGAGCAGCGCCTGCAACTCACGGCGAAACGCGGCGACGTCCGTGCCGGCCTTCAGGCGCAGGTCCAGCCGGTTCACGCGCCCCAGTTGCGCGAAACGCCATTGGGCGGCCGCGACATCCATGACGCCCAGCCGCTGCCGGTATGCGCCTTGCGGCAGCAGGCCGGCGATCTTGAGGGCGATTGCGTGCGTGCCGACTTGAACGTCAAGCCGGTCACCGGGTTTCAACCGCAACCATTCCGCCGCGGACGGGCTGAGCAGTATCGCGTCCGCATCGAAGAGATCGAGCACCATGCTCGAGCGCTCCGGCAGCAGCGACGGTTGCACCTGCGCCGCCCGTAGCGGGTCGAAGCCGATGATGCGCAGGCTGTCCGGGCGCACGGCAAGGGGCACTTCCAGATCCAGCGCGGGATTGGCGGCTTCGACCTGAGGCAGGCGCGCAAGCCTCGGGTACCACGTCTCGTCGAACCCGGCCCGCGGGCCCCGCACCACCAGGTCGGCCTCGCCGGCAAGATGCCGCGCAGAGAGTTCAAATGCGTTGAGCGCGCTGGAGTTGACAAGATGGACCGCGATGCCGAGCGCGACGCCCAGGGCGATGGCGACGACTGCCAGCGCGGCGCGGCCGGGATTCTCGCGCAACGGCCCAAACACCAGCGCATAGAGCAGCAGGAAGCGACCTCCAGAGAACGCACGCGCAAACGATGTCATCTGCAGTCCGAGAAAAACCTCGACGCAAAGACGCGAAGGCGCAAAGAACACATAGAACTCAAATTACAAGACATGTGAAGGCGATAATTTCATTCATTGCTCCTTTGCGCCTTTGCGTCTAGGATTTCAGCCCTTCAGCGGTAAGCGTCAGTACGCGGTCGGCGGTCGCCGCGGCGAGCGCCGAGTGGGTGACCAGGATGCCCGCCCCGGACTGTCGTTTCCCCTGCTCACGCAGCAGTGCCAGGACCTGCTTTGCGGTCTCCGCGTCCAGGTTGCCGGTGGGCTCGTCGGCGAGCAGCAGCAGCGGCCGGTGTACCAGCGCCCGCGCAATGGCGACCCGTTGCAGCTCGCCGCCGGAAAGCTCACGCGGGTAGGCAGCGGCGGCGGCGCCAAGCCCGACCGCCGCGAGCATGTCCGCCAGGCGCGCCCGCGCGTCTTCGCGGTCCATGGCATTGAGGGAGAGGGGCAAGGATACGTTCTGTGCCACCGTGAGATGGGGCAGCAGGTGAAACGCCTGGAACACGAAGCCGATGTTGCGCCGGCGCAGGAGCGTGCGGGCCGCGTCGTTGAGCGCAGCAAGGTCTCTGCCGTCAAGCAGGATGCTGCCCCCATCGGGAGAATCCAGCCCGGCGATCAGATTGAGGAGCGTCGACTTGCCGACGCCGGACTCACCGACGATAGCGACGTATTCGCCCCGCCGGACTTCGAGCGAGACGTGGCGCAGCACCTCGCGCGGGCGCGCGCCGCCGTACGATTTCGACACTTCCCGGATCGTTAGCATCGGTCCCGGAGCCGTGTCGCTATCCGCGCTTCGGGGTGCGGCGTGCGGTGGACCGGGTATCTGCTCGCGAACTCGAGCAGGCGCGCGCCGGGCGTCCCCGACGGCATGGTGATGCGGGCGGCCAACCGGGTGCTCAGCGCGCCCGCGAAGCGAATGGGGGCAGCACCGTGGTTCACGTCGCCTCCTCGGGATGTTCCGCACGATGGTACCATGCGTCTGCTGCGGTGGTAGCGACCGCCGGGGAACCTCTTGGGAAAATCCGGAACCTAAGCTAGACTGGGGCGCCGTTCTCCGCGCTGCACCGACTCGGGCTGCATCGTGGGAACGGTCCCGGATCGAGTCTGAAATAACGAGGAGGAGCCATGGGCATGAAAGTACGCATTTCGGTGGTGGGGATCGCGCTCGCGCTGCTGACAGCCGGCGGCGCGTGGGCGCAGGCGTATCCAAACAAGCCGGTTCGCATGATCATTCCGTTCGGCGCAGGCGGGTCGACCGACGTGCTCATTCGCATCGTCGCGACGAGGCTGCCGGAAGCGCTGGGCCAGCAGGTGGTCATTGACAATCGCACGGGTGCGGGCGGCATGATCGGAACGGAAATCGCGGCCAAGTCGAATCCGGACGGTTACACGTTGCTTGCCACCGGGACGCCGCACTCCATCGTTCCGAACCTGTACAAGAAGGTACCGTACCATGGGCTGAACGACTTCGCGCCGATCATGCAGGTCGCCAGCCAGCCCTATGGTCTGGTGGTGCATCCCTCGCTCGGGGTCAAGTCCGTGAAGGATCTCATTGCGCTGGCAAAGAAGCAGCCGGGGAAGCTTGACTACGCGTCCTCGGGACAGGGGGGCGCGATGCACCTGTTCCAGGCGCTGTTCGTCAATATGGCGGGCATCAATATAGTGCACGTCCCGTACAAGGGCAGCGGTCCAGTGCGTTCCGACCTGCTGGGCGGACAGGTCAAGATCGGCTGCCTCGGCCTCTCGAGCATCATCCAGCACCACAGGGCGGGGCAGTTGAACATCATCGCGGTGACGACTGCCAAGCGCTCGCCGGAGTTGCCGGATATTCCATCCATTGCAGAGACGGTGCCGGGTTACGACGCGTCCTTGTGGACGGGCGTGCTTGCGCCACGGGGAACGCCGGCGGCGGCGATCAAGCGCGTGCATCGCGAACTGACGCAACTGCTCCAGACGGCGGAGGTGCGGAACGCGTACCAGCGGGCGGGGACGGACATCGTCGCCACCGATCCGAAGGACTTCGGCGAGTTCCTCAAAGTCGAATACGCCAAGTGGGGCAAGGTGGTGCGCGACCTGAAGCTGCAAGTAAATTAAGAAGACGGTGACGA
>DASWIC010000226.1:0-2526 GCA_036397875.1 Burkholderiales bacterium
GATCTCCTGACGGGCGGCGCAGGCGAGAACCTCCTGATCGGCGGTGCGGACCGCGACACGATCACCGGCGGGCCCGGGGGCGACGTGTTTCTAGTGAACCTTGACGACGGCCGGGACGAGCTCCACCTCACCGGCGCTGCCCTGGAGGGCAACCAGGACGTGCTGTCCCTGGGCGGGGGCATCGGTACCGGCGATATCAGTCTCAAGCGTGATGAGGGGGACCTGATTGTGGAGGCGCGCGATGCCGATAATCACGACGAGCGCGCGCGGGTCGTTCTCAAGAACTGGTACCGGGACGCGGGCGATCATCAGAGCGTGACCACTTTGCAGCTCTTTGATAGCGGTACGGCGGTCACCTACGACTTCAAGGAGTTGGTTGCGCGCTTTGACGCCGCAACGCAAGGCGCCTCCAACACGGGGCGCTGGAGTGCAGCGCCGACGCTCGCGTTGCCGGCGGTGCAACTAACTGGTGGGGCGGGCCCACTAGGCGGGGACATTGCACGGGAGTACGCAATGAGCGGCACCGTGCTGGGTGATGAGCCGCTCGCGGACGAGGACGCGGCGGAGCGTGCCGCGCCGCCGGGCGGGGACTGGGACCCGACGACGCTGCCTGCGCGCGACGTTCACCGCGGCGGGTCGAAGCCCGAGCGCGACGGCGATCGCGACGATCGATATTCCAGCATGGGCAAGCGCGAATCCATTGGCGGTTTGCTGGAGGCGTACCTGGCGCAGAAGCCTGATTACGATTTCGAGGCATTCCTGAATGAACCGGAGCGCTCGGAGCGACGCGGGGAGGCACTCGATGCGCAGGAGATCGAGCGTCGCTGGCAGGCGGTCGCCCGTTACGCGAACGGCCTCGCCAACGAGCATGACGAAGAGAGGGGCGGGGCGGTCTTCCGCTTCAACGAGCCCGGACTGCTCGGAGGGGGAGCGTTTGGCGGCGGCTTCGGCGACACGGGCTCGACCAGCATGGCGCGCGGCAGCGCGAACCTGCGCACGCTCCAGGGGCTGGAGGAAGGCTTCCAGCGGCTGCGGGGTTAGAACGTTAATCGAAAAGTTCAGGGCTTGCGGGTAGGCTCTACTCTCCCGCCGCGCGATAGGCGTTGGGCAGCAGCACCCACATCCTGAGCGGCTGCTTCATGCGCCCGGCCTCGCGCGCCGCCTCGTCGCCATGGCCCCAGAAGAAGTCCGCCCGCACGGCGCCGCGGATGGCGTTGCCCGTGTCCTGCGCGAGCATCAGCCGGTTGAGCGGCCGGCTCGAGAGCGGCCAGGTGGTGGCGATGTAGACCGGCGCGCCGAGGGGCACGACCCCCGGGTCGACCGCCACGCTGCGGCGCGCTGTCAGCGGCACGCCGAGCGAGCCGATCGGCCCGGGCAGGCCGGCGGGCAGCTCGCGGAAGAACACGTAGCGCGCGTTGTGGTTGAGCAGCTCCGTCAGCTTTTCGGGGTTCGCGCGCGCCCACGCCTGAATTCCCTGCATCGAGGCCTTCTCCAGCGGCAGCTCGCCGCGCTCCACCAGGTGCCTGCCGATCGAGCGGTAGGGGAAGCCGTTGTGATCGGCGTAACCGACGCGCAGCGTCTCTCCGGTGTCGAGCGCGATGTGGCCGGAGCCCTGGATCTGCAGGAAGAAGAGCTCGACCGGGTCCTCCACCCACGCGATCTCCCTGCCGGCGAGCGGCGCGCGTCCCTGCCCGATCTGCGCGCGATTGTAATAGGGCACGACGCGCCGACCCTCGAGACGGCCTCTCAGCCGCAAGCCCTTCAGCTCGGGGTATGCCTCGGCCAGGTCAACCTCCAGCAGGTCGTCAGGCACGCCGTAGAGGGGAAAGCGGTAGCGCGAAGTCGCCTTACGGCTGCCGCGGAGCTGCGGCTCGTAGTATCCCGTGATCAGCCCCTCGTCGCCGCCATCCGCGTGCAGCAGCTGGTAGGGCGTGAAGTTCAACTCGAAAAAGCGCCGCGCCGCCTCACTGTCCGGACTGCTCATGCCGGCGGCCGTGGCACAGATCTCCTGCCACGTTCCCGGTTTTCCGAGTGCGCGGCAGCTCGCCTGGAACGCCGTCCACGCCTGCCCCGGGTCCTCCGCCTGCCATTCCGGAAGATCGCTCCAGGATGCCTGGCGCAGCGCACCCGCCTCGCTGACCGCAGGCGGCCTGACGGGTGGAGCCTCCTTGGGCGGGACCGATGGCAAGGGAGGCTGCGGCGGAGGGGTCTCGCAGCCCGCGAGCGCGAGCAGCGCCCAAAAGGCAAGCGCGCGCAAGAAGTGCATCTTGTTTTGAGCCGGAGACCCGTTAGAGTGCCGTACGCGAAAAATGGGGTCAGGTCCGAATTTCTGCATCAGCCGGCCAAACGCCATAGGCCAGAAAATCGGACCTGACCCCATTTTTCCATAGAACGGCTGCCCCGATGGACGGTTTCCTGCTGCTGCTGCTCGAAGCGGGCGTTGCGCTCGCGCTGCTCGGATTCATCGTCTGGTGGACGTGGCCGCGCGGAAAGCGTCGCGACGGGGAGGATGGCGGGCCGGACCGC
>DASWIC010000227.1:0-3454 GCA_036397875.1 Burkholderiales bacterium
GCTTGCCCGCGTGCTGGAAGGCGACGGCCACTACGGCTACAACGCGCTCACCGGCGAGTACGGGGACCTGGTGCGGATGGGCATACTCGATCCCTGCAAGGTCACCCGCTCGGCGCTGCAGAACGCCGCGTCGATCGCCGGGCTGATCCTCACCACCGATTGCATGATCGCGCGGCTGCCCGAGGAAACCCGCGCCCCGCCGATGGAGTGATCCGAAGGCGGCGCCACCATGGCCGTCGACCGCGACGATCCCGGGACAACCCGCTCGACCGCAACCCGCGGCGGCGCGTTGCCGCGCCCCGCGCCCGAGATCCCGGTGCCGGCCCCGGAGCTGGAACCGCAGACGCCGGTCGAGATTCCGCCGCCGCTTCCCGAGGCGCAACCTCAGGCGGTGCCGGAGATGCCGCCGCCCCTGCCGGAAGTGCCGCCGCCCTCGGTGCCCGAGTTTCCGTAGCATCATGCAGGACCGCGATTGCGCAGCTTTTCTCCAGTGGGCGCTGCCGCAGCTGGAGCGCCGGTGGAGCGGCTACCGCAAGGTCCGGCGCCTGGTCTGCAAGCGGCTGGCGCAGCGGTTGAAAGCGCTCGGGCTCGCGGATCTCGACGCGTACCGGCGCCACCTGGCTGCCCGCCCGGAAGAATGGCGCGAGCTCGACGCGCTGTGCGGAATACCGGTTTCTCGGTTCTTCCGGGACCGCGACATCTTCGATGCCCTCGAGCAGGAAGTCCTTCCCGCGCTGGCGGAAACGGCAGCGTCACGCGGGGCAATCGAGGCCTGGAGCGCGGGCTGCGCGTCGGGCGAAGAACCCTACACGCTGGCCTTGATCTGGGCGGTGCGGCTGCAGCCGCGGTTCGCTGGAATGGGCCTGCGCATCGTCGCCACGGATAGCGACGCGGCCGTGCTCAGGCGAGCCCGCGCGGGCTGCTACGCGCGCAGCAGTCTCAAGGAGCTTCCCGGGGATCTGCGCGCGCAAGGCCTCGAGGAGCGGGACGGAACGTGGTGCATCCGGGACCGGTTTCGCGTGGTGGATTTCGTGCAGCAGGACCTGCGCGAGGCAATGCCCGATGGGCCGTTCGATCTGATCCTGTGCCGCAACGTCGTCCTCACCTATTACGCGCCCGTGCTCCAGGAAGCTCTGATGGCGCGGATCGTCGGCCGGCTGCGGCCGGGCGGGGCGCTCGTGGTCGGCGCCCACGAATCGATACCTCCCGGAGTACCGGATTTCGTCGCATGGCCAGGCATGCGAACGATCTACCGCAAGCGCCCGGCGGAGCGTTCCGCCCGTTGGTGCTAGGACTTGCGGTAGTCGAGCGGCCAGTGACGCTGCAGGGTGTCGAGCACGGCGGCGTCGAATCCGTGCGAGTAGCTGGTCCACACCGCCTGGTGCTTGTCGAGCTTGTTGAGCTGCTTGGCGCGCACGTTGACGTGGGCGAGCGGGAGGTTGTACTGCTCGTAGGCCTTGCGCTCGGCGCCGGCCGCGGCGTCGTCCTCGAAGAACAGCCACTCGGCGACAAACATGCCCTGGACGCGGTCGAGCTCGTGCGCCGCTTCGTCGGCGACGGGCTCGGGCTTGTCGAGCGCGGGCTCGCGCGCCGAGTAGAGGCGCTTCCACCCGCCGTAGAGATCCATGCCCTCGGTCGCGAGGAAGCGGGTCTGCCGGGTGGTGAAGAAGTCCTCAAGCTTGAAGTAGGCGCTGTGCCATTCGGCGTCACGCGCCCCGATCCACCAGCCGTACACATCAGAGCCCCGCTCGAAGTAGACGAGCGCGCACATCAGCCCGGTGCCATAGGGTGCGTAGGCGATGAACTGCTGCGGCGTCATGGCGCGGGCCTTCAGCCGGCGGGCTCGTGGCAAGTGCTTCTCCTTTGTGTTAGCGTCACCCTATCCCCTGTGCACGCCGTTCCCGTTGATTTAGGTCAATCCGCTCGGTGCGAAGCGCCATTGCCGGGAATGAGCGGTTGATCCATGTCAAGCGTTGATCACGTTGATTCCCCTAGGATTTATTGCGGGGCGCTGGGATGACTGTTGATTGCGACCTGCACGACGCCGTGCTGATCGTGGACGTGCAGGTGGATTTCCTGCCGGGGGGCAAGCTCGGCGTCCAGCGCGGACAGGAAGTAGTGCCGGTGCTCAATCGCTATCTCGCGCTCGCCCTGGAAAAAGGAGTCCCGGTGTTCGCAAGCCGCGACTGGCATCCGCGCGATCATTGCTCGTTCCACCCCCAGGGGGGTCCGTGGCCGGAGCATTGCGTGGCCGGCTCGCCCGGCGCCGCGTTCGCGCCAGGGCTGGCGTTGCCCCGTGACGCCGTCGTCATCAGCAAGGCGACCGGAAAAGACAGCGATGCCTATTCGGCGTTCCAGGGCACCGGCCTCGCGCAGCGCCTGCGTGAGCTCGGGGTCAAGCGCCTTCTCGTCGGCGGGCTCGCGACCGACTACTGCGTGCTGAACACCGTGCTCGATGCGCGCAAGGCGGGGTTCGAGGTGCTGCTGCTCGCGGATGCGATCCGCGCGGTGAATGTGAAGCCGGGCGACGGCGAGCGCGCCGAGCGCGAAATGCTTGCAGCCGGCGCCGTGGCGACCCGCCTCGAGGAGTTTGCGCATTGAACCTGCTCGCCTCGCCGCTCACGACCGATCTCTACCAGCTCACCATGCTGAATGCGTACTACGCGCATGGCATGGGCGAGACGGCGGTATTCGAGCTGTTCGTACGCAAGCTGCCGGCGAGCCGGAATTTCATGATGGCGGCGGGGCTGGAGCAGGCGATGGCGTTCCTGGAGCACCTGCGCTTCGCGCCGGAAGAGCTCGAGTGGATCGAGGCGAGTGGCAAGTTTTCCCGCGAATTCGCGGCGCATCTCGAGCGGTTGCGCTTCACGGGCGACGTGCACGCGCTGCCGGAGGGCACGATCTTCTTTCCCGACGAGCCCGTGCTGCGGGTGACGGCGCCGCTGCCGGAGGCCCAGCTCGTCGAAACGCGCCTCATCAACCTGGTGCATTTCGAGACGCTGGTGGCGACCAAGGCCGCGCGCAGCGTCATCGCGGCGCCGGGCAAGCTGCTGGTGGATTTCGGGCTGCGGCGGGCGCACGGCGCCGAGGCCGGGCTGCTTGCCGCGCGCGCAGCCTACATCGCGGGCTACTCCGGCACCGCGACCGTCGCCGCGGGCCAGCGCATGGGTATCCCGGTCTTCGGCACGATGGCGCACTCGTTCGTCGAGGCGCACGATGACGAGACGGCGGCGTTCCAGCGTTTCGCCGAGGCCTGCCCGCAGAACGTGGTGCTGCTGATCGATACCTACGACACGGAGGCGGGTGCGCGCAAAGTGGTCGAGCTTGCCCCGCGGCTCGCGCAGCGGGGCATCCGCGTGAAGGGTGTGCGGCTCGACAGCGGCGATCTCGCGGCGCTGGCACGCAGCGTGCGGCGCATCCTGGATGAAGGGGGTCTTTCCGAGGCCACCCTCTT
>DASWIC010000228.1:0-6744 GCA_036397875.1 Burkholderiales bacterium
TGCGCGGGAGCGCGGTGAAACCCAGGGATTCATGCGGATCCTGGTGGACGCGGAGAGCAAGCTGATACTCGGCGCGGCGCTCCTCGGCATCGAAGCCGATGAGGCGATTCACTCGATTCTCGACGTGATGTATGCGGGCGCACCCTACACCGTGATCCAGCAAGCGGTGCACATACACCCGACCGTCACGGAGCTGATTCCCACCCTGCTTGCCGATCTCAAGCCTCTGGAGTAATGGGCTTTCCCATTTGTCGCTGGCGGTTCTTGGCGCGACACATCGAGGAAGGTCGAGTCTGAACCGACTTACCAGCTTGATCAGCCCGTCCCGAATGCGGTATGATTAATTCATACCGCGGAACCTGCCGCCCATGGGTAACGTCGTCAAGAAGACTATTTCGCTGCCCGCCGCGCTTGCGCGCGAAGCGGAGGCCTTGGCACGCGCGGAGGGCAAGACGTTGAGCGCGGTGGTTCAGGACGCGCTGCGGCAGGCGCGCATCGAGCGGCGGCTGCAGGAGCTGCGCGGCGTCCAGGGGTTCTGGAGCCGCAAGGCGCGCGACAAAGGCATCCTCACCGAGCAGGACCTCGAGCGCTACCTGGGCGCGTGAAGGTCGTCTTCGATACCAACGTGCTGGTATCGGCGCTGGTATTTGCGGGCGGCCGGGGGGAAGCGGCCCTCCTCCGAGTCGTTGAAGAGCGGGACCAGCTCTTCTTTTCCAAACCGATCCTCGACGAACTGCTCGGCGTCCTCGCGCGCAAGTTCTCGCGGGACAAGGAAGAGCTATCCCGCGTCGCGCTGCTCCTTTCAGAGCTCGGAGTCACTGTGAGGCCTCGGCAAAAGCTGCGCGTCGTGAACGACGAACCCGATAATCGCGTGCTTGAATGCGCCCTCGCCGGCCATGTGGACGCGATCGTCACCGGAGATCAGGCGCTGCTCGAACTGCGGGAGTTCCACGGCGTGCGGATCATCAGCCTTCGCGAATACCTCGAAGCTGACGAAGCGTGAATCGCGAGTCGTGGGTAGACAGATATCACCCATCACTCATCACCGGGTTTGAGGTCATCCTTCCGCGTTCTGCCTTCTGCCTTCTACCTTCTGCCTTCGTAAGCGTGCCCATTTGAAGTAGCCGGGGTTTGGCGCGATACTTCGACGAAGCTCAAGTCCTGCCCCAATTCTCCGAACGGAGCGCCGCGATGATTTCCCTCGACGTGAATGGCAAAAAAACGCAGGTGGACGTCGACCCGAGCACCCCCCTCCTCTGGGTGCTGCGCGACCACCTGAACCTGACCGGCACCAAGTACGGTTGCGGCATGGCGCTGTGCGGCGCGTGCACCGTCCACCTCGATGGCGCGCCCACGCGCTCCTGCACTACGGCAGTGGGCGCTGCGGCCGGCAAGGTGATCACGACGATCGAGGGCATCGGCACGGGCAGCATCGGCCAAATGGTACAGGCCGCCTGGATAGCGCTCGACGTGCCGCAGTGCGGCTACTGCCAGTCGGGCCAGATCATGTCCGCGGCCGCGCTGCTCGCCGCCAACAAGAACCCGAGCGACGCCGACATCGACGCCGCGATGACTGGCATTGTCTGCCGCTGCGGCACCTACAACGCAATTCGGGCCGCCATCAAGCGCGCGGCCCGGGCACTGGCGTAGGAGGACGCATGGACACCCTCGACATCGTCAACTTGAGCCGGCGCGATTTCCTCAAGGCTGGCGCCGGCCTCACGCTCGGCCTTGCCGCACCAGCGGCATTCTCCCAGGCGGGCCCGGGCCGGGCGGGTGGCAAGGCCGTCGCCGCCGGCGTGTTCGAAGCGAACGCCTTCGTCCGCATCGGCAGGGACAGCCAGGTGACCGTCATAGTCAAGCACCTGGAAATGGGCCAGGGCACCTACACCGGGCTGCCCACGCTCGTCGCCGAGGAGCTCGACGCCGACTGGAGCCAGATCCGCGTCGAGGGGGCGCCGGCGGACGCCAGCCGCTACAACAACCTGTTCTGGGGCCCGGCGCAGGGCACGGGCGGCAGCACCGCGATCGCGAATTCCTGGGAGCAGCTGCGCGCGGCGGGCGCGACCGCGCGCGCGATGCTCGTCGCCGCCGCCGCGCAGCGCTGGGGCGTCCAGCCGAACACGATCACGGTGAGCCGCGGCACGGTGCTGCACAAGGCCTCCGGGCGCAAGGCGAGCTTCGGGCAACTCGCCCCGGACGCGGGGAAGCAGCTGGTGCCGGCCGAGGTGAAGCTCAAGGACCCGAGGAATTTCGTCTATATCGGCAAGCGGGTTCCGCGCACGGACAGCCGGGCGAAGTCCACCGGCACCGCGATGTTCACGCAGGACGTGAAGCTTCCCGGCTTGCTGACCGCGGTCGTCGCGCATCCGCCGCGATTCGGCGCCAGGGTGAAATCCTTCGACGCGGCGAAGGCAAAGGCGGTGAAAGGTGTGACCGACGTGGTGGCAATTCCGCAGGGCGTGGCGGTACTGGCGCCGGACTTCTGGACCGCCAAGACCGGCCGCGATGCCCTCACCGTCCAATGGGACGAGACGGACGCGTTCAAGCTCGGCTCGGCCGAAATCATGGCCGAGTACCGAAAGCTCGCGGCGACATTGGGGCTCTCCGCGCGCAAGGATGGCGATGTCAACCGCGCGCTCGCCGGCGCTGCGAAGACCCTGGAGGCGGCTTTCGAATTCCCCTACCTCGCGCACGCGGCGATGGAGCCGATGAACTGCGTGGTGAGGCTCGGTGCGAAAGCCTGCGAAGTCTGGAACGGCGAGCAGTTCCAGACCGTGGATCAGGCGGCGGTCGCGGGCGTGGTGGGGCTGAAGCCCGAGCAGGTGAGCCTGCACATGCTCTACGCCGGCGGCAGCTTCGGCCGCCGCGCCAACCCGCAGTCGGATTACCTCCTCGAGGCGGCGGCGATCGCGAAGGCGATCAACGGCCGCGCGCCGGTGAAGCTGGTGTGGACGCGCGAGGACGACATGCGCGCGGGCCACTACCGCCCCTTGAATTACCACGTGCTCAAGGCGGGGCTCGACGCGCAAGGCAGGATCGTCGCCTGGCATCACCGCATCGTCGGGCAATCCATCCTCACCGGCACCGCGTTCGAGAAATCCATGGTCAAGAACGGCATCGATGTCACGTCGGTCGAAGGCGCGAGCACCCTCCCCTACGCCATCCCGAATCTGGGCGTCGAGCTGCATTCGCCCAAAATGGGCGTCCCGGTCCAGTGGTGGCGCTCCGTGGGCTCGTCCCATACCGCGTTTTCGACCGAGACCTTCCTCGACGAGCTCGCCGCGGCCGGCGGAAAGGATCCGTACGAGCTGCGCCGCACGCTGCTCGGCAAGCACCCGCGCCACAAGGGGGTGCTGGAGCTGGCCGCGCAGAAGGCCGGCTGGGGCAAGCCGCTCGCGCAGGCGCAGGGCGCGCAGCGGGGCCGGGGCATCGCCGTGCACGAGTCCTTCAACACGTTCGTTGCTCAGGTGGCCGAGGTGACGCTGCGCGACGGTCAGCTCAAGGTCGACCGCGTGGTGTGCGCGGTGGACTGCGGCGTGGCGGTGAACCCGGCGGTGATCCGCGCGCAGATGGAAAGCGGCATCGTTTACGGGCTGACGGCGGCGCTGCACGGCGCGATCACGCTCAAGAACGGCGAGGTCGAGCAGTCGAACTTCCACGACTACGCGCCGCTGCGCATGAACGAGATGCCGCGCGTCGAGGTGCACATCGTGCCGTCGAACGCGAAGCCGACCGGCGTGGGCGAACCGGCGACACCGGTCATCGCGCCCGCGGTGGCGAATGCGCTCTTCGCCGCCACCGGCAAACGGGTGCGCACGCTGCCCATCAAGATCTAGTGATGAGTGATTTCATCCCCCCGTCGGCCCATCAGCGGTCAGACGTCAGACCTACTGCCGGCATTGAAGAGGAACGATAATGGGGGAAGTGAGTCACACTTCCCTTCCATGTTCAGCTACCTCCAATCCCGCATCCGCGGAACCGCCAGCCCGGGGCCCGGTGCGCCGCCGCCCGGGCTGATCGCTTTCTACTGGCACTTCGTGCGCCAGCACCAGGGCTGGTACGCGCTGATGTTCGCCACCAGCCTGGCGGTGGCGCTGATCGACACGGTGATTCCCGTGTTCATCGGCAAGCTCGTGTCGCTGATGGAGGCCGTGGACCGCCAGGCGGCCCTCGCGCAGCAATGGCCGCTCCTGCTGGGCATGGTGGGGCTCGTTCTCATTGTGCGCCCGCTGGTGCTGCTCGCCGACGTCGCGATCCGCCACAACGCGCTGATCCCGGGCGCCACCAGCATGATCCGCTGGCAGAGCCACTGGCACGTGGTGCGCCAGAGCTGGCCGTTCTTCCAGAACGATTTCGCCGGGCGCATCGCCAACCGCGTGATGCAGACCGCCAATGCGCTGCGCGAGAGCGTGATGGCCGGCATACGCGCCGTCTGGTACATCGCGGTCTACGGCGTCAGCGCGTTCGTGCTGATGGCCCTCTCGGACTGGCGGCTGGGCCTGCCCACGCTGCTGTGGTTCCTCGGCTACGCGGTGTTCCTGCACTATTTCGTGCCGCGCATGCGCGACCTCGCGCGCGCCAGCTCGGAGGTGCGCTCGCACGTGATGGCGCGGGTGGTGGACAGCTACACCAACATCCTGACCGTGAAGCTCTTCGCGCGGCTCGCCGACGAGGACGCCTACGTGCGCGAGGTGATCGACGAGCACCAGGCCGCAATCGCCGCCCACATGAGGCTCATCTCTCAGTTCATGTTCGCGATGGCGGTGATGAACGCCGCGCTCCTGACCGGCACCGCGGCCATCGGCATCTGGCTGTGGGCGGAAGGCACGGTGAGCGCGGGCGTGGTGGCCACCGCCCTGCCGCTGGCCTGGCAGATCGCCAACGTCGCGGGGTGGGTGAGCTGGGAGGTGACCGGCATCTTCGAGAACATCGGCGTGGTGCAGGAAGGCATGCAGACGATCGCCGTGCCGCACAGCGGAGTGGACCGTCCGGGCGCGCGCGAGCTCGAGGTGCCGCGCGGCGAGATTCGCTATGACAACGTGACCTTCAACTACGGCAGGCGCGACGGTCCGCCCGTGCTCGACCGCCTGAGCCTCGTGATACGGCCCGGCGAGCGAGTGGGTCTCGTGGGACGCTCGGGCTCCGGCAAGTCAACGCTCGTCAACCTGCTGCTGCGCTTCTTCGACCTGGAGCGCGGCAGCATCCGCATTGACGGGCAGGACATCGGCCACGTGACGCAGGAAAGCCTGCGCACGGCCATCGGCATGGTGACGCAGGACACTTCGCTCCTGCACCGCTCGATCGCCGCCAACATCCGCTATGGCCGTCCGCGCGCGACCGACGCGCAGGTGGAAGCGGCGGCGCACAAGGCGCAGGCGCACGAGTTCATCACCGGCCTCCAGGACTGGCACGGCCGGAAGGGCTACGAAGCCCACGTAGGCGAGCGCGGCGTCAAGCTCTCCGGCGGGCAGCGCCAGCGCGTGGCGATCGCCCGCGTGATCCTCAAGGACGCGCCCATCCTCGTGCTCGACGAGGCGACCTCCGCGCTCGACAGCGAGGTGGAGCTCGCCATCCAGGAGCAGCTGCTCGGGCTGATGGAAGGCAAGACCGTGATCGCAATCGCGCACCGGCTGTCCACCATCGCGCGCATGGACCGCCTGATCGTGCTCGACGCCGGCCGCATCGTCGAGCAGGGCGCGCACGATGAATTGCTGCGGCTGGGCGGCCACTACGAACGGCTCTGGCGCCACCAGTCAGGCGGGTTTCTGGCGCACAACCTGGTCGCGGAGGAAACAGCGACCGAGCTGCCGGACGAGCCGCCGGTTGACGAATTGCGCGCTGACACCCAGCCCGAGCCGTCGCTTGACGATGCGCCGGCGGTCACACGTACTTGAAGATCGTTGAACCGCGTGGGCTGTGGGTCGTGGGTCGGCCCCCCTCGCCTTAATGCGGCGGCCAGCCGGGCCGGCTGGAGCAGCCCGGCCGAAGTCAAAGCCGCGTACCGGAACGCAAGCTTCATCACGAACAACCGCATAGTGTTCAACATAAAGGGCAACGATTACAGGCTCGTCGTAGCTGTACACTACAACCGGGGCATGATGTTCATCCGGTTCGTGGGCACGCATCGCGAGTTCGACAGAATCGATGCCAGCATGATTTGAGGACCGAGATAATGGAACTGCGCCCTATTCGATCGAAGCGCGAGCACCAGGCAGCCCTCAAGGAAGCGGAAGCGCTCTGGAACGCGCCGGAAGGCACGCCCGAAGCCGACCGGCTCGAAGTGCTGACGCTGCTCATCGAAGCCTATGAGCGCGAGCACTTTCCGATTGAAGATCCCGATCCGATTGATTTTCTGCAACACATCATGGAAGCCCGCGGCCTTGCCCGCAAGGATCTGGAGCCGTATATCGGCTCGCGCGCACGGGTCGCCGAAGTGCTGAACCGCGTGCGTCCGCTCACGCTGGAAATGATCCGCAATCTCTCGGACGGACTGGAACTCCCGGCGGATGTCCTCATCCGCGGCTACCGGGTAAAGCGTGCGGCCTGATAACGGCGGAACGGCGTGACTTGCGCTCGCGGGTCGCGGATCGGACCGGTTTTCGTCACCCGTATCTCGTCACTAAAACAGAGTGGCACCCGGCCTGCTCAACGCGCCCACCCGCACGCCGAGGAGGCGAATGCGCCGGTCGAGCGGCACGCGCTTCAGGCACTCGCCCGCCGCGCGGCGGATCGCGCCGGAGT
>DASWIC010000229.1:0-7070 GCA_036397875.1 Burkholderiales bacterium
TTGCTGACGGTGCCGGAGATCACGAGCCGCTCGACCACGTAATCATCGGTCAGCTCGGCGTCGTCCTGCGCTTCGTGCGTCTTGAACACGATCTGGCGCCTGGAGAGGGTGAGCTTGACGCGTAGCTGGTGCCAATAGAAACGGTAGGGGCTCGCCGCATCGCGCTTGCCGTAGCGCTCGGCGACCTTGTCATCGTCGGCGACGAAAATCGTGCGCGCGATGCGCCAATCGGCGGGATCGGCCGTCCTTCCGGCGCGCCGCTTGCCTTCCGCGTAGTTAGCCCAGTGGCTCGGCAGCCAGTGCGGCAGCAGAAAGTTGGCCGAAAGCGGATGGAAATCGCGCTCGCCCATCGCAATCACGCCTTTCGAGTGCGGCGCGACGACCGTGCCCACGATCTCGGGCCGCGGCTTCTGGTACGGCTGGTACATGACGCCCTTGCCGATATCGGCCACGAACGTCTTCGTGGTGGTCACCTTGAAGCGGTTGCCGGGAAGATCGATGTCGTAGGGAGGGTCACGCTCCCAGATCTGGAGGATCACGTCCATCGCCTCGGCGAAGAGCTTGTTGCGGTCCTCATTGAGGATGCCGAGCGCCTCGGCGTCGGAGGCGAGCGCGCCCGGGCTCACGCCGAAGATGAAGCGGCCCCGCGCGAGGTGGTCGAACATCGCCGCATGCGCCGCGATCAGGACCGGGTGCGATTGCGAAAGGTTGGAGGTGCCGGTGGCAAGCTTGATCGACTTCGTCGCGTGGATCAGCGACGCGAGGAAGATGAAGCTGTTGGTGACGTTCTCGGTCTTGTCGGTCAGGTGCTCGCCCACGAACGCGTCGTGGAAGCCGAGCCGGTCCGCGAGGATGATCGTGTCGCGGTCCTCCTGCAGCGTGACGGCGGGGTCGCGGTGCAGCGGGTGCACCGGCATCATGAACAGGCCCAGCTTCATGACGTCAGAGCAGCCGGGAGCGGAACGGCCTGCCCTCCCTCTGCGCCTTCTTCCGCTCTTTCTCTTCCTCCAGTATGTCCGTGAACTGGCGCACGGCGTTGGAGAGCGTCGGCCAGCCGGTGTAGTGCCCGACCTGGATCATCACCTCGATGATCTGCCGCCGGGTGATGCCAAGGCGCATCGCGCTCAGGTAATGGGAATGGTTGCCGGTCGGGCGCGCCATCGCGATGTTCGCGGCCAGCGTGACGAGCTGGCGGTCGCGCAGGCTCAAGCCGGGGCGTCCCCAGACGTCGCCGAACAGATGGCCGACCGACATCTCGTACATCTCGGGGGAGAGCGCTTTCTGGTTCAGCATCAGGTTCTCGCGGCCCATCTTTTTCAGCACCCGCATGCCGCGCTCGAAGCGGGCGGCATCGCCGCCTCTTGCCGTCTTTCTTTTCGCCATGGCTGGTCTCACAGTGTGGAACTTGACGAGGAAAAGCGCGCGTTGCGCCCCGGCTCATCCTTCTGTGTGATCATGTCATTGCGCTATGCGCGCCGCAAGCGTTCCGACGGAACGCGCGGCAGCGACGGTCCAGCAGGAGGAACTCCATGAAAAAGTTGCTAATTGCATTGGTTTCGGTCGCGACGGCGCTCGCGCCGCCGGTGATCGCGCAGACGGCGAAGCCGGGCGCGGCCGGCTACCCGAACAAGTCGATTCGCCTGGTGGTGCCGAGCGCGGCGGGCGGCGGCACCGATATCATCGCGCGCCTGATCGGGCTGGGGCTCACCGGCGCGTGGGGCCAGACCGTCGTCGTGGACAACCGCGGCGGCGCGGGCGGAATTGCCGGCGTCACCATCGTGGCGAAGCAAGCCGCGCCCGACGGCTACACCATGCTGCTCGGCAGCGTCGGCCATCTCTCGTTCGCGCCCGCGGTCCGCAAGAACCTGGCCTACGATCCGCTGAAGGACCTGACGCCGATCTCGCTCGCCGCGGTCCAGCCATTCGTCATCGCGGCGACGAATTCGCTGCCGGCGCAGTCGATCAAGGATCTCGTAGCGCTCGCGCAGGCAAAGCCCGGCACCGTGAGCTACGGCTCCGGCGGCAGCGGCACCGCTTCGCATCTGGGCACCGAGCTGCTGATGCTGAACGGCGGTTTCAAGATGCTGCATGTGCCGTACAAAGGCAGCAATCCCGCCATTACCGCGCTGATGGGCGGCGAGCTCCAGATCGCGATGGCAGGCCTCGCGACGGTGCTGCCGCATGCCAGGAGCGGCAGGCTGAAGGCGCTTGCCGTGACCGGGGCAAAGCGCGCCCGGATCGCGCCGGAAGTGCCGACAGTCGCCGAATCCGGCGTGCCGGGTTACGCCTTCGACGTGTGGTACGGCCTGGTCTTTCCGGGCGGCACGCCGGGCGCGATCGTGAACAAGACCCACGCGGAGGTCGTCAAGCAGTTGAAGTCCCCGGAAGTGGGGGGCCGTTTCGCCAAGGCCGGCGTCGAGCCGGTGACCAATACCCCCGCGGCTTTTTCCGAGCTGATCCGGCGCGAGATCGTGACCTGGAGCAAGGTAGTGAAAGCGGCGAATATCAAAGTCGAGTGACGAAATCCCCCGCGCTTTACGCTCCCCCTTTTTCAAAGGGGGGTAGGGGATCATGGCTCCCCCCTTTAGCAAAGGGGGGATAGGGGGGATTGGGTGACGAAGTGACGGAGAGAAGAACTGCGCTCGTGACGGGAGCATCGCAGGGGCTCGGCGCGGAGATTGCCGTTGCGCTCGCCCGCGATGGCTGCGACGTCGCTGTTTCGTCGCGGCGGGTGGAGAAGCTCGCCGACACGCTCGAGCGAATCGCCGCGGCCGGCGCGCACGCCGTGCCGGTCGAGCTCGATCTGCGCTCCCAGGCGAGCATTGAAAGGGCGATGGCTCAGGCAGTGAGCGCCCTCGGGCACGTGGACACGCTGGTCAATAACGCGGCCGTCACGCTGCGGCGCGCGGCGCTCGAGGTCACGCCGCAGGAATGGGACGAGCTGATGGCGGTCAACCTGACGGGGACCTTCTTCATGAGCCAGCAGGTGGGCCGGCACCTGATCGGGTCCGGCCGCCCGGGCTGCGTCATCAGCCTTGCCTCCACCCACGGGATGGTCGGGTTCGCGCTACGCTCGACCTACGGGATCTCCAAGGCGGGCGTCATCCAGATGACGCGGATGCTCGCGATCGAGTGGGCGCAGCACGGGATCCGGGTCAACGCGATCGCGCCCGGCACAGTGGACACGCCGTCGCGCGCGGAGTACTTCTCCGCGCATCCCGCGGCGCGGGCCGCAATGATCGAGCGCATTCCGTTCCGCCGCTTCGGCACGCCCGGCGAGGTGGCGGGGATGGTGTGCTACCTCGCGAGTCCGCAGGCGGCGTACATCACCGGGCAGACGCTCGTGCTCGACGGCGGGCTTACATCCTATTGAGTGAGTGACGAAATCCCCCCGACATATTCATGTCTCCCCCCTTTGACAAAGGGGGGCAGGGGGGATTGAAGCCAAGTCGACTCACCACGAACTGATGGTTGCCAACTGTGAGCCTGTCACTGCTCACCAGCCATGCTTTACTGAGGCTTGATCCCCGCGGCGCGCGCCACCTTGGCCCACTTGGCGATCTCCGTTTCCAGCGCGCGCCGGAATTCCTCGGGCGTGTTGCCGACCGTCTCGACGCCATCGACCGCGAATTTCTGCTTCTCGTCGCGCAGCGCGGCGACCATCGCCTTGTTCAGCACGCCGATGACCGGCGCCGGCGTGCCGGCGGGCGCGAGCAGACCATACCATTGCGTGACTTCGTAACCTTTGACGCCGGCCTGGTCGACCGTCGGGAGATCGGGCAACGCGCTCGATCGGCTCGGGCCGGTGGTGGCGAGCCCGCGCAGGCGCCCGCTCCGCACGTAATTGAGGCTCGAGAGCATCGTCCCGATCGACACGACGACCTGCCCGGAGACGACGTCGACCAGCGCCGGCCCGAGCCCCTTGTAGGTGATGTGAACCATCTTGAGGTCCGTCATGTTGAGGAACAGCGCCATCGAAAGATGCGGATTGCTGCCGATGCCGGCCGAGGCGTAGTTGAGCTCGTCCGGGCGCGCGCGGCTGAACGCGATGAGCTCCCTGACGGATTTCACCGGCAGCGAGGGGTGAACGACAAGAATGTTGGGCGCCGCGACCGCCATGGAGACGGGAGCGAAGTCCTTGAGCGCGTCGTACGGCAGCTCCTTGCGTATCGAAGGCAATATGGTGAGCGTCGTGAGCCCCATCAGCAGCGTGTAGCCGTCGGGCGTGGCGTGCGCGGCGAGGTCGTTGCCGATGATCGTGGCCGCGCCTCCCCGGTTATCCACGACGATCTGCTGGCCCAGGTGCCGGGAGAAAGCTGGCGTGATGCGCCGCGTCAGGACGTCTGTCCCCCCGCCGGGCGCGGACGGGACGATGACGCGCACCGGCCTGCTGGGATAACCGGCCTGGGCCCATGCCTGAGCGGCGGGCAGCGTGACCAGCACGGCGCACAAGACTGAAGCTTGTCTGCGGAATTTCATACTCGACCCTCCTCGTGGATGAGCTTAGCGCCTGTCGGAGCTTTGCCCGGTTCTTTTCCAGTTCCCGCGCGATGAGCGGCGGGGGCCGTCCGTTCGATCGCGCGGAGCTGAACCGGCGCACCGCGTCCGGATTTAACAGTATTTATATCACAGGACCCTATTGTGGGACCGTGCGCGTGAAACCGCCCTTCCTGCAATAGAATCTCGCATCATGAGCCGCGATTCACGCCAGGGGGAGCCCCGATGACCGCGAGAGAGAAGGCGGCGGAGAAGTCCGCCAACGTGTCCCAGCCCAGGGATGTCAGGCTGATCGTCGAGAAGGACGTGAAGATCCCGATGCGGGACGGCACGCTGCTCTACGCCGACATCTTCCGCCCCGACGCCGGCGCCGAGCGCTTCCCCGCGATCATGAACCTCGGCGTCTACCAGAAGGACAAGGTGTGGATCCCGCCGGCGGACCTGGAAGAGAAGGCGAACCCGTACCTGAACTGGGAGACGGTCAACCCCGAGTGGTGGTGCCCGCGCGGCTACGGCTGCGTGCGGGTGGACTCGCGCGGCACGGGCAAGTCACCCGGCCGGTCTGACCCCAGCTCGTACCAGGAGTCGCTCGACTTCTACGACGCGATCGAATGGACCGCGAAGCAGCCGTGGTGCTCCGGCAGCATCGGCACCCTCGGCATCTCCTATCACGCGAGCTCGCAGTGGCGCGTGGCCAACCTCCGGCCGCCGTCGCTGAAATGCATCATGCCGTGGGAGGGGCGGGCGGACCAGTACCGCGACCAGGCCTATCACGGCGGCATCTTCGCCATCGGCTTCATCGGCAACTGGTGGCTCACGCACACCGCGCACCACCTGCTCGGCCGCCCGCGTGCCTACAACCCGGACGCGTTCCAGAACGACATGATCTGGAACATGATGAGGAACGACCTCGATTCCGAGTACTGGCGCCTCGCCAGCGCGCGCTGGGAGGCGATCACCGTGCCGCTCTACAGCGTCGGCAACTGGGGCGGGTTCGCGTTGCACCTCCGAGGTAACACCGAGGGCTACATGAACGCGGCCTCGACCGTGAAGAAGCTGCGCATTCACACCGGCACGCACTTCCACCCCTTCCATTCGGAGGAAGGCCGCATGGACCAATTGCGGTGGATGGACTACTGGCTGAAGGGCATCGACACCGGGATCCTCGAGGAGCCGCCGGTCAAGCTCGAGATCCGCACCGGCGGCACCCCGCGGCCGTATCCGTTCCGCTTCGAGAACGAGTGGCCGCTCGCGCGCACGCAGTGGACGAAGCTCTATCTCAGGATCGACCGCGAGCCCTCCGCGGACGAGCACGCGGCGGAGGGACAACTGGTAAGCGCGCCTCCGCAGAAGGCCGCGAAGCTCACCTACTCGGCGAGCGGCATGACCAAGGCCGGCGTCGCTTCCGGCTCCTCGCTCTCGACCACCCACGGCGGCGGCGCGCGCCTCGGTGTCGCCTTCGAGACCGCCCCGATGGAAAAGGACACCGAAATCACCGGGCCGCTGATGATGAACCTGTGGGTATCGAGCACGACCGAGGACATGGATGTTTTCGTGACGCTGCGCAATATCGGCGCCGATGGCAAGGACGTGTGGGAAACCGGGCAGCACGGCCAGCCGGTCCCGCTCACGAAGGGGTGGCTCCGCGCCTCGCACCGCAAGCTCGACCTGCGGCGCTCGCTGCCCTACCGCCCCTACCATCCGCATGACGAGCGACTGTGGCTGAAGCCCAATGAGCCGGTCGAGTGCCAGATCGAGATCTGGCCGACCTGCATCGTGCTCGCGAAGGGGCATCGCCTGCGGGTGGACATCCAGCCGCGCGACGGCGTCGGCAGCGCGCCGTACACGCATTACCACGCGGACTACAACGCGGGCGCCGAGAACACCGTCTATTCCGGCGGCGACAGGCAGTCCTACCTGCTGCTGCCCGTCGTTCCGCCGATGTGAGATATGAGTGCAGCAACATGGATGCGCGCTGAGGGTCAAGCTTGTCATTCCCGCGCAGGCGGGAATCTAGGCAATCCCACATGCTGCTGGATCCCCGCCTCCGCGGGGATGACGAATGACTGAGGTAGGCCGATGAGCGAATACAAGAGCGAGATCCGCGACGGCATGCGCATCGACTGGGACGTGCCGATCCCCATGGACGACGGGCTCGTGCTGCGCGCGGACGTGTTCCGGCCGTTTCAGGCGGGGCAGTATGCGGCGCTCGTGAGCTACGGGCCGTACAGCAAGGGACTCGCGTTCCAGGACGGCTACCAGACGGCGTGGGAAATCATGTGCCGCGAGAATCCCGACGCCGTCTCGGGGACGACCAATAGATATGCGAACTGGGAGGTGGTCGACCCGGAGAAATGGGTGCCGGACGGCTATGCCTGCGTGCGAGTCGACTCGCGCGGCGCCGGGCGCTCACCGGGCTACCTCAACCACAACAACGCGCGCGAGAACCGCGACTTCTATACCTGCATCGAGTGGACGGCGGCGCAGCCGTGGTGCAGCGGGAAAGTCGGGCTCAACGGCATCTCCTACTACGCGAGCAACCAGTGGCGCGCGGCGGCGCTGCAGCCGCCGCA
>DASWIC010000230.1:0-4240 GCA_036397875.1 Burkholderiales bacterium
TGCTCGCTTTCGTCGCCTGCGCCGCGTCACAATCGAATCCAATTGAGCCCAGGGGCCACGGCCCGGGCGTTTCCGTCTACCTCGTGGCCCACGACAAGCACTCGGGGATCGCGGTCCGGCGCCCCGACATTCCCGCCGGGACGTGGCCCGAGATCCGCGATTTCCCGCAGGCCGACTACCTCGAGGTCGGCTGGGGCGACCGCGACTACTACTTCGGCCGCAATCAGGGCTTCACCGATGCGCTGAGGGCGGCGTTTGCGCCCAACAATCCGAGCGTGCTGCACGTCGCCGGCGTGCGTGGCCCGCTGGCAAAGAGCTTCCCCGCAAGCGAAATCATCGAGGTCACGCTATCGCGCGAGGGCTTCTCGCGCCTGATTCGCTACATTCACGACGAGTACGACCGCGCCGGCGCGCCGGTTGTCGCGTCGCTCGGCCCGGGACTCTACGGCGACAGCCGCTTCTACCCGGCACGGACGACCTTCAACCTGCTTCGCACCTGCAACGTCTGGACGGCGCGGGGGCTGCGCGGCGCGGGGCTGCCGATCGAGGACTCGATCACGATGGAGGGGCTGATGGCCCAGGCGCGCGGGATCGGAAGAGTCGTCCAGGCACGCCGCGAGTGACCGGCAGCTCGACGCTATCATACGTCTCATGTGCGGCCGCTACTCGCTCCACACTCATCCCGAAGTCATCGCGCTCTATTTCAAGCTCGGGCTGCTGCCTGACATCACCCCGCGCTACAACATCACGCCCGGCACCAACATCCTGATCGTCCGCCAGAACCCGGAACAGGGACGCATCGCGGACCTCTACCGCTGGGGGCTCATCCCCGGCTGGGCGAAGGACCCGGCGATCGGCAACAAGCTCGCGAACGCGCGCGCCGAAACCGTCGCCGAGAAGCCGTCGTTTCGCAGCGCGTTCAAGCGCGGGCGGTGCCTCATTCCGGCGAGCGGATTCTACGAGTGGAAGAAGGTCGCGGGCCGCAAGCAGCCGTACTACGTCCGTCCGGTAGGCGCGGACCTTTTTTCTCTTGCGGGCCTGACCGAGCGCTGGATGGGCCCCGACGGCCCGGTGCATTCCTGCACCATCATCACGACCGATGCGAACGATTTGATGCGCGACATCCACGACCGCATGCCGGTGATCCTCGCCCCGGAAGACCACGCGGCGTGGCTCGACCCCGCCAACCAGGCGACTGAAAAATTGAAGGCGCTGCTGAAACCCAGCCCCGCCAAGCTGATGGCGGCGCATCCGGTCAGCACCCGCGTCAACACGCCGAAGAACGACGAGCCGGCGCTCATCGAGCCCGTCGCGGCATAGCTCTCCCCTCCTGCCCGAGGGTGAGCCGGGGATTCGAAGAACGTGCCTGCGCACGTTTGAGCCGGCGAACGCCCGACGCGATGCAGCGCGGCGGGACGGGTGGGGTCGCGCAGCGCAGCGGCGGGGGTGGTGGGAGAATTTTCCGCCTTGCTTCTATTGCCTTCTGGCTTGCAGTTCGGGCGCTCCTTGGTCGACGAACGTGGGCCCAAAAACGGAAATCATTGTCTGCGCATCACCTAGCATCCGTGCGGTACAATGCCAAGTGCTCGTCGGACGTTCATCGACGGAGATCCCAATGACCGCCGGTTCCATGAATGAGCTTCGGGAGATTCCAGCCTACTCTTTCACGGAGGCAGCCCGTTACTTGAGGCTACCCCTGTCCACGGTGCGCGCATGGTGCCTCGGCCAGCGATATTACGATACCAAACGCATGCCGCGCCGGTTCGCGTCGGTCATTGAAATTGCCGACCCTAAAGCAAGACGGCTGTCTTTCATCAACCTCGTCGAGCTTTTCGTTCTGGGAGCAATCCGACGCAGGCATGATGTGGGTTTGCGGCAGGTCCGGCAGGCGGTGGCCTATCTGAAGAGGAAATTTCCCAGTCCGCATCCGCTCGCCGATCACGAATTCCAGACGAACGGCGTTGACCTCTTTGCCGAGAAGTTCGGCCAACTGCTGAATCTAACGAGAGAAGGTCAAGTGGAGATCGGCGAGTTACTTCGCGGCTGTCTGAAGTGTGTTCGCCGCGATCCCGCTGGAGTCCCGATCAAGCTCTACCTCGTACCGCGGAATCCCCGCTTGGACGTAACGAGACGGGAACACGGGGCCGTGGTCATCGACCCCCGCTTCGGGTTCGGACGGCCCGTCCTTGACGGCACCGGAATCCGCACGGACGTGGTGATCGAGCGGTTCAGCGCAGGAGAGCAGCTCGAAGCGCTCGCGGAAGACTATGGCCGCCCGAAAGAGGATATCGAGGAAGTCCTCCGCTGCGAGCTCCCGCTCGCGGCGTGACGCCGAGCGGCTCGCGTCAGTTGTCTTTTTCATTGACCGCAGCCTTGGCAAGCGGGTGGTCGCGCAGGCATTGCGTGATGCGAACGCGCGCGTAGAGGTCCACGATGATCATTTTTCGCAGGGCGCTACCGACGTTGAATGGATCGCCGGGGCCGGGGAACGCGGCTGGGTTGTCCTTTCCAAGGACGAACAAATCCGCCGTAACCCCCTCGAACGTGACGCGATCGAGCGCGCGCGAGTGAAAGCATTTTTTCTTACGCAGCAAGGCCTATCCGGCCCGGAGATGGGCGAAATCTTCATCAGGGCCCTGCCCGGGATGGTGCGACGGGCAGCGCGGCAGTCCGGGCCTTTTATCTTCACGGTTTCCCGCAGCGGGGTGTTTGCTCGCGTTCTATAACTCCGGAATAGAGCCCCTCGAATCAGCCGCTTAGCGCGGCCCCCGCGCGGCGCTTGTCCGGGCGCGGAGGGATGGTGTATATATATACACCTACTTCTCCCCCGCCCCCATGGAACCGCTCACCTCCCGCCAGGCGAAGATCCTCCGGCTCGTGCAGGACGCGATCGAGACCGACGGCTATCCGCCCACGCGTGCCGAGATCTGCCGCGCGATGGGCTTCAGCTCTCCCAACGCCGCGGAAAAGCACCTGCGCGTGCTCGAGCGCAAGGGCGCCATCGAAATGCTCGCCGGCGCCTCGCGCGGCATCCGCCTGAAGACCGACCCGGGCCTGCCGCTGATCGGGCGCGTCGCCGCCGGCAGCCCGATCCTCGCCGAAGCGAACGTCCAAGCGCGCTACCGCGTGGACCCGGCCCTCTTCAAGCCGCGCGCCGACTATCTCCTCAAGGTGCGCGGCCTGAGCATGCGCGACGCCGGCATCCTCGACGGCGACCTCCTCGCGGTGCACGCCACGCATGAGGCGCGCTCCGGGCAGATCGTCGTCGCGCGGCTGCACGACGAAGTAACGGTCAAGCGCTACAAGCGCAGCGGCAACCGCGTGCAACTGCTGCCGGAGAACCCGGACTTCGAGCCAATCGAAGTGGATCTGCGCCGCACGCCCCTCGCGATCGAGGGAGTCGCGGTCGGGATCATCCGCAGCGGCAGGACGCTATGAGCGCCCTGGCAAAGCTCCTGTCCCATCCCGCGGTCTGGCGCGGCAGCGCGCTGGGGAACGTCGCGACGCCGGGTGTGCCGACGGGATTCCCCGCGCTCGACGCAGAGCTGCCGGGCGGCGGCTGGCCGGCCGCGGCGCTGACCGAGATCCTGCCGCAGCACGAGGGGATCGGGGAGCTGCGCATCCTCGGGCCCGCGCTCGCGAGCCTGTCGGCGCGCGGGCGCTGGCTGGCGTGGATCGCCCCACCCTATCTGCCGTACGCACCGGCGCTGCAAGCGGCGGGCATCGATCTCGCACGGCTGCTGGTGGTGAGGACCCGCTCGCCGCGCGAAACCCTGTGGGCGGTCGAGCAGGCGCTGCGCTCGAACGCCTGCGGCGCCGTGCTCGCCTGGCTGGAGAAAATCGCGTGGCCCGAGCTGCGCCGCCTGCAGCTCGCGACCGAGGGCGGCCAGGCGCTCGCCGTCCTGTTCCGCCCGCCGCGCGCCACCGGCGAAGCCTCGCCCGCCGCCCTGCGCCTCGCCCTCGATACCTGCGAGGGCGATCTCGCGGTGCGGATACTCAAGCGCCGCGGCGCGGTGCTCGGCCGGCCGATCCGGCTGCATCCCGCCCCGGTCGTGAACCGGCGCCGGCCGGAGTTCCACCATGCTGTGGATTTCTCTCCATTTCCCGCTCTTCCCGCTCGAATCGTTCCTGCCGGCATCAGCGCGCTCTGAACCGTGGGCCGTCACCGACGGCGCATGCGTCGCGGTCTGCAACGGGCAGGCCTGCGTGAGAGGCATCCGGCCGGGAATGAGCCTCGCCA
>DASWIC010000231.1:0-33922 GCA_036397875.1 Burkholderiales bacterium
TTCGAAGATCGTGTTCGATTTCGACGACCCGATGGGCGAATCCACCTGCGTCGCGTGCGGCGAGTGCGTGCAGGCGTGCCCGACCGGGGCGCTCGCGCCGGCGCGCAAAGTCGCGCTCGTCAAGCCCGACAAGCAGGTGCACTCGGTGTGCCCCTATTGCGGCGTCGGGTGCCAGCTCACCTATGCGATCAAGTACAACAAGATACTCTATGTCGACGGGCGCGACGGTCCCTCGAACCACGGGCGGTTGTGCGTGAAAGGCCGCTACGGATTCGATTACGTGCACCACAAGCAGCGGCTCCTGAAGCCGCTCATTCGCAAGCCCGGCACGCCCAAGCACGCCGACTTCACGATGGATCCCGCGAATCCGCTCGAGTACTTCCGCGAGGCGAGCTGGGACGAGGCGCTCGACCTCGCCGCGGGAAAGCTCAAGGCGATCCGGGACGAGCATGGAAAGCACGCGCTTGCCGGATTCGGCTCGGCGAAGGGCACGAACGAGGAGGCGTACCTGTTCCAGAAGCTCGTGCGCATGGGCTTTGGGTCGAACAACGTGGATCACTGCACGCGGCTGTGCCACGCCTCGAGCGTCGCCGCGCTGATGGAGGGCATCAGCTCGGGTGCGGTCTCGAACCAGGTGAACGACGTCGCGCGCGCGGAAGTGATCTTTCTTATCGGGGCGAACCCGGTCTCGAACCACCCGGTCGCCGCGACCTGGATCAAGAACGCCGCGAAGCGCGGCGCGAAGCTGATCTACGCGGATCCGCGCCGCTCGGAGCTCTCGCGCCACGCCCACATCATGCTCCAGTTCAAGCCCGACACCGATGTGGCGCTGCTGAACGCCATGATGCACACCATCGTGCACGAGGGGCTGGTCGACGAGGATTTCGTGCGGAACCGCACCATCGGCTACGAAGCGCTCCAGAAAAACGTTGCCGGCTACAGCCCCGAAGCGATGGCGCCCGTGTGCGGGATTCCCGCGGAGACCATCAAGGAAGTGGCGCGGCTCTACGCCAGGTCGAAGGCCTCGATGATCCTGTGGGGCATGGGCATCTCGCAGCACGTCCACGGCACCGACAACGCGCGCTGCTTGATCGCGCTCTGCCTCATGACCGGGCAGATCGGGCGTCCCGGCACGGGGCTCCATCCCCTGCGCGGGCAGAACAACGTGCAGGGCGCTTCCGATTCGGGGCTGATCCCGATGGTGTTCCCCGACTATCAGCGTGTCGACAACGCCGGCGCGCGCGCGCGCTTCGAGAAGCTGTGGGGCGCCGCGCTCGACCCGATGCCGGGCCTGACCGTGGTCGAGATCATGCACGCGGTGCTCGATGGCAAGATCCGCGGGATGTACGTGATGGGCGAGAATCCCGCGATGTCGGATCCTGACGCGCATCACGCGCGCGCGGCGCTCGCGAAACTCGAGCACCTCGTCGTGCAGGAAATATTCCTGACGGAAACCTGCTATCTCGCCGACGTGATTCTGCCCGCCACCGCCTGGCCGGAGAAGGACGGCACCGTGACCAATACCGACCGCATGGTGCAGCTCGGCCGGAAAGCGCTGCAGCCCCCGGGCGAGGCCAGGGAGGATCTCTGGATCATCCAGGAAATCGCGCGCCGCATCGGTCTCGACTGGAATTACGCCGGCCCGCGCGACGTGTTCAACGAGATGCGCAAGGGCATGGATTCGATCGCGGGGATCACGTGGGAGCGGCTGGAAGCGGAAAGCTGTGTCACCTATCCCTGCGAGAACGAGGGGGACCCGGGACAGCCCGTCGTATTCGTCGACAAGTTTCCGACCTCCACGGGACGCGCCAGATTCGTGCCAGCCGATATCATCCCGGCGGCCGAGCGGCCCGACCGGGAATTTCCGTTCGTCCTCATCACGGGGCGCCAGCTGGAGCACTGGCACACGGGCGCCATCACGCGCCGCGCCAGCGTGCTCGACGCGATCGAGCCCGAGCCGACCGCGTCGCTCCACCCGCTCGATCTCGACGCGATGGGCGCGAAGCCGGGCGACGTCGTCACCGTGGAATCGCGGCGCGGCATCATCTCGCTCTACGCGCGCGCCGACGACGGCACGCCGCGCGGCGCGGTGTTCGTGCCATTCTGCTTCTACGAGGCGGCGGCGAACCTGCTCACCAACCCGGCGCTCGATCCGTTCGGCAAGATTCCCGAGTTCAAGTACTGCGCGGTGAAGGTGATGCGCGGGGGCGAGTTGACGCCGCGCACGAGCTTCGGCGGCGGCCAGGCCCTCGCCGAGCTGGAAGACGCGTAGCTGGGCGAACGAGGGCGGGTCCTGTCGGAACGGTCGGGGCCCGCTCCGATTCTTCCTAGGCAGCTGGTGAATGGATTTGGCTATTTCGTTTTCTGGAGTCAGTACCAGTACCCGAAGAATCGGATCAAACCCCGACCATTCCGCCACCCGCGTTCGTTCGCCCGGAGCGTTGTTTTGCGGGGGCGGGTGGCAGACCGGTTGGGATCTGATTCCGGATTTCCCGGTACTGGTACTGACTCAAGAAAGCGAGTTGTCCTGATCAATTGACCACGTGGGCAGGGAAGATCCGGGGAAGATCACAGCCGGTCTGACAGGACCCGCCCACAAAGAGCTTTCTCAAAGGGAGAGGAAAAAGAAATGCCATTGTCCGACATCGAAATCGCCCAGCAGGCGAAGCTGCTGCGCGTCAGCAAGATTGCCGAGAGGCTCGGCATACCCGAGGAGCACCTCGTGCCCTACGGCCACTACAAGGCCAAGGTCGCGCTCGAATACGTCGATACCCTGAAGGCCAGGAAGGACGGCAAGCTGATCCTGGTGACCGCAATTACGCCGACCCCGGCGGGCGAGGGCAAGACCACCACCACCGTCGGGCTGGGCGACGCGCTCAACCGGATTGGCAGGAAGGCCATTCTCTGCCTGAGAGAACCCAGTCTCGGACCGGTATTCGGCATGAAAGGCGGCGCGGCGGGCGGCGGCTATGCACAGGTGGTGCCGATGGAGGACATCAACCTGCACTTCACCGGCGACTTCAGCGCCATCGGCCTCGCCAACAACCTGCTTGCGGCGGCGATCGACAACCACATCCACCACGGCAACGAGCTGGGGATCGACGTGCGGCGCATCACCTGGAAGCGCGTGGTCGACATGAACGACCGGGCGTTGCGCGAGATCGTGGTTTCGCTCGGCGGGCCGGGCAATGGCTACCCGCGCCAGGACGGCTTCGATATCGTGGTGGCTTCCGAGATCATGGCGATCTTCTGCCTCGCCACTTCGCTCAAGGACCTGAAGTCCCGGCTCGGCAACATCGTCGTCGGCTATACCCGCGACCAGAAACCGGTGCGCGCCAAGGATCTCAAGGTACATGGCGCGATGACGGTGCTGCTGAAGGATGCGCTGGCGCCGAACCTGGTGCAGACGCTGGAGAACAATCCGGCGTTCATCCACGGCGGGCCGTTCGCCAACATCGCGCACGGCTGCAACTCGGTCATCGCCACCCAGACCGCCCTGAAGCTCGCGGATTACGTCGTCACGGAAGCCGGCTTTGGCGCCGACCTCGGCGCGGAGAAGTTCATAGACATCAAGTGCCGCAAGTCGGGACTGAGACCGGACGCGGTGGTGATCGTGGCGACCGTGCGTGCGCTCAAGTATCACGGTGGCGTCGATCTCAAGGAGGTCAACAAGGAAAACCTGCCGGCGCTGGAGAAGGGCATCACCAACCTCGAGCGCCACGTCAACAACGTGCGCAACCACTACGGGCTGCCGTGCGTGGTCTCGATCAACCGCTTCAATTTCGACACGCCCGCGGAAATCGAGCTGCTCAAGAGGAAGATGGCGCATCACGAAGCGCCAGTGATCCTGGCGACGCACTGGGCGGACGGCGGCAAGGGGGCGGAGCAAGTCGCGCGCACGGTGGTCGATCTGATCGAGAAGGTGCCGTCGGATTTCAAATTTGTCTACGAGGACTCGCTGCCGCTGTGGGATAAGATCAAGACCATCGCCACCAAGATCTACGGCGCGAGCGAAGTCACCGCGGACGCCAAGGTGCGTGGCCAGATCAGAAAGCTGCAGGATGACGGCTACGGCCACTACCCGGTATGCGTGGCGAAGACCCAGTATTCGTTTTCGACCGATCCGCAACTGCGGGCGGCGCCCTCGGGCCACGTGATCAACGTCCGGGAAGTGCGCCTTGCCGCGGGCGCCGAGTTCGTCGTCATGGTGTGTGGCGACGTCATGACCATGCCGGGGCTGCCCAAGGTACCCTCGGCCGAGAAGATCGATCTCACCGACGAGGGCAAGGTCGTCGGGCTGTTCTGATCCGGTATAATCCGGCGCGCTTGAGCGGGACCGCCAGCATCACGAGCACCGGCGCAACGAGGGGAAATCGCGAACGATGGAATTCCTGAACGAGCTGCAATCCGCTGCGTTCTGGGTGGGGCTGTGGCAGATCATCCTGATCAACATCGTACTCTCCGGAGACAACGCGGTGGTGATCGCTCTCGCCGCGCGCTCGCTCCCGCCGCGGCAGCAAAAGGCGGCGGTCTTCTGGGGTGCCGGCGCCGCGGTGGTGATGCGGATCGTCCTGACCATTTTCGCCGTCGCACTGCTGAAGTACCCCTACCTCAAGCTGATCGGCGCGGCGCTGCTGCTGTGGATCGCGGTGAAGCTGCTGCTGCCGGAGGACGGCGACGATGGCGGCGTCGAATCGAGCGACAACTTGTGGGCGGCGATCAAGACCATACTGATCGCCGACCTGGTAATGAGCCTCGATAACGTGATCGCGGTGGCAGCCGCCGCGAGGGGGAGCCTCACGTTGCTGATTCTGGGGCTTGCGATCAGCATCCCGATCGTGATTGTGGGCGCGACCATGCTGATGAAGGTCATGGATCGCTTCCCCATCATCATCACCATCGGCGCGGCGTTGCTCGGCTGGGTGGCGGGCGACATGGCCGCGACCGATCCTGTAGTGAAGGACTGGGTGGACGCAAATGCCGCCTGGCTGCATTGGGGGGCGCCGGCGGCGGGGGCCATTATCGTCGTGGCCGCCGGTAAATGGCTCGCCGCGCGGGCCGAGGCGGGGCGCAAGGCAGTGGTGGATCTCGGCGAGAGCAGCGAGACCGGGGCGCCACGCTGACGGACAGCAGTCCCTGGGTCAAGACTGGCCGCGGGGAGTCCATGAATGATCGGGGGCAGACTGATGCTTAAATTCCTGGTGGCGGTGGACGGTTCCGCGCCGTCGAACCGCGCGGTAGACCAATTGATCGGGCACTTGACGCTGCTCAAGGACCCAGCCGAAATCCACCTGCTTAACGTGCAGCACCCGATCCCCTACGGCAGCCGGGTGAGCGCCGTGGTCGGCCACGATAAAATCGCCCAGTTTCACCGCGAAGAGGGCATGGCGGCGCTCAAGACCGCCATGCAAAAGCTCGACGCCGCGAAGATCGGGTATCACCACCACATCGGCGTCGGCGCGGAGGCCGAGGTCATTTGCCAGTACGTAAAGGAAAAAGGCTGCGACCAGATCTTCCTGGGCACCCGCGGCCTGGGCACGGTGTCGAATCTGGTTCTGGGCTCGGTGGCGAGCAAGGTGATCCACCTGTCGCAGGTGCCGGTATTGCTGGTCAAGTGATGCCAGGTTTTATTGCAGTGCACCACGTTGGGGGCGGTGCAGCGGGCCGCCCGGCGGGGAATTGACGCCGGTCAAGGGCTTTTTGAGGTGATTCCCGGGATACTACGGCGTCACCAAACTATAATGGCGGAGCGGTTAGGTCTCATAACATCTAAGGAGGAGTGAGTCATGCGTATCCAGCGTAAGTTGACAACGATCTGCGGTGTGCTGCTGACCGTCGGGCTTGGCGCCCCGGCGGCCGCGTGGGAGCCGACCAAGCCAGTCGAGTTCATCATTCCGGCGGGCCAGGGCGGCGGCGCCGACCAGATGGCGCGCTTCACGCAAGGCGTGACCGCCAAACACAGCCTGATGAAGCAGCCGGTCATTCCCATCAACAAGTCCGGCGGGGCGGGAGCGGAGGGCTTTCTCGACGTCAAGGCCTCGAAAGGCGAGGAACACAAGATCATCATCACGCTCTCCAACCTGTTCACGACGCCGCTCGCGACCGGGGTGCCCTTCAACTGGAAGGACCTGACCCCGGTGGCGATGCTGGCCCTCGATAACTTCGTGCTCTTTGTCAATGCCGACACGCCGTACAAGAGCCCGAAGGACTACATCGAGGCGGCCAAGAAGGCAGGCCCCGGCAAGTTCAAGATGGCCGGCACCGGCGCGAAGCAGGAGGACCAGATCATCACGGTCGCGATCGAGAAGGCGGCGGGCGTGAAGTTCACCTACGTGCCGTTCAAGGGTGGCGGCGCGGTCGCCACGCAGCTGGTCGGGAACCACGTCAATTCCACGGTGAACAATCCCATCGAAGCGGTGGCGCACTGGCGCTCCGGCAAGCTGCGCCCGCTGTGCGTATTCGAGAAAGCGCGCATGCCGTACAAGAAGAAGGTGACCAAGACCATGGCGTGGAACGACATCCCGACCTGCAGGGAGTCCGGCATTCCCATGGACTACCTGATGTTGCGCGGCATCTTCATGCCGGCCGGCGTGTCGCAGGACGTGGTCGATTTCTACATCGGCTACTTCAAGAGGGTGCGCGGCACCGCGGAATGGAACAATCTGATGGAAAACGGCGCTTTCAACCAGAGCTTCATGACCGGCAAGGCGTACGTCGACTGGGTTGCGCAAGCGGAAAACCTGCACCGCGACCTGATGAGGGACGCGGGCTTCCTCGCCAAGAAGTAGACGCTACGCCGCCGGCGGGGCGCCATCGCCCCGCCGGCACCCTTTGGAACCGGCGGCAGCTTGCCGCCGTTCTTTTGGCATTTTCTGGCGGAATGGCACAGCACGCGACCTTGAGGAGGGGCATTTCGACCCGGGCGGTGGAGATCGCCGTGGCGCTGCTGACCCTGGCATTCGGCGCCTTGGTGGCGTACACGAGCTATTTGCTGGGCTCCACGTGGGGAGAGTACGGGCCGGGCGCCGGCTACTTCCCCTTCTACATCGGTTCGCTCATCTGCGTTGGCAGCATCGTCACCTTGATACAGGCCGCGACCGCCAGACATCCCGCCGGCAAGCGCATCTTCGTCGAATGGGACGCGCTCAGGCGCGTATTCGCGGTGCTGGTTCCGGCCGCGATCTTCGCCGCCGGCGTTTACCTCGTCGGCATCTACGTGTCGGCGCTGTTCTACATCGCGGCTTTCATGATCTGGATTGGCAAGTATCCCTGGTACAAGGGCCTTGCGGTCGGATTCGGCGTGACCTTCGCGCTGTTCCTGATGTTCGAGGTGTGGTTCCTGGTGTTGCTGCCCAAGGGCGCTTACAACGTGTTGAGATTCGTAGGGTATTGACCGTCCGCCGGGCGCGGTGGCCGAATCGGGGGAAGCCTTGGAAGAACTGACTTCGCTGATGCACGGGTTCTCGGTGGTGCTGTCGCCGTACACCCTGATGCTGATGTTCGTCGGGGTGTTCCTGGGGATCATCGTCGGCGTGCTGCCGGGACTGGGCGGGGCGAACGGGGTGGCGATCCTGCTGCCGCTGACCTTCGCCATGCCGCCGGCCACGGCGATCGTGATGCTCTCCTGCATCTACTGGGGGGCGCTGTTCGGCGGAGCGATCACCTCGATACTCTTCAACATTCCCGGCGAACCGTGGTCGGTCGCGACCACCTTCGACGGCTATCCGATGGCGCAGCAGGGACGCGCGGGCGAAGCCTTGACGGCCTCGTTCACCTCCTCGTTCTTCGGCGCCCTGTGCGCGGTGATCATGATCACCTTCATCGCCCCGGCGGTGGCCAATTTCGCCCTCGAGTTCGGCCCGCCGGAATTCTTCTCGGTGTACTTCCTCACCTTCTGCAGCTTCATCGGCATGGGCCGGGAAAAACCGGCCAAGATCATCGTCTCCATGATGATCGGATTCGCGCTCGCCGCGGTCGGGATCGACATCGTGACCGGCCAGCTGCGGCTGACGTTCGGCTTCACCGAGCTGCTGCGCGGATTCAACTTCCTGATCGCGGTGATCGGGTTGTTCGGGATCGGCGAGATCCTGCTGTCGATGGAAGAGGGCCTCGCCTTCACCGGCAAGAGCGCCAAGATCAGCCTCCGGGTGGTGCTCGAGACCTGGCGCCGGCTGCCGCGATTCTGGGGAACCGCGTTACGCAGCATGGTGATCGGCTGCTGGCTGGGCGTGACGCCGGGCGGCGCGACGCCCGCTTCGTTCATGGCCTACGGCGTGGCGAAGCGCATGTCGCGGGACGGCGACAAATTCGGAACCGGGCAGATGGAAGGGGTGGTGGCGCCCGAGGTCGCGAACAACGCCGCCGGAACTTCCGCCCTGCTGCCGATGATCGCGCTCGGCATTCCCGGTTCACCGACCGCCGCCGTGTTGCTCGGCGGGCTGATGATCTGGGGGTTGCAGCCCGGTCCGCTGCTGTTCACGGAACAGCCGGACTTCGTGTGGGGCTTGATCGCGAGCATGTACCTGGGCAACATCGCGACGCTCATCCTGTGCCTCACCTGCGTGCCGTTCTTCGCCGCCATCCTGCGCATCCCTTTTTCCATCATCGCCCCCGTCATTGTCGTCATCTGCGCGGTCGGCGCCTACACCGTGAGCAACGCGCAGTCCGATATCTGGTTCATGCTCGTTTTCGGCGTGGTGGGCTACCTGTTCAAGAAGCTCGACTACCCGCTGGCGCCGCTGGTGCTCGCGCTGGTGCTGGGCGACATGGCGGAAAGCGCGTTCCGGCAGTCGATGCTGATGGCCCAGGGCGACCTCAGGATTTTCTTCTCCAACTGGCTGGTCGGCAGCATCACGGGGCTCGCGCTGTTCGCCCTGTTCTGGCCGCTGATCGCCAGGGTTATCGGCCGCTTGCGGACCGTGCGGCCGAGCACCGCGTGAGCGCCTTCAGATCTTGCCGTGGCGCTTCAGGCGGGAGAGGGTTTCGGGGGAGAGGTTCAGGCAGGACGCGAGCTCCTTTTTGGGCAGCCGCTCCGCGAGATCGGCGTGCTTGCGCAGGAAGCGATGCACCCGGCCGGGCGCATCGAGCAGGTGCAGCGTGATGGTATGGGCCATGACCTCGCTCATCAGCTTCATGATCTCGAACTCGAAGGCGTTTTTCACGCCGGCATGACGCCCGAGGAAGCGCACCCACTGCGGCATCGAGAGCTTGGCGGCGCGCACGCGGGTCACCGCCCGGATCGAATACGGTATCGGGGTCTTCAGGCGCCACGCCGCGTAGCTCGTGTCGATGTCGGTCTCGGCGGCGAAGCGCAGGATCATCTCCCGGCCCTGGGCGCTCGACACCACGCGCTTCAGGATCCCCTCGATGATGAAATACTGCTCCATGGAGCGGTCGCCCTGGTGCTCGAGCACCTCGCCCTTGGGGGTGTCCACGATCTCGAGCAGCGGCTCGAGCTCGCGCCACTGCGCGGCGTCCAGATGCTTCAGCACCAGGTTTTGCCGCAGCTGGAGGCGGATGATCGTCGCCTCCGGGTGCTGATCGAGGCCAGGCATGGCGGATACGGATACGCTGCAGGGCGATACGGGCGCGGGGGCAGCAATCGAGTATAACCGCAAGTCCTTGACCGAGGTCAAGAGCGCATGTGCCTGCCGCGCCCTATGATACGTGCGAGTGAATCGCGGCCATGATGTTCGGGTGGCCTGGATTTTCCGTGAACCTGGGAAATTTCGCCCTGTTTGCCCTGCGCGGCAGGTATCCTTTGGAAAAACACTGGTTCAATTGACGGCGAGAACGCGAGGCATCTCCCATGACCGATCTCAGCATGACCACCGATACACAATCACAGGTGACCGACGGCTTCGGCCTGGTCATCGATGCCCTCAAGTTGAACGGCATCGACACGATCTTCGGCCTGCCCGGCATTCCGATCACCGACCTCACCCGCAGGGCACAGGCCGCAGGCATGCGCGTGATTTCGTTCCGCCACGAGCAGAACGCCGGCAACGCCGCCGCCATCGCCGGCTTCATGACGCAGAAGCCCGGCATCTGCCTGACGGTGTCCGCCCCCGGCTTCTTGAACGGCCTGACCGCGCTCGCCAACGCCACCACCAATTGCTTCCCGATGATCCTCGTGAGCGGCTCCAGCGAGCGCGAGATCGTCGACCTGCAACAGGGCGATTACGAGGAAATGGACCAGCTGGCCATCGCCAAGCCGCTCGCCAAGGCCGCCTTCCGCGTGCTCCACGCCGAGGACATCGGTGTCGGCATCGCGCGCGCCATCCGCGCCGCCGTTTCCGGCCGCCCGGGCGGCGTCTACCTCGACCTGCCGGGGAAGCTCTTCGCCCAGTCCCTGGACGCGGATGCCGGCAGGAAGTCGCTCATCAAGGTGGTCGATCCGGCGCCGCGCCAGATCCCGGCCCAGGATGCGGTGCAGCGCACCCTCGCGCTGCTGAAGAGCGCCAAGCGTCCGCTGATCATCCTCGGCAAAGGGGCGGCCTATGCCCAGGCCGACGCGGACATCCGCGCGCTGGTCGAGAAGACCGGCATTCCCTATCTCCCCATGTCCATGGCGAAGGGCCTGCTGCCCGACACGCACGAGCAGTCCGCATCCGCTGCCCGCTCCTATGTGCTGCCCGAGGCGGACGTGGTGATGCTGGTCGGAGCGCGCCTCAACTGGCTGCTCGCGCACGGCAAGGGCAAGACCTGGGGCGGCAAGGACCCTAAGGCGTGGGGCGGCCAGAAATTCATCCAGGTCGACATCTCGCCGCAGGAAGCGGACAGCAACGTCCGCATCGACGCCCCCGTGGTCGGCGACATCGGTTCCTGCGTCTCGGCGCTGCTGGCCGGCATCGGCTCCAATTGGCCCAAGCCGCCGGCCGAGTGGCTCAACGCCATCGCCGAGCGCAAGAACAAGAACATCGCCAAGATGGCCGAGACCCTGGACAAGAATCCGACGCCGATGAATTTCCACAGCGCGCTCGCGGTGGTGCGCGACATCGTCAAGGCCAACCCGGAGGCGATTCTCGTCAACGAAGGCGCCAACGCGCTCGATTTCACCCGTAGCATCGTCGACATGTACCAGCCGCGCAAGCGCCTGGACGTCGGCACCTGGGGCGTGATGGGCATCGGCATGGGGTTTGCCGTCGCCGCCGCCGTGGTCAGCGGCCAGCCGGTGATCGCGGTCGAGGGCGACAGCGCTTTCGGATTCTCCGGCATGGAAGTCGAGACCCTCTGCCGCTACCACCTGCCGGTGTGCGTGGTGGTCTTCAACAACAACGGCGTCTACCGCGGCACCGACGTCAATCCAACCGGCGGCCCCGATGTGGCGCCCACCGTGTTCGTCAAGGGCGCGCGCTATGACCGGCTGATCGAGGCCTTCGGCGGCGTGGGCGTGCACGCCACGACACCGGCCGAGTTGCGCACGGCGATGGAGGAGGCCGTCCGCTCGCGTAAGCCCACGCTCATCAACGCCGTGATCGACGAGACCGCCGGCACCGAAAGCGGTCGCATCACGAGCCTGAACCCGAGCGCAAAAAAGAAATAGTGCTTGGAGCTGACGCGACAAGCGCGCAGCTCAAGCGGTCGCGAGAACGAGCGGACTGACGCCGCTCATCCCGCGACGGGAATCGACAACGAGTGAGGACACGATGGAAGCATTGAAGGGTGTGAGAATTCTCGACATGTCGCACGTGCAGGCGGGGCCGACGTGCTCGCAGCTGCTCGCCTGGTTGGGCGCCGACGTGATCAAGTTCGAGAATCCGGCGGGAGACGCGACGCGCGGCCAGCTGCGCGATGTCCCGAACGCCGACAGCCTGTACTTCACGATGCTCAACTGCAACAAGCGCTCGATCACGGTCAACATGAAGACCGAGGAGGGCAAGCAGGTGTTCGTCGACCTGCTCAAGAAGTGTGACGTCATCATGGAGAATTTCGGCCCGGGCGTGCTCGAGCGCTTCGGCTTCCCGTGGGAGCGGATCCACGAGATCAATCCGAAAATCGTGATGGGCTCGATCAAGGGCTTCGGGTCGAGCGGGCCGTATGCGGACTTCAAGGCCTACGAGAACGTCGCGCAGGCGATGGGCGGCTCGATGAGCACCACCGGCGTTCCCGAAGGCCCGCCGTTCGTCACCGGCGCGCAGATCGGGGATTCCGGCACCGGCCTGCACCTCGCGATCGGGCTCCTCGCCGCGCTCCGGCAAGCCGAGCGCACCGGCAAGGGCCAGTACGTCGAGGTGGCGATGATGGACGGGATCATGAATCTCTGTCGCGTCAAGTTCCGCGACCACCAGCGCCTGACACGCGGTGAGCTGACCGAGTTTTCGGTGCCGACGCACAAGGGCATGGGCGACGTGCCGCGGGCCGGCAACGATTCCGGCGGCGGCCAGCTCGGCAACGCGGTCCGCTGCAAGCCCGGCGGCCCGAATGACTTTCTCTACCTCGTGGTGCAGGAGGCGGTGTGGGACGCGCTCGCGAAGCGCATCGGACCGGAGGTCGGCGTAGCGAATCTCGCGACCGACCCGAAATTCGCCAAGGTCGCCGACCGGCGCAAGAACCAGGCGAAAATGTGGGAGCTGATCGGCGAATTCGCGCTGAAATACACCAAGCGCGAGCTGATGGCGATCCTGAATCCCCTCGACGTGCCGTGCGGCCCGGTCATGGGCACCGAGGACCTCACCCACGACGAGCACGTGCGGGGCCGCCAGATGTGGGTCGAGATCGACCACCCCCAGCGCGGCAAATGGTGGAACGTGGGCATGCCGATCAAGCTCTCGGACTCGCCGGCCCGGATCGAGCGCTCGCCGCTGCTCGGCGAGCACACCGAGGAGATTCTCGGGGAGGTCCTCGGCTACAGCGGGGAAAAGATCGCGCAGCTGAAGGGCAAGGGCGCGTTCTCGACGCCGCCCAAGAAAGCCGCTTGAGCGGAGCGCAGCGCCCGCTCAGCTCTCGGCGCGTTCGAACGGACAGCATGCCGTTCAACGCGCCGTTTTCATTTGAGGGAGATTGCATCATGAAGATTGCCATCATCGGTCAGCAGGATTTCGGCAAGGCCGTCCTCGAGGCGTTCCTCGCGCGCAAGGATGAGGTCGCCGGCGTCTTTTGCGCGCCGGAAAAACCGGGCGCAAAGGCCGATCCGCTCCGGGCCGCCGCCGGGGAGAAGGGCTTGAAGGTGTTCCAGTTCAAGTCGCTGCGCGAGCCGCAGGCGCACGAGGCCCTCGGGAGCCTCAAGGCCGATCTGGGCATCATGGCGTACGTGCTGCAGTTCGCGCCCGACACCCTGATCAGGATTCCGCGGCTCGGGACGATCCAGTTCCACCCGTCGCTGCTCCCCAAGTACCGCGGCCCCTCGTCGATCAACTGGCCGATCATCCGCGGCGACACCCGTACCGGCCTCACCATCTTCCGTCCCACCGAGGGGCTCGACGAAGGGCCGATCGTGCTGCAGAAGGCATGCGACATCGGCCCGGACGAGACCCTCGGCGACGTCTATTTCAACAAGCTCTTTCCGATGGGCGTGCAGGCGATGCTGGAGGCGGCCGATCTCGTCGGCGCGGGCAAGCACCGGGAGACCGCGCAGGACGAGTCGCAGGCGAGCTACGAAGGCTGGTGCCGGGACGCCGAAGCGCGCATTCACTGGGCGCATCACGTCGATACCATCTACAACCTGATCCGTGGCTGCAACCCGGCGCCGGGCGCCTGGACGACGCTGAGCGGAAAAAAACTGCAGATCTTCGACGCGCGCAAGCACCTCGCGCGGCGTTATGCCGACGTCAAGGGCAAGGTGGGCGAGGTGTCCGACATTACCGAGGCCAGCTTCAAGGTCACCGCGCAGGGCGGCGCAATCGAGGTGCTGCGCGCGCGGGCAGAAGACGGCAAAAAGATTGCCGGCGGCGAGCTGGCCCGGGCCGCCGGACTCAGCGCCGGCGCTCTGCTCGGCAGCTAGCCGCTACCCTGCCGCCGCAGTGCATTTTCCCGGGGCCGGCGCGCTCACCCGCCGGTCTCTGGTCCGCGCATGCCTGCGGCGGCACCCGTTCGCCGAAATTACCGCTCCCGTTCCGCGAATATCGTAAAATACATGAGTAGGCGGCGATAACCCGCTAGATAATAATAAGAAAACTCAGGAATAGGGATGCGAAGACTCGATTTCTGGCGAGCCGACTGGTTTCTGGGGGTAGTGGTCGCGCTGGTCGTTCTGGCCTTGTCGGGACGCGACCTCATTCAGAGCCTGGAGCGCAAGGCCTACGACCTCGGTGTGCAGGCGGCGACGCGGGTGCCGTCGGACCAAGTTGCCGTCATCGCGATCGACGACTCGAGCATCGCCAACATCGGGCGCTGGCCGTGGTCGCGCGAGGTCCACGCCAGAATGGTCGACGTTCTGGCCGGCGCAAAGGCCAGGATCATCGTCCACAGCACGCTGTTCTTCGAGCCCCAGCTCGACCCCGGGCTCGCCTACATCGGGAAACTCCTCGAGCTCTACCGGCACATCCCGCAGACCGGCACGGCGCCGCCCGGGCTGACGGAGCTCGGCGAGCTGCTCACCGAGGCGGAGCAGGCGCTCAATCCGGACCGCAAGCTCGCGGACAGCCTCAAGCGCGCGGGCAACGTCCTGCTGCCGATGCTGTTCCAGGCGCTGGCCGAGCCGCAAGGCGCCCCCGATCCGAAGCGGCCGCTGCCGGAATACGCGCTCAGAAACAGCCTCGCCCCGAGGCTGCCGGGAAACGATGAGCTGACGCTGCCGGGGATCGGGCCGATCTTTCCCATCCCTGAGCTGGGCGTCAACGCGGCCGCGATCGGCCATCTCAACGCCAGCAACGACGTGGATGGCGCGGTGCGCGCCGAGCCGTTGCTCATCCGCCACTATGACCAGTATTTTCCATCGCTGGCGCTGATGACCGCGGCGAGCAGCCTCAACCTCCAGGTGGCGGACATCAAGCCGCAGCTGGGCGAGGCCGTGCAGCTCGGGCGCCTCGTCATCCGGACCGACCCCGAGCTGCGCATGTACACGTTTTTCTACGCCGACCGCGACAACCGTCCGGCATTTCCCGTCGATTCTTTCTTCGACGTCTATAGCGGAAAGATCCCCGCGGCCAAGTACCAGGACAAGATCGTGCTGATCGGCGCCACCGCGGCCGGTCTCGGCACCGCCCAGGTGACGCCGGTATCGCCGGCGACCGCGCCGGTGCTGACTCTCGCGCACACGGTCTCGAGCATCCTCGGCGGGCACTTCTTCGTGACGCCTGCGTGGGGCATCGCGGTCGAGAAGGCCGTGTACCTCGTGATGGCGCTGTATCTCATCGTGCTGCTGCCGCGGCTCAAGGCGGCGGTCGCCGGGCTCGCGAGCCTTATCCTCGGCGTCGCGCTCATCGTTGCGCACTTCACGCTGATGGTGACCCAGCTGATGTGGCTGCAGCTCATGGCGCCGTTGACCCTGCTCGCGGTAGGTTACGCCGCGCTCATCACCAAGCGCTTTCTCGTCACCGAGCGCGGCAAGGAAAAATCGGACATCGAGTCCGCGCAGAGCAACCGCATGCTCGGCCTCGCCTACCAGGGACAGGGGCAGCTCGATACCGCATTCGACAGCTTCCGGAAGCTGCCGATGGACGACGGCGTGATGGACCTGCTCTACAACCTCGCGCTCGATTTCGAGCGCAAGCGCCAGTTCAACAAGGCGGAATCGGTGTTCCGCTACATGGCGGACTACAACCCCAAGTTCCGGGATCTGGCGAGCCGCCTCAAACGCGCCACGGCGCTGTCGGAAACCGTGATGCTCGGGGCGGGCGGCGGTCACCCCGGCGGCACGTTGATCCTGCCCGGCGGGGGCGTGGAGAAGCCCATGCTCGGCCGCTACCAGGTGGAAAAGGAGCTCGGCAAGGGCGCGATGGGGGTCGTCTATCAGGGAAAAGACCCCAAGATCGGGCGCGTGGTTGCCATCAAGACCCTGGCGCTGTCCCAGGAGTTCGAGCCGAGCGAGCTGAAGGACGTGAAGGAGCGCTTTTTCCGCGAGGCGGAGACCGCGGGACGCCTGACGCACCCCAATATCGTGACCATCTACGATGCCGGCGAGGAGCACGATCTCGCCTACATCGCGATGGAATTCCTCAAGGGCAAGGACCTTACCCTGTTCAACAGGCCCGGCAGCCTGCTGCCGCTGGACAAGGCGTTGTCGATCGCGGCGCGCGTGGCCGAGGCGCTCGCCTACGCCCACAAGAACAACGTCGTGCACCGGGACATCAAGCCCGCGAACATCATGTACGAGCCGGCGTCCGACAGCGTCAAGGTCACGGACTTCGGCATTGCGCGCATCACCGATTCCTCCAAGACCAAGACCGGCATGGTCCTGGGCACCCCGTCCTACATGTCGCCGGAACAGCTCGCCGGCAGGAAGATCGAGGGCAGCTCGGACCTGTTCTCGCTCGGGGTGACGTTCTACCAGCTCGCCTGCGGTAGCCTGCCGTTCGAGGGCGAATCGATGGCTCAGCTCATGTTCAAGATCGCCAACGAGCCGCACGCGGACATCCGCACCCGGAACGCGCAGCTGCCCGCGTGCGTCGCCGCGATCGTCAACAAGGCCCTTGCGAAGAACCCGGAACAGCGGTATCAGGACGGCGAGCAGATGGCGAGAGCGTTGAACCTGTGCCTGCAAAGCCTGCCCGGGTCCCGGGCGGCGGCGCAGCACGCGCCGGCGGCAGGCTCCTAGGCGCGACGCGCGATGATCAATCTCAGCTCGGTGCTCGAGGTCGTCACCGCCACCCACCCCGGGATGGTGAGGTCGCACAACGAGGACAGCCTCGCGGCCGAAGCGGGGATCGGCCTGGCGGTGCTCGCCGACGGGATGGGGGGCTACAACGCCGGGGAGGTCGCCAGCGGCATCGCGGTCGAGCTGATCCGCACCGAGATGAAGAAGGCGCTTGCCGGCAAGAGCCCCGAGGAGTTGAACGGCAAGGACGCCGAGCGGCTGATCATGACCTACGCGACCCGCGCCAACAGCGCGATCTACCAGGCGTCGCAAAGCCAGCCCCAGTATTCGGGCATGGGCACGACGCTGGTCGTTGCGCTGTGGCACGACAACCAGATCTCGGTCGGGCACATCGGCGACTCGCGCCTCTACCGGCTGCGCGACGGCGCGCTGGAGCAGATCACGCGCGACCATTCTTTGTTGCAGGAACAGATAGATAGCGGCATGATTACCCGGGAGCAGGCGCGGCATTCCCAGAACAAGAACCTGGTCACGCGCGCCGTCGGCATCGACCCGGAGGTGGAGACGGAGGTGCACACCTACTCCGTCCAGCCGGGCGACATGTACCTGCTGTGCTCCGACGGGCTGTCCGACATGGTGCCGGACGAGGATGTCCAGTTGACGCTGGAGTCGCTTGCCTCCAACCTGCCGCTCGCGGCGGAGCAGCTGGTGCAACAGGCAAACGACAATGGAGGGCGCGACAATATTTCGGTGATAGTGGTGCGGATCGCGAAGGATTACCGGGCCCGCACCGGCTTGCTGGACAAAGTGAAGGCTTGGCTCAAATAGAAGGCGGGGATACCACCATGGCGAAGTTGATTCTCAGTCTGGAAGGGTCGGTGATCAGGGAGATCCCTCTCGACAAGGAGCGCATCACGATCGGCCGCCGGCCGCAAAACGACATCCAGATCGAGAATCTGGCGGTGAGCGGAGAGCACGCCTGCATCGTCACTATCCTCAACGACTCGTTCCTCGAGGACCTGGGCAGCACCAACGGCACGCTGGTCAACGGCAATCCGATCAAGAAGCACATCCTGCAGAACAACGACGTGGTCGAGATCGGCAAATACAAGATGAAGTACGTGGTCGAGCTGGCCGCCGCCGGGCATGCCCCGCAGGATGATTTCGAGAGGACGATGGTGATGAAGTCCACGCCGGGGAGGCCGGCCGCGACGAGGCCCGCGGCCCCGCCGACGCCGCCGCCCACCGCGTCAAGACCCGCCGCGGGCCCGCTGACAGCGCCACCTCCACCTCCACCCCCACCCCGGCAACCGGCGGCCGCCCCTGCCGCTCAGAAGCCGGCGACGGCCGAAGGGCAGCCGCTTGCCGCGCTGCAACTGTTAACCGGACCCAATGCGGGCAAGGAGATCGAGCTCACCAAGAACCTCACCACTCTGGGCAGGCCGGGGGTGCAGGTGGCCGTGATCACGCGGCGCCCGCAGGGCTACTTCCTCACCCACGTCGAGGGCGGGACCTTTCCGGTGTTGAACGGCAAGGCGATCGACGCCCAGGCGCGGCAGTTGGGCGACCACGACGTGATCGAACTGGCAGGGGTCAAGATGGAGTTTTTCCTCAAGCGGTAGCACCGGCCGCCCTCGGGACCGCGCGTGCTGGACATGATCAAGAAGCATCGGGCGCGGTTCATCATCGGCATCGTCGTGGTCCTGGTGTTCCTCGCCAACGCGATCGAGCTGGGGGGAATGCGGCTGCCGTTGCTGGCGAACCTCGAGGCGATCGTCTACGACACGCGGCTGCGGCTCACCATGCCGCAAACGGTCGATCCCCGCATCGTCATTCTGGACATCGACGAGAAGAGCCTCGCGGAACGGGAGCAGGGCGGCGAAGGCCGCTGGCCGTGGCCGCGCGACCGGCTGGGACTGCTCATGGACAAGCTGTTCAACAGCTACGAGGTGGCGGTGGTCGGCTTCGACGTGGTATTCGCCGAGCGCGACGAGTCCTCGGGCATACGCGTGCTCGAGCGGCTCTCCGAGCGCGAGTTGCGCGACGTCGCTCCCTTCCAGGCCGCGCTCCGGCAGTTGAGGCCCCAGCTCGATTACGACGACATTTTCGCCCGCAAGATCCAGGGCCGGCCGGTGGTGATGGGCTACATCCTCCTCGAAATGGACGCGACGACGTTGCAGAGGAAGGGGATGCTGCCCGCGCCGGTATTGACGGCGGAGTCCTTGAAAGGCCGCAACGTAGCGACGACCTCGTGGGGCGGGTACACGGCGAACCTGGATGTACTGCAGAAGGCCGCGGCTAGCGCTGGCCATTTCAATTCGCGCACCGACCAGGACGGGGTCATCCGGCGTGTGCCGATGCTGGTGGAGTACAACGGCGGTTATTACGAGCCTCTGTCCCTCGCCATGGTTCGCGTGCTGCTCGGCTCGCCGCCAGTGGTCGCGATCGGGCCCGAGAAGGGCCTCGCGCCGAAAGGCTACCCCGAGCTCGAATGGCTGGAGGTCGGGCCCATCAGAATCCCCGTCGATGACGAGGCGGCGGCGCTCGTGCCCTACCGCGGGCGCAAGGGGAGCTTCAACTATTTTTCCATCGTGGACGTGATGAACGAGCGCGTCGCCCCGGCGGAGCTGAAAGGCAAGATCGTGCTCGTCGGCACGACCGCCCCCGGCCTGCTCGACCTGCGGGCGACGCCCGTAGAACCCGTCTATCCCGGAGTCGAAGTCCATGCCAACATGATTTCGGGCATGCTCGACGGCAGTATCAAGCAGCGCCCGCCGTACGTGGTGGGCGCGGAGTTCCTGCTCCTGCTCGCCTCGGGACTGGCAATGGCCCTGCTGCTGCCGCTGCTGGGCCCCCTCGTCTCCGCGCTCGCCACGCTCGGGGTGCTCGCGGCGGTGCTGGCGGTGAACGTGGTGGTGTTCGAGCATGTCGCCCTGGTGCTGCCGCTCGCCTCCGGGCTCGTCATGATCCTGCTGCTGTTTACACTCAACATGGCCTACGGCTTTTTTGTCGAGGCGCGCGGCCTGCGCCAGATCACGGGGCTCTTCGGGCAGTACGTGCCGCCCGAGCTGGTCGACGAGATGGCGCGCAACCCCGAGCGCTTCAACATGGCGCCGCGCGAGCAGGAGCTGACGGTGCTGTTCTCCGACGTGCGCGGATTCACGACCATCTCCGAGAGCCTGTCGCCCGAGGACCTTTCGGCTTACATCAACGAGTACCTGACCAACATGAGCCTGGTCATCCGCGAGCGGCACCGCGGCACGCTCGACAAGTACATCGGCGATGCGATCATGGCGTTCTGGGGCGCCCCGGTCGGCGATCCCCAGCACGCGCGCAACGGCGTGCTCGCGGCGCTGGGCATGCAGAGCGAAGCGAAGGCGCTCAACGAAAAATTCCGCGCGCGCGGATGGCCCACGTTCAAGATCGGCATCGGCGTGAATTCGGGCGTCATGCGCGTCGGCGACATGGGCTCCAAGATCCGCAAGGCCTACACGGTGATGGGCGACGCGGTGAACATCGCATCGCGCCTCGAAGGCATCACAAAACAGTACGGGGCTGATATTATTGTCGGCGATGGCACGCGCCGGCTGATATCCGGCTTCGTCGTGCGCGAGGTCGACCGGGTGCGCGTGAAAGGCAAGGACGAGCCGGTGACCATCTACGAGCCGCTCGGTCTGGAAGGGCAGGTGGACCCAGCCAGGCAGGATGAAATAGTGTTGTGGAATCAGGCGCTTAGGCTGTACCGCCACCAGGATTGGGATCGCGCCGAGCTCCAGCTGCTCAATCTGCGCAAGCGGGCGCCGGAGAGCGAAATGGTTGAGTTGTTCATCGAGCGCATCGCGCACTATCGCGCGCATCCGCCCGGGGCGGGTTGGGATGGCGCCTGGACCTTTGAAACCAAGTAGCCTCAGGCTCCGGCACGCCGGCCGCTCGGGTTACGGGAGTCTGGAAAAACGATGAATATTCACGCGGTACTGGCACGATTCTCGCTGGTTTTCCGGGGTTCCACGGCGGTATTTCCGCGTTCGACGCGCCCGCGTTCCACGATGCGGGGCAGGAATCAGGGCACGGCCGCCAGCGGGGCAGTCACGAACGGGTCGGGGGCCTTATGAGCAGCGTACTCCAGAGCAAGCCGGTCAGCCGCGACAGCCTGGCGGAGAAGCTGAATTTCCAGCAGAAGCTGCAGGCGGTCACCAACAAGATCCACGCGACGAAGAACATCGACGAGATCATCCTCGAGCTGTCGCAGGAACTGTGCAGCCTGTTCAGCGCCGACCGGCTGACGATCTACCTCGCGAGCGAGGACCGGGGTTCGATCATCTCCAAGGTGAAGACCGGCCTCAACTCCTTCAAGGACATCAAGCTGCCGGTCAACGAGCAGTCGATCGCGGGCTTCGTGGCCTGTAACAAGCGCGTGGTCAATATCCGTGACGTCTACGATGACGTGGAGCTGAAGTCGTACAGTCCGCAGCTGAACTTCCTCAAGGCGGTCGATGCTAAGACCGGCTACCGGACGAAACAGTTGCTGGTCGCGCCGGTGACCGAGGGCAAGGGGAAGGAGCTGATCGGCGTGGTGCAGATCATCAATTACAAGGGGGGCCAGACCTTCCCGCCGGCCATGGAGGAAGGCGTGGTGCAGCTGTGCGAGACGCTCGCGATCGCGTTCCGCCAGCGCCAGGGCTCGATGATGACGGTGCGCACCAAGTACGACGGCCTCGTCACCAATGCGGTGATTTCGGCGGAAGAGCTCGAGCTGGCGCAGCGCTCGGCGCGGCGCAAGAACCTCGACATGGAGACGGTCCTGATCGAGGAATTCAAGGTCAAGCTCCCGGCGCTGGGCGAGGCGCTGGCCGCCTATTTCGGCGTGCCCTACGAGCCGTTCAAGACGGACCGGATCAAGTCGCCCGAGCTCATCAAGAACATGAGCCGCGACTTCTGCAAGACCAATCACTGGGCCCCGGTCGAGGACAGCAAGGACGGCATCGTGATCGTGGCCACCGATCCGGAGCGGATCAAGGCCTCGAAGATGGTCAACAACATCTATCCCAAGAGCCGGATCGTCTACCGGGTGATCACCAATCGCGAGTTCGACCAGACGCTCGACCAGTTGTTCGGCGGCGGCGGGCTCGGCGGCGATCCCGGCGACATCGGCGACATACTCGGCACGCTCGACGACGAGGAAAGCGTGTTCGTCGAGGGCGCGGAGGACGTGGCGACGGCCGCCGCCGACAACGAGGTCGTCAAGCTCGTCAACAAGGTGATCATCGACGCCTACCAGCAGGGCGCCTCCGATATCCATATCGAGCCCTACCCGGGAAAGGCCAAGACCGAGATCCGCTTCCGCAAGGACGGCGAGCTCATGAATTACATCGCGGTGCCGGGCAGCTACCGCAATGCGATCGCCGCGCGCCTGAAGATCATGTGCGACCTCGACATCTCCGAGCGCAGGAAGCCCCAGGACGGCAAGATCAAGTTCAAGAAGTTCGGCCCGCTCGACATCGAGCTGCGGGTCGCCACCATCCCCACGCAGGGCGGCGTGGAAGACATCGTGATGCGGATACTGTCGGCCGGCGAGCCCCTGCCGCTCGACAAGATGGGTTTCTCCAAGCGCAACCTGCGGCTGTGCAAGCAGGAGATTGACAAGCCCTATGGGCTCTTCTTCGTGTGCGGGCCGACCGGCTCGGGCAAGACCACCACGCTGCATTCGGTGTTGGGCTACCTCAACACGCCGGAAATGAAGATCTGGACCGCGGAGGATCCGGTCGAAATCACGCAGAAAGGCCTGCGCCAGGTGCAGATGAATCCCAAGGCGGGCTTGACCTTCGCCATCGCCATGCGGGCGTTCCTGCGGGCCGACCCGGACGTGATCATGGTGGGGGAAATGCGCGACAAGGAGACGGTCTCGACCGGCATCGAGGCTTCTCTCACCGGGCACCTGGTGTTCGCCACGCTGCACACCAACAGCGCGCCGGAGTCGATCGTGCGCCTGCTCGACATGGGGATGGACCCGTTCAACTTTGCCGATGCGCTGCTCGGGGTGCTCGCCCAGCGCCTCGCCCGGCGCCTGTGCAAGTGCAAGGAGCCGCACGTCGCGACCAACGAGGAAATCCATTCGCTAATGGAGGAGTACACGCTCGAGCTGCAGAACACGACAAACTGGAAGAAGGACCCGAAGGCCGCGCGCGCCAAGGTTTTCGAGGAGTGGGTGAAGGACTTCGGCAACGACCGGGGCGAGCTCGTGCTCCACGCCGCCAAGGGGTGCGAGGTGTGCGGCAACACCGGCTACAAGGGCCGATTGGGCCTGCACGAGATGCTGATCGGCAGCGACCGCATCAAGAAGAACATCCAGGAGCACGCGCGAGTGGCGGACATGTTCGTGACGGCCCTGGAGGACGGCATGCGGACCCTCAAGCAGGACGGCATCGAAAAGGTATTGCAGGGGATCACGGACGTCCAGCAGGTGCGTGCGGTGTGCATCAAGTAGTGCGCACAAAGAGCAAAGGCCCGGTTGGCGTCCGGGGCGCGGACGACCTGCTCAAGCGCCTCGAGCAGCTCAACCACATCGGGATCGCCCTCTCGCAAGAGAAGGACATCACCCGGCTGCTCGAGCGGATCCTCATCGCGGCGAAGGACATCACGCACGCCGACGGCGGCACGCTCTACCGGATGACCGAGGACAATACCCTCAAGTTCGAGATCATCCGCAACGACACGCTCGGCATCGCGATGGGGGGCACCACCGGCGTCGAGATCCCCTTCTACCCCATCCATCTTTTCGACAAGGACGGCAAGCCGATCCATTCCATGGTGGTCGCGTACGCGGTGCATCATGACCGGTCGGTCAACATCGCCGACGCCTATTCCGACGAAGGCTTCGACTTCACCGGCACCAGGAACTTCGACAAGAAGACCGGCTATCGCTCCCGGTCGTTCCTCACGATGCCGATGAAGAACCATGAGGGACAGATCATCGGCGTGCTGCAGCTGATCAATGCCAAGGACCCGAAGTCCGGCGAGGTCGTCGCGTTCTCGAACACCGACCAGCACCTGGCCGAGTCGCTCGCCTCGCAGGCGGCGATCGCGCTGACCAACCGCCTGCTGATCAACCACCTGGAGAACCTGTTCGAGTCGTTCATCAGCCTGATCAACGCCGCGATCGACGACAAGTCGCCCTACACCGGCGGGCACTGCCAGCGCGTGCCGATGCTCACCATGATGCTCGCCGAGGCCGTCGACGACTGCAAGGTCGGTCCGTTGCGCGATTTCACCATGACGGACCGCGACCGCTACGAGCTCAAGATCGCCGGATTGCTGCACGACTGCGGCAAGGTCACGACTCCCGTGCACGTCGTGGACAAGGCAACGAAGCTCCAGACCATCTTCGATCGCGTCGCCCTCATCGACACGCGCTTCGAGGTGGTCAGGCGCGACGCTGAGATTGCGCTGCTCAAGGCGCGCATCGAAAAACTCGCGCCGCGACGGCAAGACGTGATGGCGGACGCGCAGCTCACGGCGGGCGTCCGCGAAATCGAGAGCGATCGCGATTTTCTGCGCCGCGCCAATATCGGCAGCGAGAAGATGATCGACGAGGACATTGCCCGGGTGAAGTCGATCGCCGCGCGCTATCGCTGGCGCAACGGCGACGGGGAGCAGAGCGATTTCCTGACCGAGGACGAGGTCCGCAACCTCACGATCCGCTCCGGCACGCTGACGGCGGCAGAGCGGCAGATCATCAACCACCACATCGAGGTCACCATCCAGATGCTGGAGTCGCTGCCCTGGCCGAGGCACCTGAAGAACGTGCCCGAGTACGCCGGGGGTCACCATGAGCGCATGGACGGCAAGGGTTACCCGCGGGGGCTCAAGCGCGAGCAGATGTCGGTCCAGGCGCGCTGCATGGGCATTGCCGACATCTTCGAGGCGCTGACCGCCAAGGACCGGCCCTACAAGAAGGGCAAGACCCTCACCGAGTCGCTCACGATCCTCGGCAAGTTCAAGCTGAACGGGCACGTCGATCCCGATCTCTTCGACATCTTCATGTGGGAGAAGGTCTACGAGAAATACGCGCGGCAGTTCCTCGATCCGGACCAGATCGACGACGTGGACGTCTCCCGGATTCCCGGTTATGTTCCGCCGCCCGCGGCCTAGCTTCCCCTCCCCGCGGCCGCACCCGGCGGCATTCCGCATGATTCCTTCCCGGTGAGTCGGGTGCATGGGCATCCTGGACTGGTTCAAGACTCAGGAGGTCGACGAGCTTGCGGCCGCGATCGCCGCGGAGCTCGTCAAGCGCGTCCCGCCCGCCGCGCTGGAGTCCCGCACCCGGAAGGCGGCGGAACGCCTGCGCAACACACACGAGGCGATCTTCGGCCGCGCGGGCAAGTTCGCGCGCACGCACCCGCTCAGCGTCTACCAGCGGGCGCGGCTCGGCAACCAGTTCCGGTGGGCGCTCAAGGAGGCGGGCTATCCGCCGGAGTTCGTCGAGTCGTGGACCTACGAGCTTGCCATCCTCGTCACGCTCGACAAGGCTCCCGGCAGGGCATCGGGGGGCTGATTGACGGCGGCTTCGCCCCGGGAAGCCGCCGACCGGCTGATCGCCGAGGGTAATCGCGCCGAGGACGCGGGCAGGGTGGAGGCGGCCTGTGAGCGCTATCGCGAAGCGGTGCGGGCGGCGCCTGATTATGCCAAGGCGCACGTGAATCTCGGCATTGGATTGGAGGCCGCCGGCGCGACCGAGGCGGCGATTTCCGCCTATGAGGCCGCGCTGGCGATCGATGCGGCGGATCCCTTCGCGGCCTACAACCTCGGAAAACTGCGGTACACGGGCGGCAGGCTGGAAGAAGCCGAGCGGTTGCTGCGGCAGTCGCTGCAGCACCGACCGGCGTTCCCGGAAGCGCAGGTCGTGCTGTCGCGCGTGCTGGAAGCGCAGGGCAACCTCGGCGCGGCGGCGGCGGCGCTGGAGACCGCCATGCGGCTCAAGCCGGACGATTTTGGCGCGCTCTACTTCTATGCCGGCGTCCTCGTGAAACAGGACCGGCTCGACGCGGCCCAGGCGGCGCTCAAGCGCGCCCTCGCCATCGATCCGGAAAACGCCGACGCGAATCTCGCTCTCGCCACGCTTCTTCTCGCACGCGGCGAGCCCAATGAAGCGGAAGGACCGCTGCGCGCGGTCTTGAAGCGCGACCCCGGTTCGGTGGAGGCGCATGCGCGGTTGTCCGAGATGTACAACGCGCGCAGCGATCTGCCTGCGGCAGCCGCCGAGCTGGAGGCGGTGCTCAATCAGCGCCCGGACTGGGCGGACGCGTTGTACAACTACGGCGCCGTCCTGAAAAAGCTCATGCGACTGGGCGAGGCGGAAACCGCCTTTCGGCGCGCGCTGGCGGCCGACCCGGGACATGGGCGAGCCTATCGCATGCTGGGAGGCGTTCTGCTCGGACAGTGCCGCACGGATGAGGCGCTCGCGCTCTACCAAGCGGCGCGCGAGCATTTGCCCGGCGATATCGAGCTCGAGTCCGCCGAGCTCTTTGCGCTCAACAGTTCCGAGAGCATTCCGGACGACGCGCTCTTTGCGCGGCACGCGGCGTTCGGGGCGCGCATCGAGGAGGCGCATCCGCCGCGATTCGTGCCGTTCCGTAACGCAGGGGATGGGGAGCGGCGCCTGCGGATCGGTTACGTGTCCGGAGATTTCTGCTATCACGTCGTCACGCTGTTCATGCTCCCCGTGGTCGAGCGGCACGACCGCTCCGCGTTTGAAGTGTATTGCTACTCGACCGGCGGCAGGGTGGATGGCTACACGCGCGAGCTGTCGCGGCGGGCGGACGTCTGGCGGGAGGTTTCCTCGCTGCCGGCATCCGGGCTGGCCGATGCGATCAACCGTGACGGCATCGACATCCTGGTCGACCTGGGCGGGCATTCGGGAACCCCTCAGCTCGCCGTTTTCGCGCAGCAGCCGGCGCCGGTCCAGGCCACCTGGCTCGGCTACCTGAACACCACCGGCATGACCCGGATTCACTACCGCATTTCCGACCGCCATGCCGATCCGCCGGGACTGACCGACCGGTACCATACCGAAACCCTGGTCAGGCTGCCGGAGAGCCAGTGGTGCTATCGCCCCTTCATGACGGTCACCTGCGCGGAGGCGCCGCCCCTCGCGCGTAACGGATACGTCACCTTCGGATCGTTCAATCAGGCGCTCAAGGTCACCCCGGCGGTGCGCCGCATCTGGGCCGAAATCCTCCGTCGGCTGCCCGGCTCCCGGATGGTAATCCTCGGCATCGCGGAAGGCCGTGCGCGGGAGGAGCTGATTGCGGAACTCTCAAGCGCGGCAGGCGAGCGCGCGAGAGTAAAGGTCCTGGCCTATGTTTCGCTTCAGGACTATTTCAACGGGTTCAACTCGGTGGACATTGCGTTGGATACCATGCCCTACAGCGGCGGCACCACCGCCTGCGATGCGCTGTGGATGGGAGTCCCCGTCGTCACGGCTCCCGGAACCCGGCCGTCGTCACGCAGCACGGCGAGCGTGCTCTCGACCGTGGGCCTCACCGAGTGGATCGCCTCAAGCCCCGAGGACTACGTGCGGCTGGCCGTCGCATTCGCCCGCGAGGAGACGATTCTCACCGGGTTGCGCCGTTCGTTGCGGCAGCGGCTCCGGGAGTCGCCCCTGATGAACGAAAAAACGTTCGTGCGCGATCTGGAAAGTGCCTACCGTCAGATGTGGCGTGCGTGGTGCGAGAGCGCTCGCGCCTGAAACGGGCGCGAATCCTCCGGGGAACGGCCATGCCGGGCACGCATTGTTGGGGTGACGTTTTTCGTCACATCCTGACTTTGGCCGGGAGCGCTTGCATCGTGCTTCCCGCCAAATCGCGGTAATAGTCCCGATCTCATGCGCCACGTCCGGCAATTTGTCACGCCGGTCGGGATGGTCAGCGGTTGGCACGATAGTTGCTGCCTTTACTCCCGCGAGCAATGAAAATTGCTTGTCTTTTAAAGGGTTAACTCGAGAAAGGAGCACCAAATGCGTTACCTACAGAAGGGCTTCACGCTGATCGAACTGATGATCGTGGTCGCGATCATCGGCATTCTGGCGGCGGTCGCGCTGCCGGCGTATCAGGACTACACCGTCCGGGCGAAGATGTCCGAGGTGATCCTGGCGATGAGCGCATGTCGCACGACCATCACCGAGGTGTACCAGACCGGCGGCACGGCGCCCCCCGCGAATGACTGGGGCTGCGGCGAGACTGGCAGTACCGTCGCGGGCACAATCATTCAAACCAAGTACGTCAAGGGGTTGTTCACCGATGTGAACGGCGTGGTGAAGGCAGAGATCTGGGGCATCAGCTCCGTCGTCGACGCCAAGTTTGTGACGTTGATCCCCCTCTCCAAAGCCGGCACGACGGCCGACTCGAGCTCGGACATGGGTGTCGGCCTGTACGGCTGGGTTTGCGGCAGCACGGGCAGCGACGTAGGCAAGCAGTATCTGCCGGGCTCTTGCCGCGGCGTGTAAGCAGAAGCACCTGGCTGCAGAAAGAGGTACCCTTCGGGGTACCTCTTTTTTTGTCCTGACGATGCGGGCGATCGCGCGCGGCGTGAACCGGTTTCCCACCCTGATCGGCATCGGGCTCATCGCCGGCCTCGCCGGTGCCTTGTATTTGCCGTTCATCGGCAACCCGCCGATGTTCGACGACCGCGGCTTCTTTTCGGGACGGCTGTTTTCGTATTACGCGACGCACCCGCTCGGCCTCGAATTGAGAGTCCCTCCCTATTTTTCCCTCGCCATTGTCCAGGTCATCTGGGGAAGCATGGAGGCGCACCGCGTCGTGGGCCTCGCATTCCATATCGCCTGCGCGCTGGCGCTCTACAAGCTGATCCACGACCTCCAGCGGCATGCGGCGCGGCGCGCCGCCGTGCCGTCGGGGGAGGAGCTGGCAGCACACGCGCCGGCGTTCATCGCCGCAGCGGCGTTCGCGATTCATCCCGTCGCGGTCTACGGCGCCGGCTATCTGATCCAGCGCATGTCGGTGCTGGCGACGCTGTTCGCGCTGGTCTCGATCATCTTCTACGTGCGCGGGCTCGCGCGCCGCGGCCACGCCGACGCGATTTCCGCCGCGCTCTGCTATTCGCTCGCGGTGCTGTCCAAGGAAACCGCCGTCATGCTGCCGGCGGCGGCGGTCATTGCCGGTTTTGTCGTGGCGGTGGAGCGGCGCTTCGCGCTTCGCCATGCGGCCCTCTATCTCGCATGCTGCGTGCCGGCTGCCGCGCTCGTGACGCTGCTGGTCAAGGGCAAGATCGGCACGACATACGAACCGGATTTCGGAGTGGTGACAGCGCAGATCGCGCAGACCGGCGCGCCCGCGACGCTGGGAGCGCCCTGGCTCGAAAGCGCCGTGACGCAGATGGGGCTCTACTTCCGCTATCTCGCGCTGTGGGTCTTCCCCGATCCCGGCGCGATGTCCATCGACCTTCGCATCGATTTCGCCGGTGCCTGGCCGCCTGCGGTGGCGCTGCTCGCGGCGGCGGGATTTATCGGCTACGGAGTACTCGGCGTTGCCCTCATGCGCAGGGAAGGGATGGCGCGCGTGGCGGGATTCGGGCTGCTCTACCCGTGGCTCCTGTTTCTCCCCGAGTTCGCCACGGTCCGTTTCCAGGAGCCGTTCGTCCTTTACCGCAGCTACCTGTGGGGGCCGGGCCTGATGGTGCTCGTCGCCGCCGGGCTCGCCCGCGTGCCCCTTCGTTTCGCGATCGCAGGCGCGCTGCTGGCGCTACCGCTTCTTTTCTACCAGGCCCATGACCGGTTGCGCACGTTCGGGAGCAGCCTTGCGCTGTGGGAGGATGCCGTCGCGAAGCTGCCCCGGAAAGCCGTCCCGGGGGGCTCGCGAACGCTGTACCACCTGGGCCGGGAGTATCTCTACCGGGATCGCGCCGGCGAGGCGATTGCGGTCGTGGAGCGCTGCCTTGCGGAATATCCCGCGACCTACGATTGCCATATGGCGCGCGGCTCGATCCATCTGCACCAGGAGGAGTACCGCGAGGCGATACCGCGCTTCGGCCGCGCGATCGCACTGCGCCCGAAATCCGGCCCCGCGCGCCATCATCTTGGGGTCGCGCTGGAGAGCCTGGGCTGCCTGGACGAGGCAAAGCGACAGTACCGGCTCGCCTCCAAACTGGGCTTTCGAGCTGCTGAACATCGGCTGGGCCGGCTCGACGCTCCAGGCAGCGGACTGCTGCCCCCGGTCAAACCCAGGCCGCGTACCGATGCGTGCGACGAGCCGTTGCCTGGACTCCCGCCCCCCGACAAGAGCACTCGAGGGCAGGCCTCGCGGGAGTGACGAATCACCCTGCCGGCGACTAATTCAGGTTGGCGACGTAGCTCACGTGGGCGGGAATCGCGCTCCCGCGGTAGAGCGCGGTTCCATATACTCTCCAGATCCGCCGCGCTTCCTCGTGCTCGCCGGCGGCCCGCGCGCCGAGCATGGCGGTGACGAGCAGGTAGCGCCCGAAATCGTCCCCTCCCGCCGCCGACCCCTGCTCGAGCAGCGCGCGTGCGCGTGCCAGCATGGCGTGCGCGTCGCGCGCCGCTATTGCGGCGTAGAGCTCGAGCCGCTGGCGCACGCGGGGCGCGAGCCTGTCCGGAGCGCAGTCGAGCCAGCGCCGTTCGATCCAAAGCGCGCGGCGCATATCGGGCGCCAGCTTGACGAGCGTCCGCTCGGCTGCGCCGTGCAGGTGCTCGATGGCGGCTTGCGATGGCGCAGTCCCGCACAGTGCGCCGGGGTGCTTCAACACGAGCAGGGTCGGCAGAATGGCTGGCTCTGCAGTCTGGAGCGAATCAGCCGAGCGGTGGAGAAGTCCTCTGGCGATCGCGAGCGCTGTCGACCGGGTCCGGAGGTTGAGGGACAGTATATAGGGGGGGACCGGCTCCTTCAGGTACGCCACGGCTGCCCCCTGGGTCATTTCGAGGACCGGTAACGGCGACACCAGAAGTCCGGGAATGGTCGATGCCAAGCTGCCGAGAAAGCGCGCGCGCGGCGCCTCGAGTTGCACGTACGGGCGGTAATCCGAGTTGACGGGAGCCGCAAGCGACGCGAACAGCGGCGCGATCTCGCGCTTGGAGCCGACGCGCAGCGCCGCGATCTCTTCCGCGCGTGTAATGCCGAGGCGCTTCAACTGGTCCAGGAAGGCCGCTTGCCCGGCAGGCAGCGGCCCTGGGCGCGGCACGGTTCCCTCGGCGACGGCGACCACGATGAGATCCACGCCGTTCATCTCGTAGATCTCGTAATCCGCGAAGTTCTCGCCCAGGGCCGCGAGCATGGAGCCGAGCAGGCGGTCGTTGAATTCATATGTCTGCAGCCACTGCACCAGCAGGCCGCCCGGCGCGAGGTAGCGCTTCACGTCGCGGTACCACTCCGTCGTGAACAGGCCCGCCACGCCGTTGACCCAGGGATTCGACGGCTCCGAAATGATCACGTCGTAGCGCTTGCCATGGCGGGCAAAGAAGCTCTTGGCGTCCTCGATGACGATGCGGCTGCGCGGGTCGCGGAAGGGCCGGATGACGCGCGGGATAAAGGAGCGCGCTCCGGAGACCATCGCCGGCTCGATCTCGATCGTGTCCACCTCCCGTGGCGCGCCGTGCGAGAGCAGCGTCTCCGCCGTGAGGCCCGAGCCGAATCCTATGTTGGCGTAGCGTGCCGCCTCGGGCTTGATCAGGAGCGGCAGCGCGGCGGCGACGACCATCGTGTACTCGTCGCCCGTGGGCTCGCGGTCGGGATCCATCTGGATCGACGCGTCCGGCTTGCCGTTGGTGATGATCCCGACCGAGTTATTGGCATGGCGCCGCACGGCGACCGATGCGGTCTTGCCGTCGCGATAGAAGAAGACATCGCTGTCCGCGGCCGCCGCGACGCCGTAACGGAACACGCCGGAGGAGAGCCGCCCGGGCTCGAGCACGCCGGCGCGGGCGGTGGCGGTCGCGGCGAGCATGCCGACGATCAAGGCGGCGAAGGCATGCACGCGGCGGAACGCTGCCTGCGAATAGCGCAGCAGCCACGCGCCGAGCAGGATATCGGCCGCCGCGCCGAGTACCAGCGCGAGCTTCATGCCCGCCTCCGGCACCAGGACGTGCACGGCAAGCAGGACCCCCGCGATCGCGCCCAGCGTGTTGGCGGAGTAGATCTGGCCGATCGCGCGCTCGCCGTGCCCGCCGCGCATCAGGACGTGGGTGAAAAGCGGCAGCGTCATGCCGGCGAGGAAGGTCGCGGGCAGCATGACGGCGAAGGCGATGGCGTGACAGAAAAGATTGAAGAACGGATAGCTCTCCTCGTTGCGCTGGAGCACGCGCAGTACCCACGCCATCCAGTCGAAGGTCTGGTGGTAGACGAAAACGGTCGCGAGCGCCGCCAGCCCCATAGCAAGCTGCACCAGGCCCGCGAAGCGCACGGGATCGGCGATGCGGTCGATGCGGCGGCGTATCCACAATCCGCCGAGCGCGAGCCCGGTGATGAACGCCGACAGCATCAGCTCGAAGGCCTGGAACGAGGAGGAGAGCACCAGCGAGAGCATCCTGATCCATGCGATCTCGTAGACGAAGGACGCCGCTCCCGTGATGAATGCCGCAACCAGGAACAAGCGCACCAGGTAGGTGCTGGCGGGAACTGCCCCGGCGGCGGGTACGGCCGCGGGAGGCTGCGGCTCGCCCGCCCGCGCCACCGTCAACACGACGGCGGCGAGCACGAGATTCAGCACGCCCGCCGCGCGCATCGTGCCCGGCATGCCGAACCAGCCGAGCAGCAGGAACGCCGCCGCCAGCGCGCCCGCGGCGGCGCCAATCGAGTTGGTGAAATAGAGCATTGCCAGGTGATGGCCGCTCGCCTCGGGGCTGCGCCGGATCACTGAGCCGCTCATGAGCGGAAACGTCATTCCCAGCAGCACCGTCTGCGGGACGATCAGCACGGCGCACAGCGTGTACTTGTAGATTTCCACGCTGAGCGGTGAGCCGAGCGCCGGAATGACCGACTCGAGCGATGCCTGGGTGAGCCAGACAAACACCTCGTGGAAACCCAAGGCGGCCAGGCCGATGCCCGCCTCGATCCAGCCGTAGGCGGCGAGCAGGTTCCCGATCCTCCGCGTGGCGCGGCTGGCGATCCAGGCGCCGAACGCCATGCCGCCCATGAATGCGGCCAGCACGAACGACTGCGCGAACGCGGCGGAGCCGAGAAAGAGCTTCAGGTAGTGCGACCAGATGGATTCGTAGATGAGCCCGGTGAAGCCGGACAGGGCAAACAGACCGAAGAGCAGCTGGACGTTCCGGTAGATCATGTCGCTCCCGATTTTGACTGAACGCGAGTGTAGCCCATGACCGGTAGTACCGCCACGGCCGTATGTCACGCAGATTCGCTTGCGCTTCGAGACGCGAACCGCCCGCCATGGGCGTATGCGCGGACATGCTATCCTTGCCCGAAAGCTTGCATTCGAGATGATCCCCGTCTTCATCGGATACGACCCGCGGGAGGCGGTCGCGTACAGCGTTCTCGCATACAGCATCCAGGCCCGGGCTTCCCAACCGGTGGCGGTCACGCCGCTCATGCTGTCTCAGCTGCGGGGCGTGCTTGCGCGCGAGCGTCATCCGTTGCAGAGCACCGATTTCTCGTTCTCGCGATTCCTGACGCCGCATCTTTCGGGCTACACCGGGTGGTCGGTGTTCATGGACTGTGACATGCTGATGCTCGACGACGTCGCCAACCTCTGGAAACTGCGCGACGATCGCTACGCGGTGATGGTGGTCAAGCACAACCACGTTCCCCGGGAAACGGTGAAGTTCCTCGGCGAGCCGCAGAGCAAATACGAGAAGAAGAACTGGTCGAGCGTGATGCTGTTCAACAACGCCCGCTGCCGCGCGCTTACCCCGGAATACGTGAATCGGGCATCCGGGCTCGAGCTGCACCAGTTCCAGTGGCTCGCGAGCGACGATCTCATCGGGGCGCTTCCCGACCGCTGGAACCATCTCGTCGGCTACCACCCGCCGCGCCGGGACGCCGCCCTCGTCCACTACACCCTGGGCGGCCCTTATTTCGATGGCTATCGTGACTGCGAGTATTCGAAGGAGTGGTTCACCGAGCGCGACGCGATGCTGCGCACGGTGGCCCGGCCGCGGACCTAGGAAATCCCGGGGTTGCCCGCGACGCCGATGAGCGCCGGGCGATTGGGGGTGACCGTCCGCACCACCTTTTTCGACCTCAG
>DASWIC010000232.1:0-9112 GCA_036397875.1 Burkholderiales bacterium
CGAGAACTTCGCCAGCGGCATCGGCGGGGTGACGGTGGTCGCCTACCTCTCCGCGCTGTGCAACCTGCGCTTCACCGCGACCCAGTACGCGCTGCTCTCCGCTCTGGCGAGCATCGCCGGCCGGTTCCTCACCGGAACGACCGCGGGAGCGGTCATCGACGCGATCGGCTATGTGAACTTCTACCTGCTGACCACGCTCGCCGCCGTGCCCGGCGTGATCCTCTTCTGGTTCATGATCCGCTCCGGGCTTGCCGACCTGTCAATCGGCTCGGCAGGCAAGGACGACTCATGATGGTTCCGCGACAGTAGGGGTTCCCGACACTATTCCCCGGCCAACTGTCGTCAGCCGTCAGTCGTCACGCTTTTTGAAAGCGGTACACCGCCAGCGCCCCGCGCAGGTTCGGAAGCATCGCGACCTTTTGCCCCTTGGTGATCACCGTGCGTTCCAGGATGCGCACGCCGTGGGCGCGGCAGAAATCCTCGAAATCGGTGATCGTGCACAAGTGGACGTTGGGCGTGTCGAACCACTGGAAGGGGAGATTGTCGGAGACCGGCATGTGCCCGTTGATCACCTGCAGCCGGTTCTTCCAGTAGCCGAAATTGGGAAAGGTGACGATCCCTTCGCGCCCGACCCGCAGCATGTCCCGGATGATGCGCTCGCTGTTCTTCACCGCCTGCAGCGTCTGCGACAGGATCACGTAGTCGAATGACAGGTTCTCGAAGTCGGAGAGCCCGCGCTCGAGGTCGCTCTGGATCACGTTGACGCCGTTGTTCACGCACGCGGCCACGCCGTCGTCGTCGATTTCCACCCCGTAGCCGGTGACGCGGCGGCTTTCCCGCAGGTAGCGCAGGAGGCCGCCGTCGCCGCATCCCAGGTCGAGCACGCTGGAGCCCATGGTCACCCAGCCGGCGATGGCCGCGAAATCCGGGCGCTGCGTGACGGTAGCGTTGCCGTTCTTCACGCGCCGGATGCCTTTCCCACGCGGTCGAAATAGGCGGCGATCAGGCGGTGGTAGCGCGGATCCTCGAGCAGGAACGCGTCGTGCCCGTGCGGCGCGTCGATCTCGGCGTAGGTCACGTCCAGCCGGTTGTCGAGCAGCGCCTTCACGATCTCGCGCGAGCGTTCGGGGGAGAAGCGCCAGTCGGTGGTGAAGGAGACGACCAGGAAATTCGCCCGGGCCGGCGCGAGCGCCTTCGCCAGATTTCCGCCGTGCTCCAGCGCGGGGTCGAAATAGTCGAGCACCTTGGTGATGCGAAGATAGGTATTGGCGTCGAAGTACTCCGAGAACTTGCGGCCCTGGTGGCGCAGGTAGGACTCGATCTCGAACTCGGAGTCGAAGCTGTAGTTGAGCTTCCCGTTCTTCAGCTGCCGGCCGAACTTGGCCGCCATCTCGTCGTCGGAAAGATAGGTAATGTGCCCGATCATCCGCGCGACGCGCAGCCCCCGCGTGGGTTGCGTGCTGAATTCGTAATAGTGCCCGTCGTGGAAATCCGGGTCGGTGATGATCGCCTGGCGCGCGACCTCGTTGAAGGCAATGTTCTGCGCCGACAGGTTGGGCGCGCAGGCGATCACGATCGAGTGGCGCACGCGCTCGGGGAAACTGATTGTCCACTGCAGGGCCTGCATCGCGCCGAGGCTGCCCCCGATCACGGCGGCGAAGCGCTGGATGCCGAGATGGTCGGCGAGCCGCGCCTGGGTCGCGACCCAGTCTTCCACCGTCACCACCGGGAAATCCGCGCCCCAGGGCCTGCCGGTGCGGGGATTGGCGCTCATCGGCCCGGTCGAGCCGTGGCAGCCGCCGAGATTGTTCACGCCGATCACGAAAAATCGGCTGGTGTCCACCGGCTTGCCGGGACCGATCATGTTGTCCCACCAGCCGACGTTCTGCGGGTCGTCGGCGTAGTGGCCGGCGACGTGGTGGGCGGCGTTCAGCGCGTGGCACACCAGCACCGCGTTCGAGCGCTCGGGGTTGAGCGTGCCGTAGGTCTCGTAGACGAGCTCGTACTCGTCCATCACCGCGCCGCTCTTCAACCGCACCGGCTCGCTGAACCTGGCGCTCAGCGGTGAAACGATGCCCACGGATTTCGAAGTGATCCCAGTATCCATAAAATCAAGAACCCGGCGAGCTTGCGCGGGCCGGGTTGGAAAAAACTGGGAGGTTTTCTCTTTAGCCGGATTTGTAACGCGCCCGCAAGCTGAATATCAAATCGGCGCGGCAGAAAGCGGGGCCAACCTTACCCGCCCCGTCTGCGCTTGTCAAATACTAACTATTAAGCTGGTCGAGCAGCGCGCGGAGCTTCCCGGGGTCGCTTGCCCGCAGCATTTTCTGCGCGAGCGGCCGCAACCGGGAAAAATTCGACTTGAGGATGATCTGCTTGACGTCGAGCAGGTGCGCGATGTGCATCGAGTACTGGCGCAGCCCGAACGCCAGCAGCAACCGCGTCAGGGTGACGTCGCCGGCCATCTCGCCGCAGAGCGCAACCGGAACCTTGGCCCGGTCGGCGGTCCGGATGATGCCGGCGAGGAGGTTCAGCACCGCGGGATGCAGGGGGTCGTAGAGGTGCGCCACCGTATCGTCGGTGCGGTCGATCGCGAGCGTGTACTGGATGAGGTCGTTGGTGCCGATCGAAAGGAAATCGAGCCTGCGGATGAACATGCCGAGCGCGAGCGCGGCGGCCGGCACCTCGATCATGCCGCCCACCTGGATCTCAGGGTCGTAAGGCGTGCCCTCCTCCTCGAGGCTCTGCCGGGCGCGCCCGATCAGCTCGAGCGTCTGGTCGATCTCGGCCGCGGTGGCGAGCATCGGGATGAGGATGTTGATCTTGCCGTAGTGGGACGCGCGCAGCATGGCGCGCAGCTGCGTGATGAAGCGCTGCGGCTCGGTCAGGCACAGCCGGATCGCGCGCAGCCCGAGCGCCGGGTTGGTGATGACGCGCTGCGGGTCCTGGTCCTTGTCGGCGCCGAGGTCGTAGGTCCGGATCGTGACCGGCATGCCCTCCATGTCCGAGGCGACCTTGCGGTAGGCCTCGAACTGCTCGTCCTCGTCCGGCAGATCGGGGCGGTTGAGGAACAGGAACTCGCTGCGGAACAGGCCGATGCCGGTGGCCCCGTTCGCCAGCGCTTCCACGACGTCCGCCGGCAGCTCGATATTGGCCTGCAGCTCCACCGCCACGCCGTCGAGCGTGACCGCGCGGCGGCCCTTCAAGCGCCGCAGCTTCTGCCGCTCGAGGTCGAACTGCTGTTGCAGCCGCTGATACTCGGCGAGCACCTGCTCGTCGGGGTCCACGATCACGACACCCTGGGTGCCGTCCACGATGACGATCTCGTGCTCCCGGATCATCTGCCACGCGCGGTGCAGGGCCACGATCGAGGGGATCGCGAGGCTGCGCGCCACCACGGCGGTGTGCGAGGTCGTGCCGCCGAGATCGGTGATGAAGCTCGCGAAGCGGTGCTGCTTGAACTGCACCACGTCGGCGGGAGAGAGGTCGTGCGCGACCAGGATCAGGTCGCGCTCGGAGTCCGCCTGCAGCGGCGGCGGCACGTAGCCGGGCTGCCCGGAGAGCGCTTTCATCACGCGCTCGGCGACCTGAACGACGTCGGCCTTGCGCTCGCGCAGATACCCGTCGACGATCTCGTCGAAGCGGGCGACCAGGGCATCGGTTTGCAGCTTGAGCGCCCATTCCGCGTTGCAGTTTTCCGTTTCAATGATCCGGCGCGGCGCCACCGAAAGCGTGGCGTCATCGAGGATCATCTGGTGCAGGTTGATGAAGGCGCTGATTTCCGGGGGGGCGGAGGCGGGGATGCTCCCGCGCAGCCCGTCGAATTCCGCGCGTACCTGCTTGATCGCCGCGTCGAAGCGGGCGGATTCCTCCGCGGCCTGGTGCGCGGGTACCTCGTAGCGCGGCACCTCCAGACCCGCGTGCGTCAGCAGGTGCGCATGCCCGATGGCGACACCGCCGGAGACACCGATGCCGTGGATGGTAAAGCTCATCCTTCAGGTGCTAGTCGTGTTCCTCGAACCGGCCCGCGATCAGCCGGGTTACGGCCGCCAGGGCTTCCACTTCGTCGGGCCCGTCGGTCTCGACCACCAGCGTCGAGCCATTGGCCGCCGCCAGCATCATGACCCCCATGATGCTCTTGGCGTTGACGCGGCGGCCGTTGCGGCTCACCCAGACATTCGACTTGAAGCGGCTGGCGACCTGCGTCAGCTTGGCCGATGCCCGGGCGTGCAGGCCGAGCTTGTTGATGATCTCAACTTCCTGTTGCAGCATTTTTGACGACCAGCGCCGGGGCGGGAATGCGCACGACGCCGTCACAGCCGCCGCTGACCGCCTTGGTGACGGCGGTGGCGAGCGGCCGGTCGCGGTAATTGAGGACGCGGATCAGCATCGGCAGGTTCACGCCCGCGACGCCCTCGATATTGCCGGGGACGAGGAGCTTGGCGGCGATATTGGCGGGCGAGCCGCCGTACATGTCCGACAGGATCAGCACCCCGTCACCCTCATTCAGGTCCTTCACGAGCTTGCGCGCCTGCGGCAGCATCTGCAGCGGATCGTCCTGCGCGGTGATGCTCAACTGCCGCAACCGGGGCGGGCGCTTGTTCAACACATGGCTCGCGCAATGAATCAGGGCCTCGCCGAGGGTGCCGTGCGAGATGATCAGAATCCCAATCATGTAAGCGGATTAGATCCCTGTAATAAAGCTGCAATAGTCTACTCTTTTGCGCTGCAGCACGCAGGCGCCGGAATGCGCGCGCACGACGGGGAGGATCAACGAAGCGCCTGTTCGAGCGTGTCCATAAACATGCCGGCGACATTGAAGCCGGTCTGCTCAGTGATTTCCTGGAAGCAGGTGGGGCTGGTGACGTTGACCTCGGTCAGCCAGTCGCCGATCACGTCGAGGCCGACCAGCAGCAGCCCCTCGCCGGCGAGAGCAGGCCCGAGCGCGTCCGCGATTTCGCGATCGCGTTTCGAGAGCGCGCGCGCGACACCCGTCGCGCCGGCGGCGAGGTTGCCGCGCGTCTCGCCCGGCCGCGGGATGCGCGCGAGGCTATGGGGCACGGCCCGGCCCCCGATCAGGAGCACGCGCTTGTCGCCTTCCTGGATCTCCGCGATATAGCGCTGGGCCATGATGGTGCGGCGGCCGAAGTGCGTGACGGTCTCGATGATGACGTTGACGTTGGGATCGTCCTGGCGCGCGCGAAACACCGACGCGCCGCCCATGCCGTCGAGCGGCTTCAAAATCACGTCGCGGTGCTCCGCCAGGAATTCCCGGATGAGCGGCTCGCGCCGCGTTACCACGGTGGGCGGCGCGAATTGGGGAAACCGGGCGATCGCCATCTTCTCGTTCCAGTCGCGGATCGCGCGCGGGCGGTTGAATACGCGCGCGCCCTGCGACTCCGCAAGCTCGAGAAGATAGGTGCTGTAGATATACTCCATGTCGAACGGCGGATCCTTGCGCATCAGCACGGCGTCGAAATCCCGTAGCGGCGTTGTCTTGGGCCCCTCGGCGCGATACCAGCCCGGTTTCTCACCCGTCAGGTGAATCCGGCGCGCGTTGCCGTGCACGCTGCCGCCGCTCCACGCGAGGTCTTCCTGCTCCAGCGCGTACAGCTCGTGCCGCCGCGCGGCAGCCTCGCGCATGATCGCGAAGGTGGTGTCCTTGTAGATCTTGAAGGAGTCGAGGGGATCGACGACGAACGCCAACTTCATAGGACCATCCTGCCTGCCGCTTGCTGCGTACGGCTCAGTTCGCGGCCACGCGCGGCTCGGCGGCGGTGTCGAGCACCGCGTCCTCCGTCCGTTCGAGCTCGATTGCCGCGGCGAGAAGCGCGAGCCGGGAGATGACGCCATAGGCGTAGAAGCGGTTCGGCGGGCAGCCCGGGTCGTCCGGGTTGGGCGAGGTGCACGGCTCGGCGAAGGCGAGGGGCGCGAACTGCATGCCCGGCGCGTTCAGGTTCTCGTCCTTGCCGCGCCCGGTGTGCACGCGGTAGAAGCCGCCCACCACGAAATGGTCGATCATGTAGACCACCGGCTCGGCCACGGCGTCGTCCATGCTCTCGAAGGTGTAGACGCCTTCCTGCACCATGACTTCGTGCACCGGCAGGCCCTCCTTCACCACCGCCATCTTCTGGCGCTGCCTGCGGTTGAGACCCCGTACCTCGGACGGATCCTTCACCGTCATGATGCCCATGCCATAGGTGCCGGCGTCGGCCTTGACGATGACGAAGGGTTCCTCCTGGATGCCGTATTCCCGGTACTTGGCGCGAATGTCATCGAGGATCTCGGCGACGTAGCCTTCCAGGCATTCCTCCCCGGTGCGCTCCTGGAAGTTGATCCTGCCGCACTTCTCGAACAGGGGGTTGATGAGCCAGGGGTCGATGCCGATCAGCCCGGCGAATTCCGCCGCCACTTCGCGGTAAGCCTGGAAGTGGTTCGACTTGCGGCGCACCGTCCAGCCCGCGTGCAGCGGCGGCAGCACCGCCTGCTCGAGGCCCATCAGGATCTCGGGGATGCCGGCGGAGAGATCGTTGTTGAGGAGCACGACGCACGGATCGAAGCCGTCCACCGCCAGCCGGTTGCTGCGGCGCTCGAGCGGCTCGAGCGTGAGCTTGGAGCCGTCGGCGAGCGTGATCTCGGTCGGGCGCGTGACTTCGCGCAACAAGCTGCCGATGCGCACGTCGAGGCCGGCGCGCCGGAGCAGCCTCTGCAGCACCGTGACGTTCTGCAGGTAGAACTGGTTGCGCGTGTGGCTCTCGGGAATCAGCACGGCTCCGCGTGCGTCGGGGCAGACCTTCTCGATCGCGGTCATCGCCGCCTGCACGCACAGCGGATGGAACTCGGGATTGAGGTTGTTGAACCCGCCCGGGAAGAGGTTGGTGTCCACCGGCGCGAGCTTGAAGCCGCTGTTTCGCAGATCCACGGAGCAGTAGAACGGTGCGGCATGCTCCTGCCATTGGCCGCGCAGCCAGCGCTCGGCATCCGGCTGGGAGGCGAGCAGGCGCCGCTCGAGGTCGAGCAGCGGCCCGGCGAGCGCGGTGGTGAGGCGCGGGACTGACATGGGTGATTTCTTCTCCTCGGAGGGGCCCATTCTACCGACCGCGCGGGGCGATTTCGACCGCGCGGGTTTCCCGCACAAAAACAACGGACTCAGCCCTCACCCGCCAGAAACAAACGGGCGCCCGCAGGCGCCCGTTGCCACGCACTCCCTGGGAAACGATGTTACGTGTGATACGCGCTTTCGCCGTGGGAATTCACGTCGAGACCCTCGCGTTCCTCTTCCTCGGTTACGCGCAGGCCCACGATCAGATCGGCGATCTTGAACGCAATCAACGCCACGATGCCGGTCCAGACGATGGTCACGCCAACCGCCTGCGCCTGGACCCATACCTGGCTGGAAATGGAATACTCCGCCGCGGTGATCATCTTGCCGGTGACCCAGTCCGCCGTGAAGCCCGGCCCGCCGAGCCCGGGAGCGTTGAACACGCCGGTCAGCAGCGCGCCCAGTATGCCGCCGACCGCGTGCACGCCGAACACGTCGAGCGAGTCGTCCACGCCGAGCCAGCGCTTCAGCTGGTTCACTGCCCACAGGCACACGAATCCGGCGGCGGTCCCGATGACGAACGCGCCAGGGATGCCCACGTTGCCGGCGGCGGGGGTGATGGCGACCAGTCCCGCGACGACGCCCGAGGCGGCGCCCAGCATGGAGGGCTTGCCCTTGAACAGCCATTCACCGAAGGTCCACGCCAGCACGGCGCAGGCGGTAGCGAGGAAGGTGTTCACGAAGGCGAGCGTGGCCGAGTTGCCGGCTTCGAGCGCCGAGCCGGCGTTGAACCCGAACCAGCCTACCCACAGAAGCGCCGCCCCGATCATGGTCATCGGGAGGTTATGCGGCGTCAGTGCCTCTTTTCCGAAACCGATGCGCCTGCCGATCAGGTAGGCGCCCACCAGGCCGGCGATGCCGGCGTTGATGTGCACCACCGTGCCGCCCGCGAAGTCGAGCGCGCCCCACTGCCAGAGCAGGCCGGCCTTGGCGTTCAGCCCGTCGACCAGCTTGGGATCGGTATAGGCGTCCGGCCCCATCCAGAACCACACCATGTGCGCGATCGGGGCATAGGCAAACGTGAGCCAGATGGTCACGAAGATCAGCACCGCGGAGAACTTGATGCGCTCCGCGAAGGCCCCGAGGATCAGGCAGCAGGTAATTGCCGCGAACGTCGCCTGGAATGCGACGAACAGCAACTCGGGTATGACCACGCCCTTGCTGAAGGTGGCGCCCATGGCGAACTCGCCCGTGGCGGAATCGAAGGTGCCGCCCAGGAACAGGCGGTCGAAGCCCCCGAAGTAGGAGTTGCCCTCGCTGAACGCCAAGCTGTAGCCGTAGATGCACCACAGCACGGTGACGAGCGAGAAGGTCACCAGCACCTGCATCAGCACCGAGAGCATGTTCTTGGCGCGCACCATGCCGCCGTAGAACAGCGCCAGGGCGGGAACGCTCATCATCAGCACCAGCAGGGTAGAGGTCAGCATCCACGCCACGTCGCCCTTGTTGGGCGTCGGCGCGGGCTTGGCTACTTCCTTGGCCATCGGGGCCTTGTCCGCGGCCTTCATCTCGGCTGCGGGCTTGTCCTGCGCGAACGCCGCGAGCGGAACCGTGTTCAGCCCGACGACGCCGAGCATGGCCAGCACGGCGACGAGTCTTCTGAAAAAACTTTTCATGGTCTTCTCCCTGTTTCTATAGCGCGTCCGCGCCGGTCTCGCCAGTGCGGATGCGGATGGCCTGCTCGAGATCGAAGACGAACACCTTGCCGTCGCCGATCTTGCCGGTGTTGGCGGCTTTCTCGATCGCCTCGACGACCTGGTCGAGAAGTTCGCTCTTGATCGCGGCCTCGACCTTGACCTTGGGCAGAAAATCCACCACGTATTCGGCGCCGCGGTAGAGCTCGGTGTGCCCCTTCTGCCGCCCGAATCCCTTGACCTCGGTGACGGTGATGCCGGTCACGCCGACGGCGGACAGCGCCTCCCGTACCTCGTCAAGCTTGAAGGGCTTGATGATTGCAGTGACGAGTTTCATGCGGTTTCCCCGTGAAAATGGAACCGGCCCCGCGGCCGG
>DASWIC010000233.1:0-2609 GCA_036397875.1 Burkholderiales bacterium
CGTCGAGTCGCGGCTGATCGAGTTCCGCGAGAACGGCGCGCTGCGCATGGTCTCCATCGTCGACCGGCTGCAGGACGGGCTGTCCTCGGTCTACACCTTCTTCGACCCCGACGTCGCCGGCGCGAGCTTCGGTACCTTCAACATCCTGTGGCAGATCGAGCTCTGCCGCACTCTCGATCTTCCCTACCTCTACCTCGGCTACTGGATCGCGCAGAGCCGCAAGATGGTCTACAAGGTCGAGTTCCAGCCGATGCAGGGCCTCGTCAACGGCCGCTGGCAATCCGTCACGCCTCCCCGAAAACCGTGAATGGTGAGTGGTGAGTAGTGAGTAGAATCAGACCGCTACTGCAACTCACTGGAAACGGCGGGTCATAGTCGGTCCACTCACTACCCACGACTCACTACTCACGCTTCTTCTGTTAGTTGGCTCTTGTGCGTGTACTGATCATCGAAGACGATCCCGCGATCGCCGCGAACCTCTACGACTTCCTCGAGGCGCGGGGCCACGCCGTGGACGCCGCGGCCGACGGCGTGACGGGATTGCACCTCGCGGTCACCGGCGGTTTCGACGCCATCGTGCTCGACGTCGGCCTGCCCGGCATGGATGGCGTCACGCTGTGCCGCAAGCTGCGGGACGAGGCGCGCAACGACACCCCGGTGCTGATGCTGACCGCGCGCGATACGCTCGAGGACAAGCTGGCGGGTTTTTCCGGCGGCGCCGACGACTACCTCGTCAAGCCGTTCGCGCTGAAGGAAGCGGAGGCGCGGCTGCTGGCGCTCCACAAGCGGCGCGCCGGACGCGTAGCCGGCCGGACACTCGCGTCCGGCGACCTGGTGTTCGATCCCGCCAGCCTGTCGGTGCGATTCTGCGGGAACGACGTCAAGCTGCCCCGGAAATGCCTGCGCATACTGGAGGCCCTGATGTCGCAGCCCGATCGCGTGCTGAGCCGCAAGGAGCTCGAGAATGCGGCATGGGGCAGCGAGCTCGAAAACAGCGACTCGCTGCGCAGCCACATGCACGTGTTGCGGCGCGAGCTCCAGCGAGCGGGCGGCTATGATCCGATCCGTACCGTGCACGGGCACGGCTACCGTCTCGGGGGCCGGTCCGATGCCTAGGACCGGCCTGCGCCTGCGCGTGGCTGCGGTATTCGCCGCTGCGTGCATGACGGTCGTCGGCACGCTCGGCGTGACGCTGTTCATTGCGTCCGAGCACCTGGAAGAGGCGCTCATCGATCAGATCGTCGCCGAGGAACTGGATGACCTCGTCAGGCGCCACCGCGACAACCCCGATCTCCCGCAGCCGGCCGGCCCGAATCTCCAGTACTTTGCCGTTCGCGCGGGCGAGGAGGAGTTGAAGCTTCCCCCGCAGTTGCGCGGACTCGCGCCAGGCAACCACGAGCTCGGCGGCGGGCTGGAAGAACGCCATGTCGGCGTGCGGCGGATCGGGGACATGCTCTACGTGGTGTCCTACGATGCCGGTCCGCACGAGGCGCGCGAGCAGAATTTCTCCCGTCTCGTGCTGGCTTCCCTCGTAGTCATTGGGGTGGTGGCGCTCGCGCTGGGCTACTGGCTGGCCGGTGTGCTGACACGGCAGGTCACCGAGCTGGCGCGACGGCTTCCCGCGCTCACGCCCGGCCAGCCGCATCCGCCGCTTGCCAGCCCGGACCAGGACACCGAAGTGGAGGCGCTGGCGCGGGCGCTGGACGATTATCTGGGCCGCCTCGCGCGCATGATCCAGCGCGAGCAGGAGTTCACCGCCAACGCGAGCCACGAGCTGCGCACGCCGCTGACCGCGATCCGGACCAGTTGCGAGCTGCTGCTCGCTGATCGCGCGCTGCCGGAGAAGGCGCGCACGCGCCTCGAAATGATGAACACGGCGGCCGCCCGCATGGAGGAGCAGATCCAGACTCTGCTGTTCCTCGCCCGCGAAATGTCGATCGGCGCGGTGGAGCCGGTCTCGATCCGGGAATGCGTGGATGATGCGGTCGGGGCGTTTCGCCCGGCAATGGCCCAGAAAGGCTTGTCGTTCGAGGCGCAACTGGAGCCCGAGGCGGTCTTGAGCCTCAACCGCCAGGCGCTGCAGACCGTGCTCTCCAATCTGATCCGGAACGCGGTTCAGTACACCGAGCGCGGCTTCATCCGCATCACCTACGGTGCACGGCGCCTGACGGTCGCGGATTCCGGTTCGGGCATCGCGGCCGAGGACCAGCCTAAGCTGTTCGAGCGGTTCTACCGCGCCGCGCCCGAGCGCGGTGGATTCGGGATCGGGCTCGCGATCGTGAAGCAGATCTGCGATGCCTGCGGCTGGACGATCGAGGTTGCGAGCGCGCCGGGCCGCGGTTCCGTGTTCGAAATCACGTTTCCCTAGTGCCGTTCCAACTATTTACGGGTAATCGAGTGAGTCCCGTAGATCCAGACGCCACGGGCAGGGAAGCAGCTCGAGCTTGGCGAAACAAGTTGGAACGGCACTAGCAGTACTTCACAAGTCCTTCACAGCCGGACGACGGATTCTTGATGCCGTCTCGGCTAACCTTGCCTGCGTCTCCACTCCATGCGCCGGCGAGGCCGGCAGCTGAATCAAGATGACCATACTCGAGGCATCCGCGCTG
>DASWIC010000234.1:0-2328 GCA_036397875.1 Burkholderiales bacterium
TGGCGCGCCCGGAGGGATTCGAACCCCCTACCCCTTGGTTCGTAGCCAAGTACTCTATCCAGTTGAGCTACGGGCGCGAAAAGGGAATCGAATTATAATCTGAAATGATGACGGAGGCTCACATTGGCGCAGCGTGAACAAAACGACGACACCGCGAGGGAAATCGATCTCGATGAAGTGGCGCGGCTGGTCGAGGCGCTGGAGCGGGATCTCGCGAAGCTGCCGGGCGGCTCGCCGGACGTGCAGCGCCTGCGCGACGAGGTGGAAACGCTGAAAAACGTGCTCAATTCGCCGATCCGCCGGCACCACTGGGTGAGCGACAGCCTGCACGGCGTGCGCACGGTGCTGGAAGAAGCGATCGATGCCGCCATCGCGAGGGGGCTCAAAACCGGACAGTACATCTCCGAGATCGGGCGCATCCTGGGGCTGTGACCGCGGCAGTGGAGTGATCGAGGTCACGTGGCGATCCGGCTGACGCTGGCCCTGACCTTCTTCAATTTCGTGGGGGCTAACGCCGCCCGCGTGCTGCTCACGCTCTACGCGCTCGAGCTGGACGCGCCGGCCTCCGCGGTGGGCGTGATCGGCGGGTTGCTGTACCTGTTTCCCTTGCTGCTTTCGTGGCCGATCGGCGCGCTCGCCGACCGCCGCGGCGCGCGCGGCCTGCTGCTGTTCGCCGCCGCCTGCGGCGCGGTCTCGCTCGTGCTTCCGTTCTTCTTCAGGGTCCTGCCAGCGCTCTACGTGGCGGCGGCGCTGAACGGACTCGGGCTGGCGTTCTACCACGTCACGCTGCAGAACCTGATCGGCACCATGAGCCGGCCGGAGGACCATGCGCGGAATTTCAGCAACTTCAGCCTGGCCGGCGCCCTCACCAATTTCTTCGGCCCGCTCGTCGCGGGCGTCGCGATCGACACCGCAGGACACGCGGTGGCGTGCCTCGTGATCGCGGCGCCATCGGCGATCGCGCTCGCGCTGCTGGCGGTCTGGGGCGGCGTGTATCCGCGCGGCCGTCCGAGGTCCGTGAAAGGACCCGGCGCATGGAGCGTACTGGGAGACCGCACGATCTGGCTCATGCTCCTCACCAGCGGGATCGTGCAGCTCGGGCAGGATCTTTTCCAGTTCTACCTGCCGATCTACGGGCACGCGAGCGGGCTGTCGGCGTCCGCGATCGGCGCCATCCTGGCGACCTTGGCGGTTGCGTCCTTTGTCGTGCGGCTGTTTCTTGCCCGACTGGTCAAGCGTTATGCCGCCGAGACCCTCCTCGCATGGGCGCTATTCACGGGCGCGATCGGCTTTGCGCTGGTGCCGTTGACCGGAAACGCGTTCATGCTGGGGGGAATTGCTTTCTTCTTCGGGCTCGGCATGGGCATCGGCATCCCCCTTACCGTGATTCTCATGTTCAGCCGCTCCGCGCAGGGGCGCTCCGGACAGACGCTGGGACTGCGCCTGACGGCCAACAATTTCGTGCGCGTGACCGGCCCGATCGTGTTCGGCGCCGTGGGCACCGCGCTGGGGTTGCCGCCGGTCTTCTGGATCAACGCCGCGCTGATGGCGTGCGGTGGCCTGTTGTCGCTGTCGCAGGTCACGCGACGTCAGGGCGGCGGGTGACGCGCTGCATATCCATCGATTGCGACGCGTCCTCGGATCGTCTAATGTTTAGACCTTCTCTCGCCGCATGAACAAGCCATGAAGAACGACCTCAAGCTCGACATCTTTCCGCACATCTTTCCGCAGTCGTTTTTCGAGCGCATGAAGCGCATCGCCGAGGCGAATCCCGCGCTGGCCGCATCCATCAAGCGCTGGCTCAACATACCGGTGCTCTGGGATCTCGACGCGCGCATCCGCATGATGGGGAAGTTCAAGGGCTACAAGCAGGTCCTGACGCTTTCGCTTCCGGCGATCGAGTACTTGGCGGGCCCCGAAGAGTCGCCGGCCCTCGCCCGGCTCGCCAACGACGGCATGGCGGATATCGTCGCGATGCACCCCGACCGGTTTCCGGCGTTCGTCGCGTCGCTGCCGATGAACAACATTCCAGCCGCACTGCAGGAGATGGACCGGGCGATCACCAAGCTCGGCGCGAAGGGCGTGCAGCTCTTCACCAACGTCAACGGCCGGCCGCTCGACGACCCGGAGTTCTTCCCGGTGTTCGAGCGTTGCGTCAGAAAATACGAATTGCCGATCTGGCTGCATCCGGTGCGCACCTCGAAATTCGTCGACTACCCGGGCGAAAGCAAGTCGAAATACGAGATCTGGTGGCTGTTCGGCTGGCCCTACGAGACGAGCGCCTGCATGGCGCGCATCGTGTTCTCGGGAATGCTCCAGAAGCTGCCC
>DASWIC010000235.1:0-2600 GCA_036397875.1 Burkholderiales bacterium
CCGGCGGGCGGCGGGGTGGACAGTATCGCGCGCATTGCTGCCGAGCATATGCGGGTCACGTTCGGGCAGCCCTTCGTGGTGGACAATCGCCCTGGCGCGGGCGGCAGCATTGGCGCCGAAATCGCCGCGAAAGCCGCTCCCGACGGCTATACGCTGATGGTGAGCAGCTCGAGCTTCGTGACCAATGCGGCGATACGGAGCGTGCGCTACGACCCGGTGCGGGACTTCCAGCCGGTCACCATGCTCACCGCCAATCCCTACGTCATCCTCACGACGCCGTCACTTCCCGTGTCCTCGGTGAAGGATTTGATTGCGCTGGCCCGCTCAAAGCCGGGGGTCATCACCTATGCCTCGTCGGGCACCGGCGGCATCTTTCACCTCGGCTCCGAGCTCCTGTGCGTGCTCGCCGGCGTGCGGATGACGCATGTCCCGTACAAGGGCGTGGCGGACGGCTATCCGGCGGTAATCTCCGGGGAGGTCAACTGGATATTCGGCAGCCCGATCTCGGCGCAGCCGTTCATGAAAGCCGGAAGGCTGAAGGGCATTGCCGTCACCAGCGCGGCGCGCAGCAAAGCGCTGCCCAACCTGCCCACGGTCGCCGAGAGCGGCGTGCCGGGCTACGAGGTTAACGCCTGGTTCGGCCTGTTCGCGCCCGCGCGCGTGCCCGGCCCGATCATCGAGAAGCTGTACGTGGAGGCGGGCAAGGCAGTGCGCGCGCCGGAGCTCGAGCGCCGCATGGAGGCCGAAGGCACCACCATTGTCGCCAATCGCCCGCGGGAATTCGCGGCCGCGGTGAAGGCGGAATTCGAGAAATGGCGCGGCCTGGTCGCCAAGGCGGGCCTGAAGATCCAATAATGCCACCTCGCTCCGTGTCAGCGAGGAGAGGGATCATTTCCAGGATGAGGGATGAAGTCCACCTGAGCGTCGCGGAGGCGACGCGGCTGGGCGAGCGGGCGCTGCGGGCGATCGGCTTCGATGCGCGGGAGTCGCGGGTCACCACGGCGCACCTCGTGGACGCGGAGCTGTGCGGCCACCGCTATGCCGGACTGCCGCGCATCCTCACCATTCGGGAAGATCCGCGCACGCGCGAGCCGCGCACGCCAATCAAGGTGGTGCACGAAACGAAGGTGTCGGCGCTGCTCGACGGCGGCAATCACGTCGGCTACTACGCTGTCCATCGTGCAACGCGGCTCGCGATCGAGAAAGCGCGCAGGCACCGGATCGCGGTGGTCGGCCTCTACCGCAGCTACTTGAGCGGGCGCAACGCGTATTACCTGGAGATGATCGCGCGCGCGGGGCTCGTCGGCATCCACCTCGCAAGCGCAGCGCCGATCGTGCTGCCGCACGGCGGTGCCCGGCCCGCGTTCGGCACCAACCCGATCGGGTTCGGGTTCCCGACCGGGGGTGATCCGTTCATCGTGGACATGGGTACCGCGGCGATGGTACGCGGAGAAGTGATCCTCCGGTCGCGGATCGGGCTGCCGCTGCCCGAGGGCATCGCGATCGACGCGCGCGGCCGGTCGACTACGGATCCCGCCAAAGCATTGAAGGGCGGCATCTTCACCTTCGGAGGCCACCGCGGCTCGGCGCTTGCGTTCGGCATCCAGGCGATGTGCCTGCTCGCGGGCGCGGCGCTCGCGCGCGGTAGCGTGCAGGATTTCGCCTTCCTGTTCGTGGTATTCGACCCGGGAATCCTGATGCCGCCGCAGCAATTCAGGACGCAGCTGAAGCAGTTGATCGAGGCGGTGCGCGCGGTGCCGCCGCTCGACCCGGAGAAGCCGGTTCGCATCCCCTCGGAGCACTCGTTCCGCGAGCGCGCGCGGCGGCGGAAGGAGGGGATTCCGGTCGACCGTGCTGTTTACGACCAGCTCCGCGCCCTCAGCGCCCGGCGGCGGCCTGCGCCGCGGGGCGGCGCGCGAGATGCGTGAAGTCGTTGATGTAAGCCTGCAAGCGGTCGGCGACGGCGGTACGCTGATGCGGTAGCAATATGCGGTAAACGGATGCGTAAAGGTCCGCTTGCCGGTCGGCCCACTCGTTGAATCGCTTGTCGTACGCGGGATCGCGCCCCTCCTCCCAGTTGAGCAGAAAGTGGCGCAGCCGCGCCGCGAACCGGTCGCGATCGTCGCGCTGCGACAAGAGCTGCAGGAATTCGCGCTGGCGCCGCATCCGGTCCTCGTGCCGCAGCCCGTGGACGAGCGGCAGCTCGGCGGTCCATGCGAGTATCTGCTTTTCCTGCGCGTCATCCAGATGGCCGACCCAGTCCCGGATGCGCGAGAGCGCGCGCCGGCCGGCTGCCCGCCGTTGCTCCTCCACGCTCGCCTCGAGGCGGAAATCGCGGACGAAGCGGCGGTTGACCGTCTCCCATCGCTGCCGCAGGGTTTCGATCTGCTCGGGCGTGATGGTCATCAGCATGGCTGCCGCGTCATCCGCCACGTAGGTCATGAGGGTGCGATAGCGCGCCCTCAGGCCATCCGTCACCCACAATGCATCCTCGCGCGTGAAGCCGTTCTCGATGCGTCCCTTGGTCTCGGCCAGGAAACCCGCATAGTCCGGCAACTGCTCGTAGCGGTGCCACTCGTGAAAGCGCGCGAAGCGCCTCT
>DASWIC010000236.1:0-16737 GCA_036397875.1 Burkholderiales bacterium
AAAAGAAGCCGAAGTACGGGTTCATGCCGCTGACGTACATGTGGTGCGCCCAGACCACGAAGCTCAGGCCGCCGATGATCAGAATCGCCCACACCATCATCCGATAGCCGAAGATATTTTTTCTTGCATGAACACTGATCAGGTCGGAGACGATGCCGAAGGCCGGCAGGGCGACAATGTAGACCTCGGGATGGCCGAAGAACCAGAACAGGTGTTGAAACAACACCGGGCTGCCTCCCGAGTGGTCGCTCTGTTGTCCCATCGATACGATGGCGGGCATAAAGAAACTTGTGCCCAGTGTATGGTCCAAAATCATCATGATGGCGCTAACGAACAAGGCGGGAAAGGCCAGCAGCGCCAGGACCGTGGCCATGAATATGCCCCATACCGTCAAGGGCAGCCGCATCATCGTCATCCCGCGCGTGCGCGCCTGCAACACCGTCACCACATAGTTCAATCCGCCCATGGTGAATCCGATGATGAAGAACGCCAGGGAAACGAGCATCAAAATAATTCCCCAGGTTGCCCCCGGAGTGCCCACGAGGATCGCCTGGGGCGGATACAGGGTCCAGCCGGAGCCCGTGGGCCCGCCGGGCACGAAGAAACTCGCGGTCAGCAACAGCACGGCGAATAGATAGACCCAGTAACTCACCATGTTGACATAGGGGAAAACCATGTCGCGGGCGCCGACCATCAGCGGGATGAGGTAGTTGCCAAACCCCCCCAGGAACAGCGCGGTGAGCAGGTAGATGACCATGATCATGCCGTGCATGGTCACAAACTGAAGGTAGTTGCTCGGGTCGATAAAGGAGAAGCTGTTCGGGAACCCCAGTTGCAGCCGCATCAACCATGACAACACCAACGCCACCAACCCGATCCCGATCGCGGTGATCGCGTACTGGATGGCGATGATCTTGGCGTCCTGGCTCCAGATGTACTTCCCGATGAAAGTTTTCGGATGGTAAAGCTCCACCTCCTCGACTTCCGCAGGCCTGACAAAAGCGGTTGCGTCGTGCGCAACGTAGTCCATCAAAATCTCCTCATCGCTGATTCTTCGCTACTGCTCTAATCCCTTGAGTCTCATCATTATAATACTATTAGTATGAATAGAATGGCGCTCGAGCGGGCCGGTCAGCGCAAGGTATTGATGTAGGCAACGAGGTCCTTGATCGCCTGGTCGTCGCCCAGCATTGCGGCCATGGATGCCATCTGCGGACCGTACAGGTCCTTTGGATGGGCGCCGCGGATACGCTGTTTGAAATTTTTCATTTGAGTGACCAAATACCAATCACTCATACCCTTCAGCCCGGGGGCATTCGTTGCCTGTATGCCGCGCCCATCAGGACTGTGACAGTTTCCACAGGTCGTTACATAAAGCCTTTGACCGTTGTTCGGATTGCCCTTCACCGTGGCCGGGGCAGGATTGTCCGGCAGCGTCTTGATATAAGCGACGACATTATCGATGGCGGCGTCATCAGCCAGCGTCGCCGCCATCGGCGCCATCGTTTTGCCGAACACATCCTTGTCGTGCGTGCCGCGAGCGCCGTTCTTGAAATATTTCAGTTGCCGTTTCAGGTACCAGTCTCCTTGCCCGCTCAATTTCGGCGCATTCAGCGCAGGGTTACCCTCCCCTTGCACGCCATGGCAGGCGGCACACACTGCATAGAGCGGCTTGCCTGCTGCAGCATCGCCGGCTGCTTGCGCTGAGGTTTGCGCGAACGTCGGATGGCCACTTAACCACGCCTGAAACGTAGTCTCGTCCTCCACCACGACGCTGCCACGCATGACGAAGTGCCCGACGCCACACAATTCGTTGCAGAGGAGGTCGAATTTCCCGGTCCGGGTGGGGGTGAACCAGATATAGGTGACCAGGCCCGGAACCAGATCCATCTTCGCCCGGAACTGTGGTACCGCGAAGTTGTGCAGGACATCTACGGAGCGGAGCAGCGCCTTGACCGGTTTGTCGATGGGGAGATGTACCTCGGGGCTTGATATCAAGACGTCGTCCTGACCATTGGGGTCGTCGGGATTCATGCCAAACGGGTTTTTATCGCTGACGTGCCGCGCATCGACGGTACCCATCACGCCGTCCTTCCCGGGGAAGCGATAGCCCCAGTGCCACTGCTTGCCCACGACCTCAAACACCGCCGCGTCTTTCGGGACGTCGACGAATTTCGCCCATACAAACAAGCCGGGGGCCAGCATGGCGGCGATGCCCACCGTGGTCAATCCGGTGAGCCACCCTTCCAGCTTCTTGTTCTCGGGCTCGTACGCCGCCCGTCCGCCCTTCCGGTAACGATAGCGGACCACGGCATAGGCTAGGAACAAATTGACGGCGACGAAGACAAAGCCCGTGATCCAGAACGTGATGTTGATCGTGTCGTCCATCGCCCCCCAGTTGGAGGCGATCGGTGTGAAATACCACGGGCTCAGGTAGTGAAACAGGACCGAGCCGACGATCAATAATATCAATACAATTCCTACGACCATACGAAGTTTCTCCAGGCTGCCTGTTTATTGCGTGCTGACTTCCGCAAAGATTTGCCTTCGGCCGCGGTGGCCGCTTCGCCGGTAGCGGCGTAGATTTTCTCGCCGTGCGCCCGGAGCCCGCCTAGCGTCCACCGCTTCGCGGGGTCCACCGCGGCCTTGATCGTCAGCTCGGGGCGGGAGGTATCCCTCGACGCGATGAGGGTCTTGATCGCCGGGTAGGCCATGCCGATCAGAATGAGAAACGGGATGATGGTCCAGATGATCTCGACCGTGGTGTTCTCGTGGAACTGCCGGGCCTGGCGCCCCACCGACTTGCGGTGCCGGATGATGGCGCAGGTCATGGCGCCGAACACCACCACGAAGGTCCCCACGACGATCCACATGATCAGCGTGTGCAGATCGTAGCTCGCGCGCGCGATGAGGGTCTGCGGTTCGGGCAGGCTGTACTGGTTGGCCGCTGCCGCCCCCGCTGCGAGCCCCACCGCCGCGGCTGCAAACAGCCGAAACCACTTGCCGATCATGCTTCCCTCATCTGTGATTCAAATCCATTGTTGTCGCTACCGGACGCCGCGGCGGGCGCTGGACGCGCAGCTGGTACTTGCGCTCGCTCGCCGCGTTCAATCGCTGCTCATCGCTCAGTTTGCAGCCGCTCGACCTCCGCGTCGAGCGGGTGGAATGTATCATAGCCCGCCCTCGCCAAGCAATCTGAAAAGCGGCGCAAAACGGCGCGCGCCCGCCCGGGCATCAGAGGAGTTTGCGAGTGTCCAGCAGCGCCGCGCCGGACGCGGGATCCGGCGTCGCGGCGAACGCGAAGCGCGCGAGCAGCGGCGCGGTGATGAGCGTCTCGAGCGCCTGCACGTTTTCATCCGCTGCGCTCATCCGCGGATCGACATGATTCGCGACCCAGCCGGCGAGCGCGAGACCGCGGCCGGCGATGGCCTCCGCGGTCAGCAGTGCATGGTTGAGGCAACCGAGCCGCACGCCGACCACCAGCACTACGGGCAGCGCGAGCCGCGCGGCGAGTTGCGCGGTATCGGCGCCGGGACCGAGCGGCACGCGGAAACCGCCGACGCCTTCCACGATGACAAGGTCCGCCCGCCCCGCGAGGGCATTGAAGCACTGTCCGATGTGATCCAGATCGATTCTCATTCCCGCCTCGGCTGCCGCGAGGTGCGGCGCGATCGCCGGCGCGAAGCAATAGGGATTGATGTGGCTGCGCGGCGCCGCCAGGTTGCCCGCCGCGACCAGGCGCTCGACGTCGTCGTGGACGAGCTCGTTCCCGCGCGGCACCGCGCCACTGGCAACCGGCTTCATCCCCACCACCTTCAGCCCGCGCGCGGCGAATGCCCTGAGCAGGCAGCAGGCGACGAGGGTCTTGCCGACGCCGGTGTCGGTGCCGGTCACGAAGAACCCGTGATTCGTGATTCGTGATTCGTGGTTCGACAAACCTTTGACCCCCTCAGCGCGGCTTGATGTCGATGACGGGGCGGCCGGTCGGGCCGATGCGCGGTTGCGGCTTCCAGGCGTGGCCGTAGATCACCTCGAAGGTCGCGGGCAGCCTGCCCTCGCGGCGCGCCGCCTCGTAGTTCCGCGCCACTTTCGCGAGCAGGGACTTGCCGGCAAGGGTCGACGGGCGGCCGCGCGTCATGTTGCGCGCGCCGATCGCCTTCAGGTCGCGCATCAGCTCGCGCACGTCGGCGTAGGTCAGCGTGACGATTTCCATGTCCATGACCGGGTCGGCGAATCCACTGGCAACCAGCAGGTCGCCCACGTCGTGCATGTCGGTGAAGCGGTGGACGTGGGTATGCCGGTCCACGCTCCGGAACGCCGCCCGCAGCTCCTTCAGCGTGTCTGGGCCGAAGCTGCTGAACAGCAGCAATCCGCCGGGCGCGAGCACCCGGTGCATCTCGGCGAAAGCGCGCTGCGGCTCGTTGCTCCACTGGATCACCAGGTTGGACCAGACCATGCCGGCGCACGCGGTCGCGAGCGGCAGTTGCTCGATGTCGCCACATACCGCGGCGAGCCGCTGCCTCCCGGCCCCGAAGAGGCGGCGCCACCCTTCGACGGTGCTCAGGGCAGGCCGCGAGCGGCGCGCCCGGGCGCGCCGCGCCATGGCGAGCGCCAGGTCGAGAGCGATCACGCGGGCGGCGGGATAGCGGGCGAGCAATCCGGGGACCGCGTTGCCGGTTCCACTGCCGGCGTCGAGGATGGTCGCCGGCGCGAGCTTGATGTAATCGAGCCGTGCCAGCATGCGCCGGCACACCTCGTTCTGCAGCACCGCGGCGGCGTCGTAGCTCGCGGCGGCCCGCTCGAAAGAGCGCCGCACCATGAGCTTGTCCAGTGCGAGCGCGTCACGCATCGAGGAATTCCTGCAGCGCCGCCGCGACCTTGCGCGCCTGCGAGAGGAACGGCGCATGCCCGGCGCCCGCCATGACCAGCAGCCGCGCGTTCGGGAGACAGCGGCTCAGGTGCTCGCCCGCCGCGAGCGGTGCCACCCGGTCATGGTAGCCGTGTATCACGAGCGCGGGTTGGGGAATCGACCCGAGCGCGCCGCGCATATCGGTCTCGAGCAGGATGCGCAGCCCCGCCGCGAGTGCCTCCCGGGCCGGCGCGTCGCCTGCGGCATGCGCGTCCCGCAACTGCCGCGCGACCTGCTTCGCCTTGGCGTCGCCTTGCGCCTCCAGGGAAATGAAACGCCGCATCGTGCCGGCGCGATCGGCGGCAAGTCCCTTGGAGAATCGCGCCAGCGCCTCCGGCGCGATCGCATGCGGCCAGTCGGCACGCTGCGCGAAACAGGGCGTCGCCGCGATCAATCCCAGGCGCATGACCTGTCGTGGCGCCCGCTGCGCCCACGCCAGGGCCACCTGCGCGCCGAGCGACCAGCCGACCACGTCGCAACGCCGCGGCGCGCTCCGCGCGAGCCCCGCGACGATTTCTTCGAGGGTATACGGCGTGCACACCGGCGCCATGCCGTAACCGGGCAGGTCCGGCACATGCACGGGGTGCCACGGCGCAAGCGCCGCCGCCAGGTTCTTCCACACGGAGGCGCCCGTTCCCCAGCCGTGCAGCAGCACCACGTCGAGCACCTTCATCACTGCAGCGCGTTGAGCGCGGCCGCGAGCCGCTCGACGTCCTCCACGGCGTGTGCAGCGGACAGCGAGATGCGCAAGCGCGCGGTTCCTCTGGGGACGGTGGGCGGCAGGATCGCCGGCACCAGCAGCCCGTCGCGCGCCAGGCGCTCCGACACCGTGACCGCCTCTTCGGCTTCTCCAATCACGAGCGGCTGAATCGCCGTCGACGAGGGCGCGAGGCGCCAGCGCGCAGGCCGCAGGCGCTCCCGCAGCCGCGCGATCAGTTCCCGCAGATGGCGCCGCCGCCACTCATCGTCACGGATGAGATCGAGGCTTTTCAGCAGCGCCGCCGACAGCATGGGCGGAGCCGCCGTCGTGTAGATATAGGCACGCGCGCCCTGCACGAGCGCTTCCAGCACCTCCGGCTCGCCGGCGACGAAGGCGCCGAATACGCCCGCGGCCTTGCCCAGAGTGGCCATGTAGATGACGCGCGGCGAGCCGGCGCCGAAGTGGGCGAGCACGCCCCGTCCTCCGGGCCCCAGCACGCCGAAGCCATGCGCATCGTCGAGCAGCAGCCATGCATCGTGGCGTTCCGCGAGCGAGACGAGTTCCGGCACCGCGGCGATATCTCCGTCCATGCTGAACACCGCGTCGGTGACGACGAGCTTGCGGCGCGCGCGCGAGCCGGCGAGCAGCCGCTCGAGCGCCACCAGGTCGAGATGGGGGTAGCGCCTGAACTCGGCGCGGGAGAGCAGTGCCGCGTCATTCAACGATGCGTGGTTCAGCCGGTCGGCGAATACCGCGTCGCCGCGACCCGCCAAGGCGGTGACCACGCCCAGGTTCGCCATGTAACCGGTGGCGAACAGCAGCGCCTGCGGCAGGCCCACGAACGCGGCGAGGCGGCGCTCCAGCTCGTGGTGCGCCGTCGCGTGGCCGAGTATCAGGTGCGAGGCGCCTGCGCCGACGCCGTAGCGCGCCGCGCCCTCGCGCGCGGCTTCGATCAGTTCCGGATGCGCCGCGAGCCCGAGGTAGTCGTTGCTGCAGAAGGCAATGTAATCCCGGCCATCCACCTTGACGCGCGTTCCCTGCGGCGATTCCAGCAAGCGTCGCTGCCGCTTCAACCCGCGGGTCTGGAGATCCGCGAGTTCCGCCGCGAGCGCTTGCTGGAGTGATGCGTGGCGGGTGACGGGTGAGCGGTCGTTCACTAAAGCGGATGAATCCCGAGCTTCGCGAACAAAGCGTGGTCGTGCGCGGCCTCGGGATTGCCGGTGGTAAGCAGCTTCTCGCCGTAGAAGATCGAGTTCGCGCCGGCGTAAAAACAGAGCGCCTGGACCGCTTCGGCCATCTCCTGGCGGCCAGCCGACAGCCGCACCATGGCTTTGGGCATGGTGATGCGCGCGCAGGCGATGGTGCGCACGAATTCCAAGGGATCGAGCGGCGCCGTGCCGTGGAGCGGCGTGCCCGGGACCTGCACCAGATTGTTGATCGGCACCGACTCCGGGTAGGGATTCATGGCGGCGAGCTGGGCGATGAGCGCCGCACGGGTGCGGCGCGCCTCGCCCATGCCGATGATGCCCCCGCAGCAGACGTGGATGCCGGCGCGGCGCACGCGCGCGAGCGTATGCAGGCGATCGTCCTGGGTGCGCGTCTTGATGATCTCGCCGTAGAACTCGGTGGACGTGTCGATGTTGTGATTGTAGTAATCGAGGCCGGCGGCCTTCAACTGCTCGGCCTGCCCTTCCTTCAGGAGCCCCAGCGTCGCGCAGGTTTCGAGGCCTTCGGCGCGCACCGCCTTCACCATCTCGAGCACCCGCTCCAGATCGCGCTGCCGGGGGCCGCGCCACGCCGCCCCCATGCAGAAGCGCGCCGCCCCATTGGCCTTCGCGTGCCGGGCCGCGGCGGTCACCTCCCCGAGTGACAGGAGGGCTTCATCGCCCACGCCCGTGTGGTAGCGCGCCGCCTGCGGGCAGTAGGCGCAGTCCTCCGGGCAGCCGCCGGTCTTCACCGAAATCAGCGTGGAAAGCTGCACCGCATTGGGGTCGAAATGGCGGCGGTGCACGCTGTGGGCACGGTGCAGGAGATCGTTGAAAGGAGACTCGAACAGCTCCTCGACCTGCCGCGCGCTCCAGCTTGCGCTGTCGCGGTCAGCGGCGGCGGCCGCAGCCGCGTTAATGCCTGCAGGTTCCATGGCGCTCCCGATGAGATCCGGAAAAATCCCGTTTTTTGAGACACTTGTATCTTCGGCCCGGTCCGGCGTCGTGTCAAATTCCGGAGCGGGATTTCTGAACGACTGCCTGCAGGTTTTGCGCGCTCGCTGGCCGCAGGCATGCGTGCTGTGCGGCGCCGAGTCCGGCCCCGGCACGTGGTGCGCGCCGTGTGGGGCCGACCTGCCGTGGCTGCCACGGAACCGCTGCGCGGTGTGCGCCCTGCCGCATGCGGGCGGCGCGCTGTGCGGCGCCTGCGTCGCCCGCCCGCCGCACTTCGACACCGTGGATGCGCCTTTCGCCTATCGCTACCCGGTGGCCGCGCTGATCCACGCCTTGAAGTACGGCGGCCGGCTGGCGCTGGCGCGCACGCTGGGTGAAGCGCTGGCGCAGGCCGTCTCGCGCGATGCGGACGCGATCGTGCCGATGCCGCTCGCGCGCGACCGGCTGAAGCAGCGCGGGTTCAACCAGGCGCTCGAGATCGCGCGCGTGGTCGCCGCGCGCACCCGGATTCCCCTGCTCCGTCATGCCGTCCGCAAGGTGCGGGACACGCCGCCGCAGGCGGCGCTGCCCTGGAAGGAGCGCGCGCAGAATGTCCGGCGCGCGTTTGCGTGCGATTCCGACCTATCCGGCCAGCGGATCGCCGTGGTGGACGATGTGCTGACCACCGGAGCGACACTCGGCGAGCTCGCGCGCGTGGTGCGCCAGGCAGGCGCAGTCAGCGTCGCAGGGTGGGTAGTGGCGCGAACGCTACGCGCTTGATATGCGGGCCGACACCGGCCGCGCAGCTAGAAGGTCAACGTTACAGTGATCGGCGAGAGCGTTTGATAGTTTCCGGCCATGAGGTTCTGGTTGCCGCCGACCAGTCCGTACACCGTATACGTGGTGGTATTCGGTGGATTGCCGCCACCTGGGGGAAGATTGATGGTATTGGATACCACCGCGGTGCCGGCGGTGCCGTCGCCCCATACCTGGGTGCGCGCAGCGGTCGTATACAGATTGTAGAACATCACGTCGGGGCCGCTGATCAAGTTCATCTGGCGCGCGGCATAACTTCCCGGTCCACTGCTGAGCGCTATCGTGATCGGCACAACTTCGCCTTTGCCGCCGGAGCGGGTGCAGGTTACCGTGATCACAGTAGAACCCGGCAGCGGATTGATCGTATCGTAGCTGCCAAAATTGAGCGGTGATACGACCGATACGGTGCAATTGGCCGCCTGGCTGCCAGTCGCCGAAAGCGCCAGGCTCGCGGCAAGCGCTGTTGACAGCAACCATTTCGTCACGCCACCCGTGCCAGGCATGGGGTCAATTATGCGCTGCCTCAAGGCTTGACTCCTTTACACACGAATGGACCCAGCCGCGGCTGCGGGTCGCTGGTCTCCGGATAGCCGAACTCGATCTCGCAGCTCTGGCCGCGCCAGAACGCGCGTAGGCGGTTGGTGCGCTCCAGATCAGTCAGGTAGGTTTCGCCGTTCAGGGCAACCGGAAACTCATCGGCTTGCCCCGCCACATTGACGACCGCGCCGGCTGGCAGCGGCGTGCCGTCTTCGAGCACGATTTGCAGCAGCGCGCCGCGCGTGCGCCGGACCGGAAATTCGAGCACTATGCCGCTGCGGGAATACGGCACCGCATCCAGCCTGAGGCTATCGATCTTGCTGTCGAGCGGCAGATCGAGCTGCTCGATGCCGATCGGGTTCTTCTGATAGGGGCGCATGCGCGGCACGATCATCTCGCCCTGTTCGTCGGTGCGCCCGACCTCCTGGTTGTGGACGTACACCCGTACGCCGCCGATGTCGGGCACCCGCACGAGGCCGAAGCTGTCGGTGATGGTGCGGCTCAGGAACGCGGTGCCGCCGATCATGCCGATGCCGCCCGTAATGTTGAGGCGCGCGGCAGTCTGGTCATTCAGTTCCGCCACCTCGGCAACATAGGTGCCCACGCGGGTCTGCACCGACAGCTCCGCCTGCCGCGGTCCGCTGTTGCTCGCCCGCAACCGGTAGCCCCATCCTTCGCCCTCCGGGAGATTGCGCTGCACGGTTGCGGCGAGCTCCTCGCTGGAAGTGCCGTCGGAATTCCGGGTCCGGCTGGCGCTCGCCTGCATGCTGGTGCGTCCCCCGAGCGGAATCGTCAACGTGAACGTGATATTGGTCGATCTCACGGTGCTGTAAGTTCGCGACGCGGAAACGCCGGCAAACGCGAATCTGCCGATGCTGACATTGTAGCCAACCGACACCACGTCGACGTCGGCCTGGTCGCGGAACGCCTGCGAAACGTAGGCAACGCCGACCGACCCATGGGCGCCGAGCGCATAGCTCGCGCCGGCGGTGCTCTGGCGCGCCGGGGGCAGTTGCCCGGGCAACTGGCCGACCTGCCGGAAGTCGGGGCTGGTCCATTGCGACCGCACGTTGAAGCTCAGTAGACGCGCCGCCCTGTCGAATCCCAGCGCCCATAACGCTCCGGTTCCGGCCGGATTCTGCCCTGCGGCGAGCGTGCCGCTGACGACGCCGATGCGGCTGATCAGATAGTCGGCGTTTGCGCCCGCGTTGTAGAGCCGGTCCTGCGCCTCGGCGCGGAACTCGCTGGTGAAGCTGTTGGACCAGCCGTGCCGATAGGTCGCGCCGCCCACCCAGCCGCCGTAGGAATTACTGCGCACTCCCAGCTCCTCGCGCAGGTAGCCGTACTCGTACGAAAAATCGCTGAGCCCCTCGCGCAGCAGCACAGGGCTGGCATAGAACGGGCGCGTGATGATCCGCTCCCGCCCCAACTCGTCGCGCACGACCAGGCGCACGTCGCCGCTGCCCGTCACGACCGGCACGTTGGTGAAGGAAAACGGGCCGGGCGGCACCTGCTGGCGCAGGACCAGCGCGTTATTCACGAATACGTCCACCGTCGAAGGGACGACCGCCTCCCCCGTGATGAACTGGGGCGGGATGGTGACCAGGTTGGGCTGGGTTGCGAAGTTGGTCGCGTATTGGACGCCGCCGAAGCGCACGCCCCGCCCCCACGTGCCGGTGCGGCTGACGCTGTCGCCCAGGCGCCAGCTTGCAATCTTCTCGGGCATGTCGTAGGTCCACGTCGTCTCGAGACGCGTCACATCTGCATGGGAGCCGAGATCATTCGCAATAAACGTGCCGATGCCGACCCCGAAGCGATTGAAAAACCCGAGCTCGAACGAGCCCGAAGTCTGGTTGACGCCGCTGACGCGGTCGCCCAGCAGGGAGTAGTTGAGAAAACCGCCGATACCCGGCCGCGCCGTCGGCTTGCTCGGCAGTTGTTCCGCATCGAACGTGCTGCCCGTAAAAAGCTCGGGGGGCGCCTCGATGTCGAGGGACTGCCTGGCCTCGTTGAGCGTGACCGCCAGTCCGCGAAATGCCTGTAACGGATAGTAGCGAACGCCGCGGTGAGTCACGGGCGGCACCTGCGGCACCGGCAGACGCCAGCGTTTGAGGTCTTGTTCCGCGGCATACACCCGGCCGCTCGCATCGCGCAGGAACAATACGGTTTCATTGAGGTCCTGCTTGTTGACGTCCACCAGCAGGAGCACTTCCTGTGGCGTGCCGGACGGCGCATGAGGCAACTGCGTTTGCTGCGCGAGCAGCGTGTGGGACGGGCGCGCGGCAGGTGCGTCGTCCGCGCGCGCCGTGCCCGCGCCGAGTGCAACCGCGGACGCCAGGACCATCGCGACAGCAAGATTACGGCGATTCCAGAACGATCTCGGTTTCGACACGGCCTGCGTCGGTTGCGGCTGTCACGCGGACACGGTCTCCGGCCAGGGTTCGCCGTTCGAGAGGCTTCAGCATCCACGAACGGCGCTGACCGGGCAGCACGTAACTCGCGCTCTGATTCGAGTAAACCGGCCCGGCCTCCGCCGCCGAGCTGATGTTCAGATCGTAGACCTGTACGTGCTTGCCGCCGACATTGTTGAGAAACAGCCTGAGCGCGCCGCCGGGCTCGCGTTGCGCGCTCCAATCGAGCTTCAGCGCCTGGGGCTTCTTCGCTTCGACAAAAATCGGGATGCTGATCCGGAGCGCCAGTTGCGCGCCCTGGAATCCGGGCCGCGGCGGGCCCGGCACTTCCTGCAGGAAGATGCGGTAGGCAAGCTCGCGCCCGGCATCGGGCTGGCGGCGCAATGCCACCCGCGCAATCTGGATCGCGCCGGGCGCCACCGTGAAGATCGGCGGCGTCGCCAGCACTTCGTTGGTCGGGGTGTAGACGTCCTCGCCGTTCTGCTGCGACCACGCGACTACCTGCGTTTGTATCACGGTCGGCGCGTTGCCGTCGTTCCTCACCGTCAGCGCTGCACTACCCCGGCCCGCCGCGAGCTCGACCCGGACCGGAGACACGTGAAACGTGCTTGCGGCGCCCGCAAAAAGCGACCACAGAAAGAAAAAGGCCAGGCCGACCGGCCTGGCCCATGTGGGAATCGGCAAAGCCATCAATACGTGACTGTAGCCGTTATCATGGTTTCCGCATAGCTCCCGATAGACAGCGTGGTCTGACCTGCCGGAATCCGTCCGAAAACGTCTACCGATTGGGCCTGGAGCGCGCCCAATCCCGCGCCGGTGCCGCCCACGGTGGCAGTGCCGCCGTTGCCGTCGCCAAAGATAGTGGTACGAGCCGCCGCAGTATAGAGATTGTAATTCATGAAATCAGTGCCGTTCGTCATCCGGCGTTGCGCGAGTGTGGCGCCGCCCGTCACGCCTGCGTTCAACGCAACCGTGAACGGAGTGTCTTTGGTGCATCGCACGCTGATCGTGGTATTCACATCGAGATCCGTACCCGAGCTCGGGTCATAGGTACCAAAGACGAGATCGCTTGCGGTGACCAGGCAGTTTTTGTTAACGGTGGCCTGGACCTGGAACGTGGCGGATGCCGTCTGGGCGCTTGCCGGACCCGCATAGATCATCAGCATCAGGGTCGCCCCGGCGAGCCCGAGTATTGCGCTTCTCAGTAGCGTTTTCACTTTTTCTGCTCCTTATTGCCTGTTTACGAATAAAAACTTCACCTTACGCTCCTGATTGATGCACAATGCGTGCCAGCTTGATCCAGGAAATATTATAAAATCCTTTATTTTCATAATATTATTTATCTATGTTAATGTCAAATCTAGATATTTTCTGGTTTCCGCGTGGATTATTACCCATGCGATCGAGACAGGCTGTGACCCCTTTCACGCAACTGCTCGACGGGAATTTACGAGAACTCGACACCCCGGTAGAGCCTCTCACCGGGAATATTTCGCGAGAAGCCCTGCCGAAGCGGCCTCCCTGCTCAACTAATTGATTGTATTGTATTCTCTGGTATGGCCGCCGGTCACACCGCACTGCATCAATCACCGGGACGGCAAGCGGACAGCCTGACGGCGGCAGCGGGCGTTACTGCGCCCGCACCGACATGGCGAGTGGCCACTGATACGTGCCGGGCTGAACGCCCGCACCGAGGGTAAAACGGTAGCTCAATCGGGTGACGCCGTCCTGGGGTCGAATTCTCAGAAACAGCGTGCCGCCATCGGGGCCGAACTGCGCGCTGCCACTGATCCCTTCGATCTGCGCCGATGTGAATATCTGGCCGCGCGCAAAAAAATCGACCAGCCAAGTGGACCGCGCGCCGCCCAGGATACTGAACTGGGAGGCCGCCGGCACCTCGACAAAGCCGCGGGCGATGTCCTCGGGAGTAATGGTGAGCTGAGCCGCCTGGTAATCAACCTGGATCGCCGGTGCCCACGACACCACGATGGCCGATACCTGCATGGAGGCTTTCGTCTGGCCGGCGGTTGCGTCGGTCGCAACCGCGGTCGTCGCGAGCCACAACGCCAGGTTCAGCGCGCATATGACCAACTTGCGCTGCAGCGACAAACCGCGTTCCACCTGTCCCCTGCTCGTGACACCCGCTTCTACCAGCTCGTCTCCGAGTCGCCTGTGGGTCGTGGCCTGGCGGCGCAATGCGCCTTCCAGTTGCTCGCGCGTGATCTGGCCGGTTGCGACGAGAATGCTGCCGAGGCTGAGCTTGCCTGGGCCCCGAACGGCACCCGCCTGGCGACGCTGGAATTCGAGAACAATATCACACTCGCGCTGCGAGAGGTGCCCTCTGTCGATCAGGATTTCGCCCAGCTTGCGCCGGCTGCGCTGTTGCTCGGCGAGCACGTCATCGAGCTGTTCGGGCGTAATGCGTTCGGCGGCACGCAGCAACTCGCCCAAACGCAGGCGCTCGCCGGCCGCCAGGGCCAGTACCTGATCAAGCCGATCGAGACGATCCGGGATATCCAGGCGCGCAAGCAAGTCGGCGGGCGCGACGATGCCAAGCGCCGAGAGCACGGCGTCAGGATACCTGGGGTCTGGCTTCATCGAATCCTCGCCGGGTCGGGACCGCGAATTTTCGAGCGGTGTTTTCCGGGGGGTCGGCAGTGGCTATCGGATCAAGGGGCGACAGAATCCCGATATTCGACTTTACACGGATCAACGCCAAAATGAGCCATCGGCAAGTCTGTCAAACACGCCGACCATGTTTTCACCAACGGAGCCCGTTGTCCATTAAGAAAATCCCAAATTAACAGCAAGATACAGCGGTCAATCGTGACAAATTCCCGCTCCGCGAAAACCTGTCGCGGCGCGCGTATTCATATTCACGCAGCGCCCTGCGCAAAGCGGGTGCGGAAGCTGTCGTGGGGGGGTGCCAACTGCTACTGCAGCTGGCGCAGGCGCTGCTCGGCGAGCGCCGCCAGCTCGGGATGAAGGTTGCCTGCGGCACGGGCCTGCCGATAGGCGTCCGAGGCCGCGGCCGGGCGGTGGGCCGCCTGCAGCGACATGGCGAGCCCGAGCCACCACACCCCCGAGCTGGGTCTGATTCGCAACGCGGTCTGGAAATGCCCGATGGCTTCCTCGTGCCGCCCCTGGCGTTGCAGCAATGCGGCGAGGAAGGCGGCGTACTCGGCGCTGCCCTGGGCGTGCTCCAGCCCTGCTTGCAGGGTGGCAATTGCCCGCTCGTTGTCGCCGCGGTCAGCCTGCAGACGGGCGAGCGTCGTATTGAATCCGATCTGCCCCGGGGCGAGCTTGAGGCCCTCCTCCAGCACGCGCTCGGCATCCTCGAGCTTCCTGCCCTGCACCAGCAACCCGACCAGCCCCTGGCGTGCCTGTAGATGCTCGGGGTAGAGGCTCAAGGCCTCCTGGAAACCCGCTTCGGCTTCGGCCAGGCGTCCCTGATTGAGCCACGCAACCGCCCTGCGATACTCGTTCTCCGCGAGCTCGCGCGGCGTGGGATCGCGTACCTGTTTCCGTATCTCGGGCTGGATGGCGGTTTCCGCCGCGGGCGCCGCCCGCACTGCGGCTGCGCGCGTGCCCGCTTCGCCCGGCGTCCTCGGGGACGCGCTGGCCAGCGTTGCGTCGGGCGCGGACTCGGCGTCCATGCGGCCGATCACTCGCGCGGTACGCAACGGCTCTCGAACCTCGATGCCCGCTTGCGGCGCCCCCGCACCACGGCGCGGCGCGGGGTCGGCCGGGGGGTTGGAGAGCTCGAGGCTCAGCCGGAATGCGCGCAGTTCCTGGGTATTAGCATCGTCACGTGCGCCGCCCCGTGCCGCGGAATTTGCGCCGGCCGAGCTGGTAACCACCTGTTCGATGACGCCATCGGTCCCGGGCTGTCCCGCCGGGGAGCCTGTCGGCCCGGCGACGGTCGCGGTGAGCGCCATCCAGCCCGCCGGCGCCGCGAACGCGAAGGCAACGCCCGCTGCAATCCACCCCCAATAGGGCGCGCGTCGTCCGCTTTCCGGCGGCACCTGCACGTGGGCGGGCAGCAACCCGCGCTCCTCCGGGCTCGCACGCCGCTTCTCCAGATTGAGCAGGACCTGATTGATGACGCTCATGACATCACAGCAGCACGAGCCAGCCGAGGCTCCCGGCAGACAGCACCAGCAGCGCGAAGCCGAACCACCGCCACGGCCGGTGTTGCCGCGCGGCCGGCGTATCCGCGACCGCCAGGCTCACGTGATCGGGCCGAACGACCTGCTCTCCTTCGCCGAAGGCGAGCAGCATCGACTTGTGCGCGATGATGTTGATCAGGCGCGGGATGCCCCCGCTCCACCGATGCACGAGATGCGCCGCCGCGCGGTTGAACAGGCGCTCGCCGCGGAAGCCCGCGACGCGCAGCCGGTGCGCCAGGTATTGCTCGACTTCCTCCGGCCGCAGGGCCGTCAGGCTGTGCTGGAACGTGATGCGCTGCTTCAGCTGGCGCACCGATTCGCCTTCGAGCTTCTGGTCGAGCTCGGGCTGGCCGAACAGGACCACCTGCAGGAGCTTGCGCTTCTCGGTCTCGAGATTGGTAAGGAGCCGCAGCGCCTCCATCGTCTCGGTCGGCATCGCCTGCGCCTCGTCCAGGCACACCACCACGGTCTTGCCCTGGCGCGCGTAGTTGAGCAGCCCGCGCGCGATCTCCTTCAGCAGGAGATGCTGGTCGGCGTCGCGCGGCACGCCCAGGCGCAACTCGGCCGCGAGCGCGAACAGCAGCGTCCGCGGCTGGAGATAGGGATTGGGAATGTAGGCCGACACGTGATTCTGGTTGAGCATCGCCAGGAATCTGCGGCATAGCAGCGTCTTGCCGGTGCCGACCTCGCCGGTGATCTTGAGAAAGCCTTCCCCGTTCTTGACCGCGACCAGCAGCGTGTTGAGCGCCTCCTGGTGGGTCCTGCTGGTATACGCGAAGCTCGTGTCGGGCGTAATCCCGAACGGCATTTCGCGAAGCCCGAAGTGGGTCTGATACATGGTCCGGGGCCCGGGTTCCGAGTTCCCGGGGGTTCCCGAATTCTAAACCCGTAATCCTGAACTTGAAACCCTGGATGCCGTCATTGGGGCGGCTGCGGCGCGGGAGCCGGGCCCGGCTGCAGCGCCCGGATGCGATCGCGCGTTTCGGAAAGATCCTGCTGCCAGATGCGGTCACTGTGGACGATCGTGGGTTTGAGCAGGATCACGATCTCGCTCTTG
>DASWIC010000237.1:0-8764 GCA_036397875.1 Burkholderiales bacterium
CGGCGCCGCATTGAGTCCCCGCTCGGTGCACAACTTCTTCCAGTGGTCGCCGTTCAATACCGCCATCACGCTCAGGTACGGCTTGCCTTCGCCGAGCAGCATCACCTGCTCGAACAAGGGATCGCGCGCAATGGCGGATTCGACGTCCACCGGCGGCACCTTCTCGCCGTTCGAGAGCACGATGATTTCCTTGAGGCGCCCGGTGATGAAGACGTGTCCCTGCCCGTCGATGCGCGCGGTGTCCCCGGAATTGAGCCAGTCGTCCGGCCCGATCATCGCCCGGGTCGCCTCCGGATTGTTCCAGTAGCCGAGCATGATGTTCGGGCCCTTGATCATGAGCGCATTGTTCTCCCCGATCCTGACCTGGACGCCGGGGATCGCCCTGCCGACGCTGGCGGGCATGTTGTCCTCCGGGCGGTTCGCGCACGCGATCGGGCTGGTTTCCGTGAGCCCGTAGCCCTGCAGGACGGTGAGCCCGAGCCCGATGAACACGCGCGAGATCTCGGGCGGCAGCGCCGCTCCCCCGGAGATCGCCGCGCGCATGCGGCCGCCGAGCCGCGCCAGGATCTTCTTCGCCACCAGCGCGTGCAGCACCGGCCACAGCAGGAACGACGCCTTCCAGGGCCCCCGGCCCTGCGCGTGCTCGAAGCGGGCGTAGCCGACGTCGACCGCGAGCAGGAACAGTTTCTTCTTCAGCGGCGAGCCTTCGTCGAGCGCCGTGCGGATCCGGCCATACACGCGCTCGTAGATCCGCGGCACGGAGATCAGGATGGTCGGACGGACCGCCTGCAGGTCGTCGGCGAGCACCGGGATGCCGCGTGAGTAGGTATTCGTCGCGCCGCTCATGATGGTGAGGTAGTAGCCGCAGGTGCGCTCGAAGGTATGCGAGAGCGGCAGGAACGACAGCAACACGTCGTCGGGGCCCGTCGTCAGCACCTCCGAGGAGGCCGCCGCGGCGTTGGAGAGGATATTGTAGTGCGAGAGCATCACGCCCTTGGGGCGGCCGGTGGTGCCGGAGGTGTAGACGATCGTCGCCAGCGCGTTCCGGTCGCGCGCCAGGTGGCGCGTCGCGCCGCCCTGGTCCGGCAGCCACTCGCCGAGCGATCGCAACCGCGTCTCGCCCGCGTTGGGCACGGGAAGGATGGTCAGGATGCGCACCAGGCTCGCAAGCTGGCCTTTGACCTCGGACAGTCCCTGCCACTGCTCGGCCCCTTCGATGAGCAGCGCCTTGCAGCCGGAATCCTGGATGATATAGGCAACGTTCTCCGCCCGGTCCTGCGTGTAGAGCGGCACCACCACCAGCCCCAGGCCGAGCGCCGCCTGGTCGTAGATCACCCATTCGGGGCAATTGCGCAGCATCACCGCGACGCGGTCGCCGGCCTTGATGCCGTCCTTCTCGAGTGCGGCCTGCCAGCGCGCGACCTGGTGGTCGATCTGGGCCCACGTGTAGTCGCGCCAGTTGTTGTGCGGCTCGTTGTAGGCGCGATAGGCGATGGCGTCCGGGGTGCGTTTCACGCGTTCCCGGAACAGCCCATCCAGGGTGACGGCCGCTTCGACTGGAATCAGGTGACTTGCGGGTTGTGCCATTGTTCTCCTCCGTCGATGATGCGTGACTCGCGAGTCACTGAGCCGTCAGTCCAGGAACAGATCAATATAAAGAGGCGTTCCTGGACTGATCGCGTACTGATCGAAGTCGGTCACGCCTTCTTTGCGCAGCACGTCTTCGTCTACGTAGAAGTTGCCGGTGGCGCTGCGGCTGTCGCGGTTGAGGATCGCGTAGGCCGCGTCCGCCATGATCGCGGGCTTGCGGCTGGCCTTGAGCATCGCCTCGGGGAAATGCACCTCGATCGCGGCGGTTGCAATAGTGGTGCGCGGCCACAGCGAATTGACCGCGATCCCGAACGCCCGGAACTCCTCCGCCATTCCCAGCGTGCACATGCTCATTCCATATTTTGCCATGGTATAGGCGACGTGATCCTTGAACCATCGCGGCCTCATGTCGAGCGGCGGCGAGAGCGTAAGTATGTGAGGATTGGCCGCTTTCTTGAGGTGGGGAATACAGGCCTGGGAGCACACGAAGGTCCCGCGCAGGTTGACCGCGAGCATCAAGTCGAGCCGCTTGATGGGGGTGTCGAGCGTGCCGGTGAGCGAAATCGCGCTCGCGTTGTTGACCAGGCAATCGAGTCCGCCGAATGTCGCCGCGGCCTGCTTCACTGCGGCGGCCACGGCGTCGGCGTCCCTCACGTCGAGCTGGATGGCAAGTGCCGCGCCGCCCGCGGCCTCGATTTCCCGGGCGACGCTGTGGATGGTTCCGGAGAGCTTCGGGCGCGGCTCGGTGGTCTTGCCGGTCACCACGATGTTGGCGCCATCGCGCGCGCAGCGAAGCGCGATTTCGCGCCCGATCCCTCGCGTCGCCCCCGTGATGAAGATCGTCTTGCCTCTGAGACGCATCACTCGCCCCTGAAAACCGGTTTGCGTTTTTCGACGAACGCCGTTACGCCTTCCGTGAAATCGCGCGTCCCCGCGCAGCGCGCGAAGGCCTCGATCTCCGCCGCCAGTTGAGCCGCGAGCGCCTGATCGGGGCTCGCGTTGACCAGCCGCTTGATCTCGCCGAACGCCAGCGTCGGGCCGAGCGCGAGCCGGCGCGCGATGGCTTCGGTCTCCGACCCGAGCTGCCCCGCGGCAATCACCCAGTTGACGAGCCCCAGCTTGAGCGCCGCTTGCGCGTCGAACGCATCGGAGAGCAGCATGAGCTCGAGCGCCCTGCGCGCGCCCACGAGCCGGGGCAGGAAATGGGTCGCACCTCCATCGGGGCTCGTGCCGATCCTGCTGTAGGCGACCGTGAACTTGGTTCCCTCGGCCGCGATCGCGAGGTCAGCCGCAGCCGTCAGGCTGACACCCGCGCCGGCGACCGCGCCGTGAACGCTGGCCAGGACCGGCTTGGGCGCGCGCCGCAGCGCGAGGATCGCGTGATTCAGCTCCGCCCCGCCTTCCCGCACCAGCGCCGGCATGCGCGGGAGATGGGCGCGGAAAAACGTCACATCGCCGCCCGCGAGGAACGCGGGACCGGCGCCGCGCAGCACCACGGCGCGCGCCGCTGTATCCTGCTCGGCGCGCTCGCACGCCGCGCGCAGCTGGACGATCATCTGCGCATCGAGCGCATTCAGCACCTGCGGGCGGTTCAGCGTGATCGTCGCCACGCCCTCGGCCACCGAGTACAGGACGCTATCGCTCATACCCGGTGACGAGATAATGGTGACGAGATAATGGTGACGTACACCTGGTCGACTTGTAACTTTAGCGTTTCGCAATGCAATGCCGTCACCCGTACCTCGTCACCAATCCCCCCTGCCCCCCTTTGTCAAAGGGGGGAGACATGAAAATGTCGGGGGGATTTCGTCACTATTATCTCGTCACTTGGTTCAGGGGGCGGGACTCGGCCCGTGGTCGCGGCTCTCCAACTCGGGCCACGAGGTCCTGCCGCGCAGTGCCTCGAACGTGACCGGCTGCGTGGTCTGGTGGATCTCGGTCTTGCCGAGGTCCTTCGGAAAGTCGTCCACCATGATGACCCGGCGGCGCAGCAGCTTCGCCCGCTCCATCGCCTCCTTCTCCGCCTGCGTGATCACGCCCTTGGCGCTCGCCTCGTCCACAATCGGGTCGGCGAAGCTGCTCACGATCGTGCCGTCCGCGCGCGCCTGCCGGATCTTGGCGCCGATGGGTTCCGCCGCGATGACCGCGCGCAGCGCCGCTTCCAGCACGGCGACCGGCTCGTCCGGGTCCCGCGGGATATAGACACCGGCAGTCAGGCGGCTGCGCGCCGGGCCCGGCTCGAGCAGCAGCCCCACGACCTGGCTTCCCAGGCGATCGCGCGGAGGCGAGAATTCCCGGCCCAGAGGAAAGGCGAACGGAAAGATGACGGCGCGCAGCAGCACCCCGGCCACGAACCGATTGGGCAGGTTTGCGAACAGCCCGTAGAACGCCTCCTCAATCCGCGCCAAGGCGTCCCGCACCGACCAGTGCATGAGCGGCAGGTCCTCGGCCGGACGCCCGTCGTCCTCGTAACGCTTGAGCGCGGATGACGCGAGGTAGAGATTGGACAGGATGTCGCCAAGCCGCGCGGACAGCCGCTCGCGGCGCTTGAGCGATCCCCCCAGCAGGAACATCGACACGTCCGCCGTCCAGGCAAATGCGGCCGACAGGCGCGTCAAATGCTGGTAGTAGCGCCTGGTGTGCCGGTCGCCCGGGACGGCGACGAGGCGCGCGCCGGTCAGTCCCATCCAGAACGCGCGCGCCTTGTTCGACGCGATGAACGCGATATGCCCGAAGAACGCCTCATCGAAGCCGCGCAACGCCTTGTCCGGGTCGCGCTCCTGCGTCGCCTGGATTTCCTTCAGCACGAAGGGATGCCCGCGGATCGCGCCCTGGCCGAAGATGATCATGGAGCGCGTCAGGATGTTCGCGCCCTCCACCGTGATCGCGATCGGCACCTGCTGGTAGGCGCGGGCGAGGTAGTTGCTGGGTCCCAGGCAGATGCCCTTGCCGCCGTGGACATCCATCGCGTCGTTGATGACCTGCCGGCCGCGCTCGGTCAGGTGATACTTGACGATCGCCGAGATGACCGAGGGCTTCTCGCCCAGGTCCACCGCGCCGGCGGTCATCACGCGCGCCGCGTCCATGATGTAGGTATTGGCCCCGATGCGCGCGAGCGCCTCCTCCACCCCCTCGAAGCGCCCGATGGAGAGGCGAAACTGCTGGCGCACGCGCCCGTAGGCCCCGGTGGTCAGCGCGCATCCCTTCGCGATGCCGCAGGCATTGGCGGGCAGCGAGATGGAACGCCCGGCGGCGAGGCAGTTCATCAGCATCTTCCAGCCCTGGCCGGCGTAGTCGGCGCCGCCGATGACGAAGTCGAGCGGCACGAAGACATCCTTGCCCCACGTCGGGCCGTTCATGAACACGGCGTTGAGCGGGAAATGCCGGCGCCCGATGTGCACGCCCGGGATCTGCGTCGGGATCAGGGCAAGCGTGATGCCGATGTCGTCGGTCTCGCCGAGTATGCGATCGGGATCGTAGAGGCGGAAGGCAAGCCCCAGCAGCGTCGCAACCGGCGCCAGCGTGATGTAGCGCTTCTCCCAGGTGAGGCGCATGCCCAGCACGTCCTGCTTCCCGTCCCATTCACCGCGGCAGACGATGCCGAAATCCGGTATGGCGCCGGCATCCGAGCCGGCCTCGGGGCTGGTGAGCGCGAAGCATGGAATATCGAGCCCCTTGGCGAGCCGCGGCAGGTAGTGATTCTTCTGCGCCTGCGTGCCGTAGTGGAGCAGCAGCTCCGCCGGTCCCAGCGAGTTCGGCACCATCACCGTGATCGCGGCCGTGCTGCTGCGCGTGGTGAGCTTCATGATCACCTCGGAGTGCGCGAGCGCGGAAAAACCGAGCCCGCCATACTCCTTGGGGATGATCATGCCGATGAATCCCTTGTCGCGGATGAACTGCCAGACGTGGGGCGGCAGGTCCAGGAGCTCGTGCGAAATTTCCCAGTCGTGAGCCATGCCGCACAGCTCTTCCACCGGCCCGTCGATGAAAGCGCGCTCCTCCGCCGTCAGCGCCGGCTTCGGGTAGGCGAGGAGCTTGCCCCAGTCCGGCCTCCCGCTGAACAGCTCGCCGTCCCACCAGACCGTGCCGGCTTCGAGCGCTTCCTGCTCGGTCTGCGACACTTGCGGCAGGATTTTCCGGAACAATCCCAGCAGCGGCCGGCTCATGAGCGCGCGGCGAATGGGCGTCGGATTGCCGATGAGCGCGCCAACGACCAGGATCACCCATAGCGTCGTGACCCATGGCTGCGGCCACGCCGCGTAGAAAGTGATCAGCCCGAGCCCGATCGCGGCCGCGATCGTCCAGGCGACGGCGGGCAGACGGTGGTAGGCGAGAATCCAGGCGACCGCGATCGCGGCGAGGATGATCAGCAAGGTGGCCATGGCTGCCCCCGTTCTTGACGCGCCAGCATACACTCGGTCACCGCGCGCGGCTACAATGCATCCGCGGGAGGGATCGGATGGCACAGGCGCGACAACGGGGCGTCGCATTCGCCAAGACAACGCGGCCGGTCATCGGCAGCGCCGTGCGGCGCGAGGCGCTGTTCGTGCGGATGGACGGCGCCCCCGGCCGCACCGTCATCTGGATCTCGGGCCCGCCCGGCGCCGGCAAGAGCACGCTCGCGGCGAGCTATGTCGAGGCGCGCAATCTCGCCTGCATCTGGTACCAGCTCGATCCCGACGACGCCGACGTCGCCACCTTCTTTCACTACCTGGGCCACGCGGCCCGCAGGCTCGAGGAGGGCCGCGCGCGCGAGCTTCCCGCGTTTGCGCCCCAGTACTCCGGGGACGTTGCGGCATTCGCGCGGAACTTCTTCCGCCAGCTCTTCATGCACGTGAAAACGCCCGCCGTGCTGGTGCTCGACAACCTGCACGAGGTCTCCGCCAACAGCCCGCTGCACGCCGCGCTCGAGGCGGGCCTCACGCAGGTGCCGGGACATTGCTGCGTCCTGATCATCAGCCGGACCGAGCCGCCCCCCGCGCTCGCGCGGCTGCGGCTGAGCGGCGGGCTGGTCCATCTGGGCTGGGACGACCTGCGCATCGGCCCCAAGGAAATTGCCGACATCGCTAACTTGCGGGGCCAGTCGCTTTCGCCGGAAGCGGTAGCAAAGCTCCAGGAACGCACCCAGGGCTGGGCCGCGGGACTCGTGTTGATGCTCGAGCACGCGAAGGTCTCCGGAAACATCGTGGACTTGCCGGGCGACGCGACGCCCAAGGCGATATTCGATTACCTCGCCGGCGAGACTTTTGGACGCTTCGAGCCGAAGACGCAGCAATTCCTGATGCGGATCGCCTGCCTGCCGCGATTGAGCGCGGAAGTCGCCGAAGCGCTGACCGGGGACGAGCGCGCCGGCCGCCTGCTGCTCAACCTCTCGCAGAACGATTATTTCGTGCGCGAAGTCCCGGGGGACGAAGGCCGCTTCTACCAGCTGCACCCCCTGCTGCGTGATTTTCTGCGCGACCGCGCGGCGCAGGTGCTTCCGGACGCGGTGGGGGCCGCGGAGCTAAAGCGCGCCGCGGCGCTGCTGCGCGGCGCGGGTCACCTGGAAGACGCCATCTCGCTGCTCGCCGAAAACCGCGAATGGGGCGAAATCGCGCGGATCGCGGCGGAGGAAGCGGACGCCATGCTCGCCCAGGGCCGGAGCGAAACGCTCGGCGGCTGGCTCGAGATGCTGCCCGCGGCGACGATCGAAACCGATCCGCGGCTGCTGCTCGCCCAGGCTGCAAGCCGCGTGCACGCGAGTCCCCGGACGGCGCGCCGCCTGTTCGCGCAGGCCCACGAGGGATTTCTCCGAGCCGGCGACGCGCGCGGTGTGGCGCGCGCCAGCTGCGGCGTGGTGGGCGCGATCATCCTGGAGTTCGATGACCTGACCGCGCTCGATCCCTGGATCGGCACGCTCGAGAAGCTGCTCGCCGGGAGCGAAGGCGGCGGCGTCGACCCGGCAGCCGTGGCGACGCTGATCCGCGCGCTGTTGCTGCGCGACCCCGGCAACGACCGGCTCCAGCAGTGGCTCGACCGCGCCGAGCGCGTCGCGCGCGCGAGCCCGGACTCGAAGGCGGCATCCGCGGTCCTGGCGGAACTGGCGCTGGCACGCGCGATGTCGGCGCTGTTTCGCGGGGAATTCACGGCCGCCGAAGCCGCGAGCGGGGCGTTGCGGTCGCGAGCGGCCGATCATTCCCCGGACATGCGCGTCGCGGTCGAGATTGCGTCCGCCCTCGGGCAGCTGCTCGATGGATCGCACGGGGCCGCGGCGAGCGCCGCCCGCGAAGGTCTCGCGTACGCGGGATCCGAAGGCGTTCACGCCTATGACGAATGGCTGCGCGCGATCGCCGCGGCGGCGGCGCTTGGTGCAGGCGATCGCGAGGGTGCCCGCGTGGAACTGCGCGCCCTCGAGGACGCGGGCCCCCGCCTGCGGCGCGGAGACCGGGCCTTCGTCCATTACCTGAAATGCTGGCTCGCGGCGCTCGACGGTGACGCCGCGGCTACCGGCCGGGAAGCAAAGCTCGCGGTCGCGGTCGCCGTGGAGCTGGGAATACCGTGGGTGGAGTGTTTCGCCCGCGTGGCGGCCGCCCAGCTGCTCGCTGCCGAGGGGGACCGCCGGGGAGCCGAAGCGCAAATTCGCGGCGCGGAAGTCATCGCGGAGAGGGTGAAGAGTCCGCTGCTCCGTGTGCCCACACAGCTCGCGGCTGCCTGCGCGGCGATACTCGCTCACGACGAGGACGCCGCGATCGCTCCGCTGCGGGCAGGGTTCGCGCTGGCGCGCGAGCTGGGATTGCGCTACGTCGCGGCAGTCCGCCCTCAGCTCCTCGCCGAAGCATGCGCGCTCGCATTCCGCAAGGGTATCGAGCCTGAATACGTCCGCACGCTGGTGCGCGCGAGGAGACTCCCGCCGCCGCCTTCCGCGCTGCGCGTGAAGCAGTGGCCGCGGCCATTTCAGGTTTCCACGCTCGGCAGCTTCACGCTGTTACGCGATTCCGCACCGGTCGAGTTCTCGAGCAAAGGGCCAGGCCGCCCGATGGAGCTGCTGAAGGTCCTGGTCGCGCTCGGCGGCCAGAACGTCCGCAGCGACCAGCTGGCCGACGCGCTGTGGCCGCGCGTGGACGCGGACTACGCGCACAAGTCGTTCACCACCACGCTGCACCGGTTGCGGCGGATCTTCGACGATGATGACGCG
>DASWIC010000238.1:0-1970 GCA_036397875.1 Burkholderiales bacterium
TTCCCACGCTTAAGCAACGCGGTCATTATCTGCGACTGGGTGACGTCACCTACTGACTTGCTGTTGCGGAACTGCCTGGCGTTGACGTCCATCGTTACGGGTTGACGTTGTTTACACCAGCACGCTGGCGATCGCGCGCGCCACGTAGTCCACGTTGCGCGAGCTGAGCGCAGCCACGCAGATCCGCCCGCTATCGATCGCGTAGAGCGAGTATTGCTCGCGCAGCCGCTTCACCTGCTCCCGGGACAGGCCCGAGTACGAGAAGAGGCCGCGCTGGCGGATGACGAAGCTGAAATCGAAGTCCGCGCGAATTGCCCGAATTCTCTCGACCAGCTCGCGCCGCATGGTCTTGATGCGATCGCGCATCTGGCCCAGCTCCCGGTCCCACAGCACGCGCAATTCGGGCGTGGTCAGGACCATCACCGCAGCCTGCCCGCCATGGGTGGGGGGATTGGAGTAGTTGGTCCGGATCACGCGCTTCAACTGCGAAAGCGTGCGCGCCGCGACGTCCGCGCTCTCGGTGACGACGGAAAGCGCGCCTACCCGCTCGCCGTAGAGCGAGAGCGATTTCGAGAACGAGCTCGAGACGAAGACGACCGGGCAAGCCTCCGCGAAACGGCGCACCGGGGCGGCATCGGCGTCGAGCCCCTCGGCGAAACCCTGGTAGGCGATGTCGAGAAACGGCACGATTCCGCGAGCGTTGACGACCTCGATGATGCGCTCCCACTGCTCCGCCGACAGGTCGACGCCGGTCGGGTTGTGGCAGCAGGCGTGCAGCACCGCAATCGACCCCGCCGGGAGCTGCTTGAGCGTCCCCAGCATGGCATCGAACTTCACACCGTGGGTCGCGGCATCGTAATAGGGGTAGGCCTCCACCTTGAAGCCCGCGTAATCGAATAGCGCCTGGTGGTTCTCCCAGCTCGGGTCGCTTATCCACAGCTCGGCATTTGCCCCGAGCCGATGCAGGAGGTCGGCCCCGACCTTGAGCCCGCCGGTTCCGCCCAGGGTCTGTACCGTCACGACCCGCTGGTCGCGCACCGCGGCGCTGTCCTTGCCGAACAACAGTTCCTGGACCGCGCGGTCGTAGGCCTGGAGGCCGTCGATCGGCAGGTAGTTGCGCGGCAGCGCGCTTTCCGCGAGCTTCTGCTCGGCACGGCGCACGCATTCCAGGACCGGGACCTTGCCGTTGTCGTCGTAGTAGACGCCCACGCCCAGGTTCACCTTGTTGGGGTTCGCGTCAGCGTTGAAGGTCTCGGTGACGCCGAGGATCGGGTCGCGCGGCGCCATTTCGACGCCGGCGAGGAGGGATGGGCTCATAACAAATCCGCATTTTACCTTTTGCCGCGCCTCCCCGTAACTGGATCGAGTGCCGGTGCACCCGCTCCGGAGCGCGCTGGCGACCCGGCATGGTGCCGTGGGAAAATACCCGGTTTGGCTCAGCCCCGATGTCAGAGACAATTCAATCCAGCCCCAGGATCCCCGAGGAGCCCGGCACGGCTGCGGCTCTACTGAGCTTCCCTGAAAGCCCGTTCCGGCTGCGCGAGCTGTTTCCCCCGGCGGGCGACCAGCCCGAGGCCATCGAGAAACTCGTGGCCGGAGTGCGCGACGGGCTTGTCTTCCAGACGCTCCTCGGCGTCACCGGTTCCGGCAAGACCTACACCATGGCGCACGTCATTGCGCGGCTCGGCTGCCCGGCGCTGATCATGGCGCCCAACAAGACGCTCGCCGCGCAGCTCTATTCCGAGATGCGCGAGTTCTTCCCCGATCATGCGGTCGAGTATTTTGTTTCGTATTACGACTACTACCAGCCCGAAGCCTACGTGCCGTCCAAGGACCTCTACATCGAGAAGGACTCGAGCATCAACGAGCACATCGAGCAGATGCGCCTCTCGGCCACCAAGTCGCTGATGGAGCGCCGCGACACCATCATCGTCTGCACCGTCTCGGCGATCTACGGCATTGGCGACCCG
>DASWIC010000239.1:0-7391 GCA_036397875.1 Burkholderiales bacterium
GAAGGAGTGGTTCACCGAGCGCGACGCGATGCTGCGCACGGTGGCCCGGCCGCGGACCTAGGAAATCCCGGGGTTGCCCGCGACGCCGATGAGCGCCGGGCGATTGGGGGTGACCGTCCGCACCACCTTTTTCGACCTCAGGTAGCGCGCGACGATGTCCCAGACCGGCTCGCCGCTCGCGCCTTCGGCGACCGGCGCCCAGCTCGCGACCTTGTAGGTCTTGCCGGCCTCGATCGGACGGTCGTTCAGCGTCATGTCGCTGATGCGTGAACCGATCTTCCGCGTCGGGTCGACGCGATAGCGCATGCCGCCGACGCGTACCATGTCTCCGCCCTGCTGGTAATAAGGGTCGGGGTTGAACAGGTTGTCGCACACGTCCTCGAGGAGGTTCTTGATCCCCGCGCCGCTCATGTCCGTGACCGTGCTGTAGGGATAGGTGACGGCCGTCTGGTCCATCACGTGCTCCAGCGTGATGGCCTCGCCGGGCAGTATGGTGGTGCCCCAGCGAAATCCCGGGGAGAACGCGATCTGCGCGCCTTTGGCCTCCATCAGCGCGTCCAGGATCAACTGGTCGAAGGTGCCGCTGAAATTGCCGCGGCGATAAAGCAGCGTTTCGCTGACCGCGAGCTTTTCCGACAACTTGCCGGCGTAGGGTGCCCGGTGCCTGCGGATCAGGTCCTCCATCGCAGGATCCGGCGGCAGCAGGTTCGCGAATACCGGCAGCAGCCGGTAGCGGTAGCCGCTCATGCGCTTCGCGCGCACGTCGATATCCAGCACGGCGAGGAACTTGCCGTTGGAGCCGGCATTGGTGACGATCGTGGTTCCGCCGGCATTCTTGACGGCGATCGGCTCGGGAATCGCGTCGTGGGTGTGCCCGCCGAGTATGGCGTCGATACCGGTGACGCGCGTGGCAAGCTTCAAGTCGACGTCGGCCCCGTTGTGCGAGAGCAGGACGACGACCTGCGCGCCCATCCCGCGGGATTCGCGAACGACCTTCTGCAGGTTTTCCTCCTGGATGCCGAAGGTCCATTCCGGCACGAAGTGGCGCGGATTGGCGATCGGCGTGTAGGGGAAGGCCTGCCCGATGATGGCGACCGGCACGGCATTGACCTCGCGCATCACGTGCGATGGGAACACCGGGTCGCCGAAGTCCGCCGTGGCCACGTTCTGTGCGACGAAGTCGATCCTGCCCGCGAAGTCCTTCGCGATCACTTCCTTGACGCGCGCGGCACCGTAGGTGAATTCCCAGTGGCCCGTCATCACGTCCACCCCGAGGAGCTTCGACGCATCAACCATGTCCTGCGCCCGGGTCCAGAGCGCGGTGGCCGAGCCCTGCCAGCTGTCCCCGCCGTCGAGCAGCAGAGCGCCCGGACGCTGCGCGCGCACCCGTTTCACCAGAGCCGCGAGGTGCGCAAAGCCGCCAACCTTGCCGAAATTGCGCGCCGCGTTCTCGAAATCGAGGTGCGTCAAAGCATGTGCCAGGCGGGAATTCGGCGCGACGTTGAAATGGTTGAGCAGCGCTTCCCCCACCAGATGCGGCGGCTTGCCCCACGCGGCGGCCACGCCGATGTTGACGTCGGGCTCCCGAAAATTGACCGGCAGCAGCTGGGCGTGGCAATCGGTGAAGTGGAGCAGGGTGACATCGCCGCGTGGACCCCGCAGGTCGTAGAGAGCGTCGCCGCGTGGTGTCTGCGCGGCATGCCCCGCCAGCGGCATGCCCTGCGCCGCGGCCACCGCGAGCAACTGCAGAAATTCACGCCGCGAGATCGACATGAAGCGGGATCGTTTCGGGGGCGCGCATATGAAGCGGCGCCCCGTGCGTCCGCTTCATGTCCTGTTCGAGCGCGCGCGGATAAAACGGCGCGGCCGCGTCCGTTTTATCGCTGGTTGATGGGCGACTGCGGGTCGAGCAGGTACGCCACCATGTGGGTGATCTGCTCCGGCGTGAGGTGGCCGGTCGCGCCCAGGCGCGGCATGTTGGAGCAGGGCACGTACGCCCAGCCGTTGTAGATGCGCTCGTAGGTGAGTTTCACGACCGCCTCGGAGGCGCCGCGCTGCAGCCCGTAGCCGGTCAGGGCGGGACCGACATTACCAACGTTGATCTCCCCCGGCGCAAGGGCATGGCAGTTCTGGCACAGCCCGCCGTTCTCCTTGCGCTTCTCGAGTTTTCCGCGGAGGATCCGGTCGCCGGCGCCGTCATGCGCCAGCTTGTTGCCGATCTTCCAGTCGCCCGCGAGCTTGCCCGAAGCGGGGTAGCGCATGGAGGCGCGCGCGAGCTTCACCACCTCGGCGGCTTCCTCCTGCGTCAACGGCGCGCCCGCGATCTTGCTGCAGATCTGCTGCGACCGGTCCTGCACGAGGCGCTTCGCATGCCCCGGACTGGCGGTGAAACCTTCCTTCACCATGCCTTCCGCGATCTGGCGCGTGGTCGCCGGATCGGGGTAGGTTGCGCAACCCGCAGCGATCAGCGCCGGTACGCCCAGTACCGCCCATTTCAACGCGAACTTACGCATGGCTTTCCCTTTCCTCAGCGCTTGAACCCGGGCACGCGGATGACCACCCCGTTGCCCTCGTGGTTGAGATACAGGATCAACGCAATCGACATGTCCGACCCGTACTTCATGTCAGGCAAGCGCATTTGCCAGAAGCAGTCCGTGAGCCGCCACTGCATGGTCCGGACGACGAAATGCGCGCCGCGGTAGGCGGGCCAGGTCGAGGCGACCTCCTGTACTCCTTTCTTGTCGGTCATGTGGACCAGGTCCTGCAGGCGGATGCGCTTCCCAGCCTCGCCATGGCACTGCACGCAGCCGAAATCGGTCTGGCCGCTGCGCCGGAAGAAGAGATATTCGCCGGCCTTGTACGCGTCATACTCCTTCTGGTGGCTCAACGTGACGTCGACCTTCATGCCGTTCGACCGGGAGGTGATGTAGAGCGCCAGGGCCTCCACGTCCGAGCCGCTGCTGCCGCCGGGGCTGATGGCGCGGCGGACGATGTCGGCTTCCTTGAACCCTTGCAGCCGCACCATGCAGGTGATCAGCCTCGTCTCCAGGTCCTGCACCCTGTCGGTATCGGCGAAATAGCGCGGCAGCCGCGCGGCCGCGCCCTCCAGCTTCCCCGGGCCCATGCCGAAGTCGCAACCCTCCAGCGACGCGTTCTGGGGACCGCGCTTCTGGTGGAACAGCGCCTTGCCGCGGTCTATCCAGAGATCTCCCGGGTTGTCCTCCGCCAGCATGCGGCGGCCGACCCCCAGCGGGTCACCCGACTGCGCAAGCGCTGGCGCCACGCCAGCTGCCGCGAGGCAGACGATAAATGCGGCGATGCCGCCCACGATACTCGGCATGATGTTCTCCTCCATGGGTCGTGAAATGGGGCGATCTCGTGCGGCCAGGGTCACGATGCCGGGGCCACCACTGCTTCGTCCGTGCGTTTGTCGCCCTTGTTGTCGGTCCAGGTCACGCCGATCTTGTCGCCCACTCTTGCGCCTTTGACGCGCAGCCCCAGGAACGGGTTGCGCGACACCGCCTGGCTCCATTGCGTGTCGAGCACCGTCTTGCCGTTGTGCGTGACGACCACGCTCTGAATGAAGTGCAGCGGGATGATCTGGCCCTTGCTGTCCTTGCGCTGGCCGGTCTCCATGGGGTGCATCATCAGGATGCGCACGTCGGCGACGTCGCCCTGGAGGGTGGCCCGGATTTTCATCGGTTCTGCCATGATTCTGTCCTTTTCCTGGTGGCGGGATCGGGCCGCCCGATCAGCCGCAGCCCCCGACCGTGATCTTCACTTCTTTTCTGGCGGTGAAATATTTTCCGCCGGCCTTCACGATCGCCCACACGTCGGACGTCTGGCCCATCTTGATGCGCGTCGAAACATAGCCCTCGCCCTCGCCCGCAACGTCGAACGTCGCCGCCAGGGGAAACGGATTTTTCTCGGCCACGATCGAGATCTGCTGGGTACCGGGCAACTTGCTCGTGACCGCAATCGGGACCACGGCGCCGTTCTCGGCGATGTCCGGCGCGGTGATGACGATGTCCCTGCTTTCGGTCGCGCCCGACGCGCCCAGGCTCTTCATCACGTCCGTCATGGCTTTGGAGTGGAATCCGGCCTTGTTCCAGGTTGCGGCCCACGCCTGGCTGCTCACGGCAAGGCCGGCCGCCCAGGCGGCTGCGAGCGCGCCCAGCTGGCCGGATCGTTTCAAAAAGATTCTGCGCGGGTTGTTCATGGGCGATGCTTTCTCCTGTGGTGAGATGGCGCGGAGGCGGATGGCCGCCTTCTTAAAATGAGCAGTACCTGTTGAAGTTTAGTGTGGGTAACCGGGCCGCGTCCACCGCCCGGTGCTTATCGGTCCATAAGAAAAACTGAACTGCACGGAGGCCGCGGCTCAACGCGCCTTGGCTGTCCAGTGTCCTGATTTTCCGCCCTTTTTTTCGAGAAGCCCGATGCGCTCGAGGCGCATGCCGCGATCGACGGACTTGCACATGTCGTAGATCGTGAGCAAACCCACCACGACTGCGGTCAGCGCTTCCATTTCCACTCCGGTGCGCCCGGTCGTGGCGACGGTCGCCTCGCACCGTACCGCCCCGGCTTTGCGCTCCAGCGCGAAGTCCACGCTGACGTGGGTCAGGGCCAGCGGGTGGCAGAGGGGAATCAGATCCGCGGTGCGCTTGGCGGCCTGTATCGCGGCGATGCGCGCGACGCCGAGCACATCGCCTTTCTTCGCGGCACCGGCGGCGATCCGCCTCAGGGTCGCCGCGCGCATGCGGATGCGGCCGGCGGCGCGCGCGACGCGTCGGGTGACGTCCTTGCCGGCGACGTCGACCATGCGCGCCTGTCCGCGCGCGTCGAAATGCGTGAGCTTTTTCAAGTCCCGGATTGCCGCGTGGGGCACGGGGCCCGCGATAGGAACTCCCGCGCGTCGGAATTATCATATCATCATGGTCTTGCGTATCCTGCTCGCGCTTCTCGTGCTCGCCGTTCCCGGCGTATGCGCTCAGGGACTTCCCGATCTGGGCGATGTCGCGCAGGCGGACTTTACGCCCCTGCAGGAGCGGCGGCTCGGCGAGAGCATCATGCGCCAGATCCGCGCCGACCGCGACTATTACGATGAGGCGGAGGCGACCGATTTCATCAACACCCTGGGCAACCGCCTCGCCTCGCGCAGCACGGATTCGCGCCAGGAGTTCGAGTTCTTCCTGATCCGCGATCCCCAGATCAACGCCTTCGCGCTGCCCGGCGGCTTCATCGGCGTCAATACCGGGCTTCTCCTTGCAGCTCAGGCCGAGTCCGAGGCCGCCGGCGTGCTGGCCCACGAAATTGCGCACGTCACCCAGCGCCATATCGCGCGCATGCTCATGCAGCAGCAGCAGACCAGCATCGCCTCGCTCGCGGCGCTGGCGGCCGCGCTGCTGCTCTCGCGCGCGAATACCCAGGCCGCCGAAGCGGCCATCGCCTTCGGCCAGGCCGGGGCGATCCAGAGCCAGCTGAACTTCACGCGCGACAACGAGCGCGAGGCCGACCGTGTCGGCCTGCAGATCCTCGATCAGGCGGGATTCGATCCGCGCGGCATGGCGAGCTTCTTCGAGCGCATGCAGCGCGCGACCCGCGTCTACGAGGGGGGCGCGCCGTCCTACCTGCGCACCCACCCGCTCACGTTCGAGCGCATCGCCGACATGCAGAACCGGACGGAATCGCTCGGCTACCGCCAGGTCCCCGACAGCCTCGAGTTCCAGCTGATCCGCGCCAAGCTGAGGGCGCAGCTCGATACGCCGCACGACGCCATCGCCTTTTTCGAGCAGAGTCTCGCCGAACGCAAGTTCCTGAGCGAAGCCGCGAGCCGCTATGGGCTGGTCGCGTCCCTGGTGCGCGCCCGGCAATTCACGCGAGCGCGGGCGGAACTCGAGGCCTTGCGCCAGCTCACTCCGCCCAATCCGATCGTGGCGACGCTGGCCTGTCATCTCGAGGTCGAAGCCCGGGGGCCGGAGCGGGCGCTTCCCTGCTTCCGCGAGGCGTTGAAAAGCTATCCGTCCTACCGCGCCCTGGTCTACGCCTACGCCAACGCGCTGCTCGAATCGAATCGGCCGACGGAAGCGCTGCGGCTGGTGGAGGCGCGATTGCAGCTGATCACGGACGACTATCGCCTCTATCTGCTGCAGGCGCGCGGCTACGCGGGGCTCAACCGGCGGCTCGCCCAGCACCGCGCCCAGGCGGAGGCGTACTTCCGGATGGGCAACCTGGGCGCGGCGATGGAGCAGTTGAGAATCGGGCTGAAGGTCAGCGATGGGGACTTCTACCAGGTATCGAGCGCCGAGGCGCGCCTGAAGCAGCTGCGCAAGCTCGACGAGGAGATTCGGCGCGAAGCGGGGAAGCGGTAATCCCCGCGCAACATCTGGACGCAAAGGCGCAAAGGATTGCGGATCAGAAAAACAATAAACCAGCCGGGTATCTGCCCGGCCCATCGATCACCATTCGTGTACCGCTTTGCACCTTCGCGACGTTGCGTCAAGATTCTGGCGAATCCAGGATGACGGCCGTTCTCCAGCACTTGCGAGCGGGGCTGTGGATGCTGGGATTGGTCGTGGTGGCGCTTCTTCCCGACCCGGGCGCCGCGCTGCCACAGTGGACCTACTACTTCCGGGACATTTCGCTCACGTTCCTGCCGCTGCGCCAGTTTCAGGCCGGCGAGCTCGCAGCGGGACGCCTGCCGTTCTGGAATCCGTACGTGCACGAGGGCGAGTTCATGCTGCCCTCGTTCTATCCGCTCGATCTATTGCACGTGCTCGATTCGAGCCCCGAGTTCGTGTCCTGGTTGCTCACCCTGCACCTGCCGCTTGCAGCGCTGGGCGCCTACGCGCTCGGGCGCACGCGGGGCATGTCGCAGCCCGGGGCTTTCGTCTGCGGCACGGTCTATTCGATCGGCGGCTTCGCGTTGTCGACCCTGAATCTTTACACGTTCCTGCAGGCGCTCGCGCTGGCGCCGTTCGTCGTGCTGATGTGCGAGCGGGCTGCGGCCCGCGGCGGGCCGTGGGTGGGCGGCGCCGCACTTACGCTCGCGGCGAGCCTCACAACGCACGCACTGGAAATCGTCGCGCAGGCCGTCGCGTTGGGGGTGATGCTCGCCCTGTGGCGCGATGCGCGCGCGGGAGAACCGAACACCGCCGCAGGCATGGGGGCGGCTCGGCTCGGCGCGGCGCTCGCCCTGGGCATCTGCCTGGCGGGTGTTCCGGTGGTGATCATGCTTGGGGTGCTGCCGGAAACGCAGCGCGGCGCGGGATTCTCCCCGGACGAGGCGGGCGGCCTGGCGCTACCGCCGCTGGCGCTCTTCCAGTTCCTGGTGCCGAACCTGTTCGGCGCGCTCGCCCGGCCGATCGAGACCTGGTGGGGAGGCGTCGTATTCA
>DASWIC010000240.1:0-4023 GCA_036397875.1 Burkholderiales bacterium
CGGTCGGTCACGGCGCGTAACCGCATCATGGTCTCGCCGATGTGCCAGTACTCGGCGATCGACGGCGTGGCCAACGACTGGCATTTCCAGAATCTCGCCTCGCGCGCGGTCGGCGGCGCAGGTCTCGTGTTTGTCGAGATGACTAATGTGGAGGCGCGGGGCCGCATTAGCGCGGGGTGCATGGGGCTGTGGAACGACACGCAGCGCGATGCGCTCGCCCGCATCGCGCGCTTCGTGAAGGCGCAGGGCGCGGTGGCGGGCATCCAGCTCGCACACGCCGGGCGCAAAGCCTCGACGATGCGCCCCTGGGAAGGCGGCAAGGGATTGACACCCGCGCAGGGCGGATGGCCCGTCATCGGCCCGTCCGCGATGCCGTTCGCGGAAGGCTCCCCGGTGCCGCAGGAAATGGACGAGCAGACGATCTCGGGCGTCGTGACGCTGTTCGCCGCGTCGGCGCGGCGCGCGCGCGAGGCCGGATTCGACGTCGTCGAGCTGCACGGGGCGCATGGATATCTGATCTCTTCCTTTCTGTCGCCGGTCACGAACCGCCGTAACGACCGTTACGGAGGCAGCTTCGAGAACCGGATTCGCTTCCTGCTCGAAGTCATCGACGCCGTGCGCTCGGAGTGGCCAGAGGAGAAGCCCTTGTTCGTGCGCCTCTCCTGCACCGACTGGATGGAAGGCGGGTGGGATATCGAGGCCAGCGTCAAGCTCGCGCAGGTACTGAAAGCCGGCGGCAAGGTGGACCTGGTGGATTGCTCGAGCGGCGGCGTGGATCCGCGCCAGCGGATCAATCAATTTCCCGGCTACCAGGTCCCATTCGCCGCGGCCGTTCGCAGCCGCGCGGGCATCGCGACCGGCGCGATCGGGCTCATAAATAGTCCCGAAATGGCCGAGCAGATCGTCGCCAGCGGACAGGCCGACCTCGTCGTCATGGCGCGCGCGTTCCTGAACGACCCCTACTGGCCGCTGCATGCCGCGAAGGTGCTGAAGGCGACGATTCCGTGGCCGTCCCAGTACGAGCGGGGGAACATCTTCTGAATGAGAATAGTCGCCATACACGAAACAGTAGTGCCGATCCGCTCGGCGATCCGTAACGCTTACATCGATTTCAGCAAGATGACGACGAGCGTGGTGGCGGTCGTGACCGACGCCGTGCGCGGCGGCCGCCCGGTCGTGGGCTACGGCTTTAATTCCAACGGCCGCTACGCGCAGAGCGGATTGCTGAAGGAACGCTTCATCCCGCGCGTGATGAGCGCCGATCCGGCGACGTTGACCGATGAGTCCGGACGAAATCTCGACCCGCGCAAGCTCTGGACCTGCATGATGGCGAACGAAAAGCCGGGCGGTCATGGCGAGCGCTCGGTCGCAGTGGGCGTGCTCGACATGGCAATCTGGGACGCGGTGGCGAAGGTCGAGGAGAAGCCGCTCTATCGCCTGCTTGCGGAGCGCTACAACGGCGGAAAGGCTGACGGCAAGGTCTTCGTGTACGCGGCTGGCGGCTATTACTACCCCGGCAAGGACTTGGAGGCGCTGCGGGACGAAATGAAACGCTACCTCGATCTGGGTTATACGGTCGTCAAGCTGAAGATCGGCGGCGAATCGCTTGCCGATGACGTGAAACGCATCGAGGCGGTCATCCAGCTCGTCGGCTCGGGGGAAAAGCTCGCGGTGGACGCGAACGGACGCTTCGACCTCAAGACGGCGCTCGAGTACGCCAGGGCGCTCGCTCCGTACCAGCTGTTCTGGTACGAGGAGGCCGGCGATCCGCTCGACTTCGAGCTCCAGTCCGTGCTCGCCAGGCATTACGAGGGCGCGCTGGCGACCGGCGAGAATCTCTTTTCGATGCAGGATGCGCGCAACCTGGTGCGCTACGGCGGCATGCGACCCGATCGTGACTGGCTGCAATTCGACTGCGCGCTGTCGTACGGGCTGGTCGAGTACCTGAGAACGCTCGCCATGCTGAAGGCGCACGGCTGGTCGGCGCGCCGCTGCATCCCGCACGGCGGGCACCAGATGTCGCTCAATATCGCCGCCGGCCTGGGGCTGGGCGGCAATGAGTCCTATCCGGGCGTGTTCCAGCCCTTCGGCGGCTTCGCCGACGGCATTCCGGTGGAGAACGGCCACGTGCGCATGCCCGAGGTGCCGGGCGTGGGCTTCGAGGCGAAGGGCGATCTCTGGAAGGTGATGTCGCGCCTCACCGCCTAGTCAGGAATCCCGGGAACAAACTGAGGAATCGAATCCGCATGGACAAGGTCTTTGCTTCACCGGAGCAGGCGATCGCGGACATAGGCGACGGTGCGACGATCGCGATCGCGGGATTCAGCGTCGCCCACCGCTTTGCGACGAGCCTGATACTCGCTTTGCGCGAGAAGGGCACGAGGGAACTCACCCTCGTATGCAATTCGCTCGGCGACCCGGGGGCAACGCGCGGCCAGATCCTCGCCGAGAACCAGCAGGTGAGAAAGCTCATCGCCGCGTTCTCCGTCCGGCCCGGAACGCCGACGGCGAGCGAGGCGCAGATCGCCGCGGGGGACATGGAGGTCGAGCTCGTGCCGCAGGGGATACTCGTCGAGCGGTGCCGCGCGGGCGGCGCCGGGATACCCGCGTTCTACTCGCCGACCAGTGTCGGCACCGATCTCGTGATGGGCAGGGAGATACGCGAGTTCGACGGGAGGCCTCACGTTCTCGAGCACGCGATTCACGTGGATTTCGCCTTCTTGAGGGGCTACCGCGCGGATCGTCTCGGCAACGTCCAGTTCCGCGGCGGGAGCCAGAATTTCAATCCGAGCTTCGCGAAAGCCGCTCGCGTCGCGATCGTCGAGGTGGACGAGATCGTGGAGCCGGGCGCGATCGCCCCGGAGCTCATCGATCTGCCGGGAATATTCGTCGCGCGCGTCGTCAAGACGACGCAGCAGTTCACTCTGTGGCATCGCCCGGAACGGCGGCCGTCGGATAAGCCGCGCCTCTACAACGGCAAGCCGGGACTGACGCGGGCGGGGATCGCGAAGAACGCGGCCCGGCTCGTGAAGGACGGGAGCTACGTGAACCTGGGCGTGGGCATTCCCACGATGGTTTCGAACTACCTCGTGGAGCGCGACGTGATCCTGCACGCCGAGAACGGGGTCCTCGGCTACGGCCACATGGTGACGGAGGAGCCGGAAATCGATCCGGACATCTACAACGCCGCCGGGCAGTACGTCGCGCTCAAGCCCGGCGCTTCGTTCTTCGACAGCGTGACTTCCTTCGAGATGGCGCGGGGCGGGAGAATCGACACGGTGATCCTCGGCGCGTACGAGGTCGATCAGTCCGGCAGCGTCGCCAACTGGAGCACGGCGGACGCGAAGCGCGGCGGCATCGGCGGCGCCATGGACCTCCTCTCGGGCAAGGGCGATCTCGTCATCGTGATGGAGCACACCGATAGCAAGGGCCGCCCGAAGCTGCGGAAGCAATGCACCTACCCCCTCACGGGAAAGGGCTGCGTCACCTACGTCGTCACCGATCTCGCGCTGCTGCGCTGGGACGGCAAGCGGTTCGTGCTGGACGAAGTGGCGCCGGGGTTCACGGCGCACGAAGTGATCGCGCTGACGGAGATGGACATCACGGTCGCGCCGGACGTCCGCCCAATGGAGTGATTCGTGGTTCGCATCGGTGACGAGTCGAATGCGGTTCTCGACACCCGTCGCCCGTCACTCTTCACCGATGCTTCAGGCCGGCCGGCGCGTCCCGCAGCTCCAGCACTCCGTGAACTGGCCCTCGAGGTTCTCGCCACACTGCGGGCAGCGCCAGTTCTGATCGCGGAACTCGCGCGCAAAGTCGCCCCGGAGGAAAGCCACCAGCAGCGCGTTCGCGCGGTCGTACTGCGCGTCGTTCTCGATCCAGACCGAGCACAGGTCCACCGGCAGCTCGCCCCAGCCGCTGGTGAGGAACTCGCCGCGCACGACCGCCGCGATGCCCTGCGATTCGAGGAATCCCTTCACGAGGTGCGCCTCGGGAGCGTGCCTGGCGGTGTGGACCTGCTTC
>DASWIC010000241.1:0-11311 GCA_036397875.1 Burkholderiales bacterium
GAGATCTTCCAAATCGCGAGATCCATGCGCGCCCACGGATGGACGCGCGGCCTGCCGCCGGATACTACGATCTGCGACCAGCGCAACGACGAATTCTACGAGGCCTACCGCTTCATCCTGCCCGGCTATAACGTCCGGCCGCTGGAACTTTCCGGCGCGATCGGCATCGAGCAACTGAAGAAGCTCGATACGATCATCGAGGCGCGCCGCCGCAACGCCGCGTTGTTCCAGAAGCTCTTCGCGCGCGACGAGCGCTTCATCATCCAGCGCGAGCACGGCCGGAGCTCGTGGTTCTGCTTCACGATCATCCTCAATCCCGATCGCGATATCGACCGGGGGCGAGTGATGGCGGCGCTCAAGACAGCCAATATCGACTTTCGCATGATCACGGGCGGAAATTTCCTGCGGCACGACGTGATCCGCTACTTCGATTACGACCGCGTGGGCGAGATGCGCAACGCCGATATCGTCCACGACCGCGGCTTCTTCGTCGGCAACCATCCGCACGACCTCACGCCGCAAATCGAGCGGCTGCGCGAAGTGCTCGATGCGGCCGCGCGCTGAAATGGAAGCGATTGTGCTCGCGGGCGGGCTCGGCGCCCGCTTGCGCGCGGCGGTGCCCGACCTGCCCAAGCCGATGGCGCCGGTCAACGGCCGGCCTTTTCTCGAGCGCCTGGTCGATTACTGGATCGCGCAGGGGGTGACGCGGTTCATCTTCTCGACCGGCTACCGCCACGAGACGCTTGCCGCCCACTTCGGCGCGGCGTTCCACGGCGCCGGCGTCCTGCACGTGGTCGAGGACCGCCCGTTGGGGACTGGCGGCGGATTGCTGCTCGCCAGCGGCGCACTCACCGGGACCGGAACGTTCCTGGTGCTTAACGGGGACACTTTTTTTGAAGTCGCACTCAAAACACTCAGCGATTTCCACGCGGCGCGCAGAGCCGACGCCACGCTCTCCCTCTTCCGCTCGCCGCAGCAGGGACGCTACACCGGGATCGCGCTCGGAAACGAGGGAGAGATACGGTCGCTCGGCGCCGGGACGAAGGGCGGGCTCGCCAACGGCGGCGTCACCCTCATGGAGCGGAGCTTCCTTGCAGGCGGGCCGTGGCAGCCGCAGTCAGCGGTTTCGCTCGAGGAGGATATACTCCCACTCGCGCTGCGCGCAGGGAAGCGCGTCTACGGAATGGAATGCGCCGGCCGCTTCATCGACATCGGCGTGCCGGAAGATTACGCCCGCGCCGCGGATGTGCTCACGGGTTTAGGTGATTAAGTGACGATGCCCCCTCACCCTATCCCTCTCCCCCACTTGGTGGAGAGGGCATCTGTGCCAAGTCACGGGGTTTGGTAATGGGCCATCGCATACTCGTCACCGGCGGCGCCGGCTACCTGGGGTCCACGCTGGTGCCGGAGCTGCTCGCGGCCGGGCACCAGGTGACCGTGCTCGACAATTTCATGTACCACCAGAACAGCCTCGCGCACGTCTGCCACGATCCCGGGTTCGAAGTGGTGCGTGGCGACGCGCGCGTGGAAGCGACCGTCCTGCCGCTCCTCAAGAGGGCCGACATCGTGATCCCGCTCGCGGCCTACGTCGGCGCGCCGCTGTGCGCGCGCGACCCGGTGGGCGCGACAACCACCAACCACGACGCCATCGTGTCGATGCTGAAGCACGCGAGCCAGCACCAGCGCATCCTCATGCCGACGACCAACAGCGCCTACGGGACCGGCGACGCGAACCACTTCTGCACCGAGGACTCGCCCCTGCGCCCGATCTCCCATTATGCGATCGAGAAAGTGAAGGTCGAGAAGGCGCTCATGCAGCACCCGAACGCGATCAGCTTCCGCCTCGCCACCGTGTTCGGCATGTCGCCGCGCATGCGCATCGATCTCCTGGTGAACGACTTCACCTACCGCGCCGTGCACGACCGCTACGTCGTGCTGTTCGAGGCCGGCTTCAAGCGCAATTACATCCACGTCCGCGACGTCGCGCGCGCCTTCCTCCACGGCATCGACCACTACGAGAAGCTGAACGGCCAGATCTTCAACGTCGGGCTCTCCGACGCCAACGTCTCGAAGCAGGAACTGTGCGAGGTCATCCGCAGGCAGGTCCCCGACTTCACGTTCGTCGAGGCCCCGATCGGGAAAGACCCCGACCAGCGCAACTACATCGTCTCCAACGCCAAGATCGAGGCGACGGGCTACCGGACCCGCGTCTCGCTGGAAGCCGGCGTGCGCGAGCTGATCAAGGGCTACACCATGATCCGCAACTCGGTTTACGGCAACGTCTGAGTGAAATTCCTCAAGCGCAGCGCGCGTGCGAACCCCAGGCTTTCCCTGATTCTCCTCGACTGGAGTGTGCGCGAGAGCTTCCACCTGCTGCACTACCTCGCCCGGCAGGACGTGCCGCGCGACACCTTCGAGGTGCTGGTGATCGAGTACTACTCCCGCGTCTCGGAGGCCGTCCGCAAGTTCGAGGCGCAGGTGGACACCTGGCTGCTGCTCGAGATGCCGGAGGACTGCACCTATCACAAGCACCTGATGTACAACGCGGGCATCGTGCTGGCGCGGGGCGACCTCTGCGTGGTCTGCGACTCGGATGCGATGGTCAAGCCGGGCTTCGTCCGCGCCATCGTCGAGCAGTTCGAGAGCGATCCCCGGGTGGTGCTGCACCTCGACCAGTTCCGCAACAACCGCCGCGACCTCTACCCCTTCAGTTTCCCGAGCTTCGAGCAAGTCGCGGGCGAGGGCTGCATCAACAACGCGGGCGGCAGGACCGCCGGCATCCTCGACCAGAGGGACCCGATCCACGGCCGCAACTACGGCGCCTGCATGAGCGCGCGCCGCAGCGATCTCATCGCCATCGGCGGCGCCGACGAGCACGTGGATTTCGTCGGCCATATCTGCGGCCCCTACGACATGACGTTCCGGCTGGTGAACCACGGCTTGCGGGAGGTGTGGCACGACTCCGAGTTCATGTACCACACGTGGCATCCCGGACAGGCCGGATTGGACAACTATCTCGGGCCGCATGACGGGCACCACCTGTCGACGACCGCGCTCGCCGCGCTGGCCTCGAGACGCGTGGCGCCGCTGCTTGAAAACCCCGCGGTCCGCGCGCTGCGCGAAGGCGCCGCGGGCACCGGCGAGCGCCTGCTCGACCGGCTGATCCGGCCGGAGGGGCCCGCGGAGTGGCGGCGGGAAAAGCTCGAGCGTGGCGCGGCAGCGCCGCACACCGACGAGGCAGACATGCACGTCGGCTTCCACAGGGGATACTCCATCTATCGGCGCCGCCGCGCCTACGCCGCCCACCTGTCCATCGTCGAGCCCGGGCCGTTCGGCGCGAGCGATCGGGGGTGGCTCGAAGCGGCGAGCTTCGAGGGCATCCGGCGCCGCATCGACGCGGAAAGCCCGGCCGGCACGGGGATCGCCGCGCTCTTCACGCGACTGTTCGTGGTCGGGCCGCTGGCGCTGGACGCGCTCTTGCGGCGCGCGCAGCGCGGCCTGCTGACCCAGGGAAGCGCGGGCGCCGCGGGCTCGCGCAGGCCGCTGCCGGAACTGGCCCGCCGCTTCCGCTACCGGCTTGGACAATTCGCCGTCCGGTGGCGGGCGTTTGCGGACGCGCTGTTCCACCTCGTCCCCAATCTGTGGCACGCGCGGCGCTGCGCTCGCGAGAACAGCCAGGCTATCGTCCTTCGAATCCTCGTGGACAGTCCCATCGCGGAAAAATACCTCAGGTTCCTGCGCGTCATCGGCGCGATCCCCGCCGTGAAGCTCGAGTGGGTCGAGGACCGGAACGCGTTCTGCCGCATACTCGGCGATGCCTTGCGCGACGGCCCGGGCGCGCAGCTCATCGTGAATCGGGGCCTCTATTATCGCTACCATGCGGATGCCGTGCCGTTGCGGGACCGCCTGGGGCTGGTGGTCCTTTAGCCCGCTGCGCCAGCGCGAGCCCCGCATCCGGTGCTGAGATGATTTCGACATGAGCTCGACGGCATTGACCGAGGCCCGCAAGGAGCGCGCGCCGGGGGCTGGGCGCAGCCTGCCCCAGCTCGCCGAGCTGCTCTACCTCCTGGTGCGGAAAGAGCTGAAAGTGCGCTACCGGAACCGTTTCCTCGGCTACGTCTGGGCGCTCGCGAACCCGTTCGCCTTCGCGTTCGTCTACTGGATCGCGTTCAAATTCATCATGCGGCTGGAAATCGAGAATTATTCGCTCTTCCTCATCACCGGCATGTTCCCCTGGGTATGGGTGAGCGTGGGCGTGACGGGCGCGACCCGCAGCTTCATCGTCAACGCCTCGCTCATCAGGAAGGTCAACCTCCCGCGCGCCATCCTGCCGCTCGGCAACGTGGCGCAGGAGATGGTGCATTTTGGCTTCGCCCTGCCCGTCATCATGGCGTTTCTCTGGTTCGCCGGCGAAATCCGGCCCCACCCGTCCTGGCTGTGGCAGATACCGGCGCTCACCGCGCTGCAAGTCGCGTTCGTCTATCCGGTGGCGCTCGCATTCGCGCTCGCTAACGCCTACGTGCGCGATATCGAGTATCTGGTCGGCATCGGATTCTCGCTCATGTTCTTCGCCACGCCGATGGTCTATCCGATCACCCTGGTGCCCGAGGCTTACCGCCCCTGGTTCGAGCTCAATCCCCTGCACGCGCTGATGCAGTCGTGGCGCTCGGTATTTCTGCATGGGACGATGGAGCCGGCCCACCTGGCGTTCACGGCTGCGTTCGCGACGCTGGCAGGCATCATCGCCTGGCTGCTCTATCGCAGGCTCGCGCCGCGCATCGGGGAGCTGGTATGACGAACGCGGTGACCTGCGAGGGCCTCTGGAAAACCTACCAGCGCCACCGGCCGGTCGGCGTAAAGACCCTCCTGCTCGGCGCCAGCCCGCCGGCGGACACCCGCTTCGCGCGCGAATGGGCGCTTGCCGAAGTCGGCTTCGAGGTGCCCTACGGGCGCAGCTTTGGCGTAATCGGCGCGAATGGCAGCGGCAAGACCACGCTGCTCTCGATACTGCTCGGGACGGTGCAGGAGGACCGCGGGCGCGTCGGCCTGAACGGTGACGTCGCCTCGCTGCTCGAGCTCGGCGCGGGCTTCCACGGCGACCTGAGCGGCCGCGAGAACGTGTTCCTCTACGGCTCCATACTGGGCATGCGGCTCGCCGGGATCCGGCAGCGCTTCGAGCAAATCGCCGAGTTCTCGGAGCTGGAGGGCGCTATCGAGCAGCCCTTGCGCACCTATTCCGCGGGCATGGTCGCGCGGCTGGGCTTCTCCACCATCATCCACTCCGCGGCGGACATCCTCTTGATCGACGAGGTGCTCGCGGTGGGCGACGCGCGCTTCCAGGCCAAGTGCCACCAGGCACTGCGCGAGTTCCGGGCGCGCGGCGGCACGCTCGTCATCGTCTCCCACAACATGAAGGAGGTGACCGAAGTGTGCGACGAAGGGATCTGCCTCGACCTCGGGCGCGTGGTCGACGCCGGGCCGATGGCGGGAGTCGCCGCGCGTTACCAGGAACGCATGGCCGCGGTGACACCCGCCAAGGGAGAATCGCGTGCCGGGCGTTGAGCGCAGCCCGCGGCAACTCGCCGAGTTCCTCTATCTCCTCACGCGCCAGGAGCTGAAGGCGCGCTACAAGGGCCGCGTCCTCGGCTACGTCTGGGCGCTCGCGCACACCTTCGCGCTCGCCTTCGTCTACTGGATCGCCTTCAAGATCATCATCGGGCTCGACGTGACCAACTACTCGGTCTATCTCGTCGCGGGCATGTTCCCGTGGGTCTGGCTCAGCATGGGGGTTACCGGCGCGACGCGCAGCTTCGTCGTGAACGCGCCCCTCATCAAGGAGATGGGCCTCGCGCACGCGATCCTGCCCTTGGCGAGCGTGATGCAGGAGATGGCGCACTTCGTGCTGGTCCTGCCGGCGCTCATCGCGTGGGTGGTGCTTCCGGGAGGCTATGAACCGGCCGTATCCTGGCTCTGGCAAATTCCGCTGTTGCTCGTACTGCAGCTGGGGTTCGTTTATCCGATCGCGCTCGGCTGCGCGGTGGCAAACGCATACGTCCGCGATATCGAGTACCTGCTCGGCATCGGCTTCCCCCTGCTGTTCTTCGCCACGCCGATGGTCTACCCCATTTCGATCGTGCCGGAGCCCCTGCTCCAGTACTTCGAGCTGAATCCTCTTCATACGCTGATGCAATCGTGGCGCTCCGTGTTCATGGAGGGCGCGCTCGACCCCGCCCAGCTGGCCTACGTCGCCGGCTGGGCCGTCGCCCTGGGCGCCGTCGCCTGGGCTCTCTACCGCAAGCTCGCCCCGCGCGTCGGGGAAGTGGTATGACCCACTCAGTGGTCTGCGAGGACCTCTGGAAATCGTACCGCCTGCGCCGGCCCGTGGGACTGCGGGGCATGCTGCTCGGCGGCGTGCCGCGCGACACGCGGTTCGCGCGCCATTGGGCGCTGTCCGGGGTCAACTTCATCGTCACCCGCGGCCAGGCCCTCGGCGTGATCGGGCCCAACGGCAGCGGCAAGACCACGCTCCTCGCGATACTGCTCGGCGCGGTGCAGGCGGACCGCGGGCGTGCCGCCCTCAGCGGCCGCACGGCGTCGCTGCTCGAGCTCGGGGCGGGCTTCCAGGGCCATCTCACCGGCCGTGAAAATGTCTATCTCTACGGATCGATCCTGGGCATGACGCTCGCCGAGATCCGCAGCCGCTACGAGCGCATCGCGGAGTTCTCGGAGATGGAAGCGAGCCTCGACCGGCCGCTGCGGAGGTATTCCGCGGGCATGATCGCGCGCCTGCGTTTTGCCGTCATCATCCACTCGCCCGCGGAAATCCTGCTCATCGACGAGGTGCTCACGGTCGGCGACGCGCGCTTCCAGCGCAAGTGCCTCGAGGCGCTGCGCGAATTCAAGGGGCGCGGCGGCACGCTCATTCTGGTTTCCCACGACATGGAGGAAATTGCGAGCTTGTGCGACGACGCCATCTGCCTCGACTTCGGCAGCGTGGTGGACGCCGGGCCGGCGCGACAGGTCGCCGCCCGCTACCTGGACCGCACCATCGGCCCGGGCCAATCGCAGGCGCAGGGCATGAACGCCCGCATCTCGCTGCTGCTGCCGACGCGCGGACGGCCCGAGCTCCTGCGCCGCTTCCTGGAAAGCGTGCTCGCCCGAAGCGAGCGGCCGGAACTGGTGGAGGTGGTCCTCTACGCGGACGTGGACGACCCCTCGAGCCACGGCTTCCGGGTGGAAGGGCTCGAGGTCCGCACCATCGTCGGGCCCCGCGCCTCCATGGGCGACTACAACATGGCCTGCTTCGAGGGGTCCCGTGGCGACATCGTCGTGCTGGGCAATGACGACGTCGTGATCCAGTCCCGCGGCTGGGACCGGAAGGTTCGCGAGATGCACGCGGCCATGCAGGACCGGATCTATCTCGCCTATCCCAACGATCTCTTCAAGGGCCGGGGCTTGAGCGCCTTCCCGATCCTGTCGCGCGCAGCGTGCCAGTTACTGGGCGAGCCGTTCCCGCGCGCCTACCGCGGCGCCTTCATCGATTATCATCTGCTCGACGTCTTCAAGCGGCTGGAGCGGCACGGCCACCCCCGGCTGATCTACCTCGAGGACGTGGTGTTCGAGCACATGCACTACCGCACCGGCAAGGGTGACTACGACGAGATCTACGGGAAGCGCGACCGCTTCGGCGACGACGGCACGTTTCTCCGGATGCGCGACGCGCGCGATGCGGCGGCGCAGCGGCTGCTCGCCGCGATCGAAGGCGAGAGAGCGCGGCGTCCGCCCCCGGCAGCGGCCCCGACGCCGCCGGATCTGCTCAAGGTGAGCCTGCTCGACCGCGAGCTGCCGTTCGCGTGGCGACTGCGGCTCTTCATCTGGTTCAGCGCGCGCCGGCTCGCCCGACTGGTTCTGCTTCGCCGTCCGGCAGCACGTGCCTGAGAGCACCAAACCATGGTCCGCTGGATCAATACTCCTTGCACCGACCCCATCGGACGCGTGTTCGTGGCGGACGGCGGGGTCTATCGAGCGGTTTTCCGCGGGCGGGAGAATATCGCCCGTTCGGTCCTCGGCAACCGGGAAGTGCTCGCGCTGATGGATGAGGGAATGATCGCGCGCATGTGGGAATCCGACCGCAAGATAGACGGCTTTGATCTGGTCGTGGAGGCCGAGAAAGCGCCGTTCGACATTCCGTGCGAGCGCTTCACCCGGGCGACCCTGCGCGCGGCGGCGTTGCGATGGCTCGATACCTGCAAGCGGCTGCTGCCGGCCGGCCTGGTGCTTTCGGACGCACACTATGGCAATTACATGCTGTTCGGAGCGAACGAGCCGCGCTGGGTGGACCTCGGCTCCATCCGCGCGACGTCCGCCGTGACCAGGGAACAGCCCTTCCAATCCTTCCAGAGGTTCTGGAGCGCCGTGCTGGCCCCGCTGGTGCTGATGGAAACACAACCGTGCCATACCCGACTCGCGCGCCTTGCCATCGCCGATCAGCCCTATCAGGGCCCGCTGACGGTGGCCGATGAGGCACCGCTGGCAGTCGATGCGCCGGTCGCGGATTTTCTCGGACGACTTCGCGGCGAGGTTGCAGAGCTTGGCGCGGAACCAGCCCTGGACCGATTGAGGGATTTTCTCCTGGCGCTTCCTCAAAATGTGGAACCCGATGGCCCCGGAGGGGAAGTCGCGGACATGGCGGTCGTACGGGAAATCGAGCAGCAGTTCAGCAAGCATCGCATCGCTTCGGTCATCTGTCTCGGATCCGACGCATTCCGGCAGTTCGCCGGAACCTGGGGAAAAGCCGACTCGCTGGTGATTGACCATCATGAAGGCGATCTGGACCGGCTCGGGCGCGGCCTCGGGAAAACTGACGGCGGCGGGCAAACCGCGCTTTATGTCGCGCATCCTGTCAATCGCATATTCACGAAGAGCCCGCCCACCGCGGACGCGGTGATCGCCATCGATCCGCTGGCGAAATACGCGCATGATTCGCACGTGGAAACGGAGAATCTTGCGCAGATCCTCGGATTGCTCGCGAGCAAGCTTGCCGTGATCGTCACCAAGGCCGGCACGAGGCCGCGTACAGTACGGATGCTGGAGCACGAGTTTCCATCGGTAACGGCACAAGCGTTTTCGTGGCTTGGGCTCGGTCCTGCCGTCGTCGTGGGCAGGAAATGACCGGCAGACATGGCGCGCACCGTCCTGGACAAGTTGCTGCGCCGGTCAGGCGCGGCTGAGCCGTGCCGCCCGGAAGCCAGGTACCGGCTGGGCGTCTCCTCCAACCTGTTCTCCGGCGCCCTGCCCGAGGGCATCTACTACCCCGACTTCACCACCCTGCACGATCGCCGGCCGCTCGAATTCCTCTCGGCCGCGTCGCAGGTACTGGGAAAGCCGTGGACGAAGTGCACGGTGATCGACGTCGGCTGCGGCGAGGGAACGAGCACCACGGCGATCGGGAGAACCGGCGCGCGGGTGATCGGCATCGACGGTCGCCCCGAGGTCATCGCGCGCGCGCGATACCTGCGTGACCGGCTCGGTTACACCAACGTCGATTTTCGTGTCGGCAATGTGCTCGATGCCTCGCTGTGGGAGCGAGCGGACGCGGTGTTCGTTTCCGGCCTGCTCCACCATCTCCAGCAGCCATTTCAACTGATGGAGCTGATCGGAGCGCACTGTGCGGACCTGGCCTATTTTTGCACGCATCTCGCGCCGGCCGATGAGGCACAGCGCTCGGCTTCGCATTTCTCCAAGCTGCTGAGCGAGCCCGCGGCCCTGGAATTTCGCGGGCGCCGGTTGCCGGGGATCCGTTTCTCCGAGGGCGGGAGCGGGCGCGAGCAAGGATGGCGCCGGCGGAGGCATCCGCGTGCCGGCATCGGGAATGCGTTCTCGTGGTGGCCGACCGAGGAGAGTTTCGTGAACGCGATGAGCGCAGTCGGCTTTCCGCGAGCCAGGCGTATTGCAGCCAGCGATCACCGCTTGCGGTATCGATTTTGCTTCCGGCGGTCCGGTGAAATCGCCACGGGGGCAAGCGCTGAGCGCGTTCCCTATCTCTGGGATCAACCGCTCCGGCCGTCACCGGAGACCGCCGTGGAGCGCGCACGCGCTGCGGACATCGAGTTCCTGAGGAAGAACGGGATTGCCCCTGTAGTGGTCGGCGATCCGGAAGTCGCCGCCAGGGTCCGCAGCGGGCTGCTGGCGGAGGGCGTACACCCCGGCACCATCTATCCGGCGCGCGGGGGCGTCCTCACGCCGGGATCGACAGCAGGGCGCGATGGATTCCGAAATACGGTTGGAGAGCTTGCAGGCCTGGTGCGCGGCGGGCCCGCATTTGTCGTGCTCGCAGCGAACCGCATGGACGATCTCAAGCTGCACATCGGCGATCTCGTGACGCTGCGCGCGTGCCATTACGCGTTCACGAGTTTCACCCTGCGCGAGATGACCGAGTTTCCCGCGCTCACCGACCCGGTTACCGGCGAACCGGTGGCGGACCCGCATCCGTCCGCGATGAGGTATTGAGATGACCGGCGCGATCCGCCATGGGACGAGCGTGCCTCCCCTGTTGGACCTGCCGGCCCGCGACCTCGGGCGCACGGGCGCACCGCCGTTCGATCACCTCCGGACCGGCGGCATACTCGCGATCCGCGATGTGCCCGAGATACACGATCTCGCCCGGGCGATCCACGAGTTCGCTGCAGTCCTGGCCGGGCCGGAAGGTGCACGAAGCGTGTCCGGGCTATTGCGCAACGGTCAAGTTCCGAGCCTCGAAGTGTTATCCGTTCTATACCGGGTGCTTCGGCACCTGCGCGACTGCCGGTTCGTCGCGTGCCTGTTTTCCGACTTCCTGGCCGGATTGGGGTTGCCCGCGCCGGTGCTGGTGGATGCCGGTTACTTCAGGATCATGGTTCCTCGCCATTACCGGGCTGCACGGGACCGCCCGGATCTGTTCGATGCGGTGGAATTCGGACCCGCCGACCCGTACGAGACCGAGCGCATGCTGCAGGACACGAAATGGGGCGATGCCCATCGCGATATCGATGTCCGTCACACGCATTTTCAACTCAACCTCTGGTTTCCGCTTCACGAGGTGGGCCCGCAACAGACGCTCCTCCTCTTTCCAGAGGCGTACCGCCGGAATGTCTCCCAGTATCAGGCCCTGCCCGGGCCGGAAAAACCGGGTCAATGGGGATACGGCGATCCGTTGCAGGTGCCTCTGCGCCTCGGGGACATGCTCATGTTCCATTCCCAGCACGTTCACGCCTCGCCGAGCCAGGCGCTGGACAGCAATCGATTCACCGTCGAGCTCCGCGCGGCTGCGGCC
>DASWIC010000242.1:0-6143 GCA_036397875.1 Burkholderiales bacterium
TCTCGGGCAAGTACCACGTCTTCGGCACCGACAAGGTAGGCCAGGACGTGCTCTACCAGGCGTTGAAGAGCATCCGCACCGGGCTCCTGATCGGGACGCTGACGACGCTCATCATGCTTCCCTTCGCGATACTGTTCGGGGCGATGGCGGGCTACTTCAAGGGACTCGTGGACGATGCGATCCAGTATCTCTACACGACGCTGTCCTCCATTCCGAGCGTGCTGCTGATCGCGGCCGCGGTGCTGATGATGCAGGTCTATATTGAAATCCACTCGGACCGCTTCGAAACCACCATCCAGCGTGCCGATTTCCGGCTGTTCTGGCTGTGCTTCATCCTCGGAGTCGCCAGCTGGACCGGCCTGTGCCGCCTGATCCGGGGCGAGGCGCTGAAGCTGCGCGAGCTGGAGTACATCCAGGCGGCGAAGGCGTTCGGCGTGTCCGATTTCCGGATCATCTCCCGGCATATCGTGCCGAACGTCATGCACATCGTGCTCATCACGGCGGTGCTGAACTTCAGCGGCCTGGTGCTGGCGGAAGCGGTGCTGGCGTACATCGGCGTCGGCGTGGATCCGACGATGATGAGCTTTGGCGGAATGATCAACAGCGCGCGCCTGGAAATGGCGCGGGAGCCGATCGTGTGGTGGTCGCTCGCGGCGGCGTTCTGCTTCATGCTGCTGATGGTGCTTTCCGCGAACCTGTTCGCCGACGCGGTGCGCGACGCGTTCGACCCGCGTATCAGCACGATGAGGCCCGTGCGCCGCGAATGAGCAACGCCCGTCCATTGTTGTGCGTCACGGGCCTTCGAACGCATCTGTACACGGAGGACGCTGTCGTGCGCGCCGTGGACGGGGTCTCCTTCGACGTGCAGCGGGGCGAGACTTTCGCGCTGGTCGGCGAATCGGGCTGCGGCAAGTCCATGACCGCGCTCTCGATCATGCGGCTGCTGCCGGACGCGGGCGGCATCGTCGGCGGGGCCGTCGAGCTCGACGGGCGCGACCTGCTGGGGCTGCCGGAGTCGGAGATGCGCGCGGTCCGCGGCCGGCGCATCGGCATGATCTTCCAGGAGCCCGCGCTCTCGCTGAATCCGGTCATGACGGTCGGCGAGCAGGTCGCCGAGGCGCTCCGGCAGCACACGACGCTCGCCGGTGCCCAGGTCGCGGCGCGCGTTCTCGAGTTGCTGGAGGCGGTGCGCATTCCCGACCCGGCCCGCCAGCAGGACGAGTATCCATTCCAGCTTTCGGGCGGCATGAAGCAGCGCGTCATGATCGCAATGGCGCTGGCCTGCGATCCGGAGCTCCTGATCGCGGACGAGCCGACCACCGCGCTCGACGTCACCATCCAGGCACAGGTGCTCGACTTGCTGCGGGAGCTGCAGATCAAGCGCCAAATGTCGATGATGCTGATCACGCACGACCTGGGCGTCGTGGCGGAGACGGCGCATCGCGTGGCGGTCATGTACGCGGGGGAAATTGTCGAATCCGGCACGCGGGAGGCGTTTTTCTCGCGGCCCGCGCACCCGTATTCGCGCAAGCTGTTCGAATCGCTGCCGACGCGCGCGAAGCGCGGCGCGCCCCTGGTGGCGATTCCCGGCAGCGTGCCCTCGCTCACGCGCGAATTTACCGGCTGTCGCTTCGCTGACCGCTGCGACTCGGCGTGGGAGCTCTGCCGCAAGTCCCCACCGGGCGTGTATGAGGTGGGCAATGGACAGACCGCTCGTTGCCACCTGTACGCGCCCGGCGCCCGGAGGGATGAGGGCGGAGGGAAGAGGGATGAGGGAAGGCGGCGAGGCGCTCCGGAAACTCCCCTCCTTGGCGAGGAGGGGTCGCCGCCGTCCAGCGCCCATCGCACGAACTTGCGATCTGGAACCTCCCCTCTCCAGTCGGGGGAGAGGGGCGGGGGTGAGGGTCGAGGCGGGGGTGGTGCGGTCCACTCACTTCTTCAGGTGCGCGACCTCAAGGTCCACTTCCCCGTCCGTCGCGGCCTGTTCAAGCGCGTCGTGGCGCAGGTCCGGGCGGTGGATGGCGTTACCCTCGAGCTCGAGGCCGGCCGCACGCTCGGGCTGGTGGGCGAGTCCGGCTGCGGCAAGACCACCGTGGGCAAGGGCATCCTGCGGCTGATCGAGCCGACGGGCGGGACGGTGCGCTTCGACGGCGTGGACTTGGCGCGGATCACTCGGGCCGAGTTGCGGCCGCACCGCAAGCACGCGCAGATCATCTTCCAGGACCCGTACGCCTCGCTCAACCCGCGCATGCGGATCCTGGAGACCCTGGAGGAGGGCATGACGGCGCTCGGCATCGGGGCCGGGCGCGAGGAGCGGCAGGCGCGCATCGACGCGCTGCTCGGCGAGGTCGGGCTCGATCCCGGGGTCAAGCTGCGCTATCCGCACGAGTTCTCGGGTGGGCAGCGGCAGCGCATCGCCATCGCGCGCGCGCTGACGGTCGAGCCCCGGCTCATCGTGTGCGACGAGCCGACCAGCGCGCTCGATGTCTCGGTGCAGGCGCAGATCCTGAACCTCCTGAAGGACCTGCAGCGCAGGCACGGTCTCGCCTATCTCTTCATCACCCACAACATCTCGGTGATCGAGTTCCTCGCGCACGAGGTGGCGGTGATGTACCTCGGGCGCATCGTCGAGCACGGGCGCGTCGAGGAAGTGCTCTCCCGCCCGAAGCACCCCTACACGCGGGCGCTGCTGTCGGCGGTGCCGGTGATCGATCCGGCGACGAAGCGTGACGTGATCCGGCTGCAGGGCGAGCTGCCATCCCCGGTGAGCCCGCCGGCTGGGTGCCACTTTCACCCGCGCTGCCCGGATGCCTTTGCGCGCTGCCGCGAAGCCTATCCGGACAACGCGCGCTTCACCGCGTCACATACGGCGGCTTGTCATCTCTACACTGAGAAATCCCCTCTCCCCCGGAAAGGGGGAGAGGGGTAGGGTGAGGGGGAAGCGGGCGAGGGAGTGTTCTCGAGACCGTCTCTAGCTGCCGGTTGGCTTGCCGATGGAAGATCCAGAACCGGTGCTCGTGCGCCCCGCGGCGGGTGGCTTGGCGGTTGCCGCCGCCTTTTTCTTCGCCGCCGGCGCCGCGCACGGCACCCGCTTCTGCGCGCCGCTGTCGCTCGCGACGTAACAGTACGCGCGTTTGGGATTGGAGCGGCGGGTTGCCAGCCTCGGCGCAGGCAGGTCGGGAAGATGCGGCTCGGCGTCGCCGCGCATCGGCACCAGCACCGTCTGCCCGGCGACGATATTCCTCCTGGCGGGGATGCCGTTGACTTCCTTCAACTCCGCCAGCGTCATGCCGTGCTTCGACGCGATCTTCTCGGGCCGGTCGCTGCGCTTCAGGGTGTAGGCCTGCCACGAAACCAGCGGGCGGTCGTGGGTCTCAAGGTTCTTCTCGAAGACCGCGGTCTTCTCGATCGGCAGCACGATGGCCTCCGAGCCATCGGCCTTGATCACCGGCTTGTTATGCGCCGGGTTGAGGAACCGGAATTCCTCGAGCGACATCTCGGCGAGGCTCGCGGCGAGCTGGACGTCGATGTGGCGGAGCGTCGTGACGGTCGCAAAATAGGGCTGGTTGGGGATATCGAGCAGCGCAATGCCGTAGTGGCCGGGATTGGCGACGATATTCTTCACGGCCTGCAGCTTCGGCAGGTACTTGCGCGTCTCCAGCGGCATCGGCAGGCTCTCGTAGTCCGTCGGCAGTCCCCGCGCCTGGTTGCGCGCGATCGCCCGGCTCACCGCGCCTTCGCCCCAGTTGTAGGCCGCCAGCGCGAGATTCCAGTCGCCGAAATCGCCATGGAGTTTTTCCAGGTAGTCGAGCGCGGCGGAGGTCGCGGCCAGCACGTCGCGCCGTCCGTCGTACCAGAAGTTCTGCCGCAGCCCGTACTTCTTGCCGGTCGAGGGCATGAACTGCCACATGCCCGAGGCGTGGGAGCGGGAGTACGCCTGCGGGTTGTAGGCGCTCTCGATCATCGGCAACAGCACGATCTCGGTCGGCATCCGGCGGCGCTCGACTTCCTCCACCACGTGGTAGAGAAAGTGGCTGCCGCGCTCGATCATGCGGGCGACATAGTCCGGATTCGACACGTACCACTGCTCCTGGCTTTCAACCAGCGCGCCGTCCATGTCGGGCAGGCGGAAGCCGGCGCGGATGCGATGCCATAAGTTGGCCGGAGGAGGCGCGGGTTGTGGGGGCGGCGCTTCCACAACAGCCGCCGGCTGAGGCGCTGGGGCGGGCACTGCTGCCGGAGGCGCGGGCGCTTGCTCCTTCGGGACGGGTGCCGGCGCGACGGGGGGCTCGGCCTTTGCGAGCCCATCTGGCTCCTGCGGCAAATATGCGCAGGCGCCGAGCAACCAGGCCGCGAGGCCCAATGACAGGACGCGGATCAGCATTGGGCCGTGCGGGAAATGCGTGAGCAGTGAGTGGTTATTGGTGAGTGGAAAAGGCCCCACTCTCCCGCGTGCCGGGAGAACGCCAGATCAAAGCGGACGGAACCGTTGATCATGAATCACCAAGCGAGCCTTTTACAGGAGCCGGGGATGGTAGCCAAGCGCCGCCAAACCGTCAAGATAAATAGTGTTATAAATCATGATATTTGCAACATAATCAAAAGTGTTTTACGAGGATTTGGTGCAATCGTGGGCCGGGAGCGGGGTCCGCGCACCATTCACGCCGTCAGAAACTGTTTTTCCACTCCCGTATGGCCGCAAGCACGCTCACGGGATCCTGGAGCGGCTTGCCGGCGTAGCGATTGGCGGTGGCGACTACGGCAGGCTCGCGCACCCGGACGAACGGATTGGTCGCCTTTTCCTGCCCGATCGTGGAGGGCAGGGTCGGCAGCCCCTGGGCGCGCTGCTGTCGTGCCCAAGCCTCCAGTTCGAGCAGGGCGGCGTTCTCGGGATCGGCGGCCTTCGCGAACCGGATGTTGGACAGGGTGTACTCGTGGCCGCAATAGACGCGGGTCGCATCCGGCAGCCGCATCAGTCGGGCCAGCGAATCGTGCATCTGCCGCGGCGTGCCTTCAAAGAGGCGCCCGCATCCCGCGGCGAAGAGCGTGTCACCGCAGAACAGCATCCCGCCGCCATGAAATGCGATGTGGCTGCGCGTGTGCCCCGGTATCTCCAGCACTTCGAAGTCGATCGCGAAATGCGGCAGCGTGAACCGCGCCCCGTCCGCCAGCCGCTGCGTGACTTCGCGAATGCGCTCGTCGTGGGGCCCGTATACCGGCGCCTTCCAGCGGCCGAGCAGCCCGGCGTTGCCGCCGACGTGGTCGGCGTGGTGATGGGTATTGAGGATCGCGACGAGCTCCAGCTTCTGCGCGTCCAGATAGTCCAGGACCGGCCGCGCGTCGCCGGGGTCCACGACCGCGGCGCATCTCGCGTCGCGGATCGTCCAGACGTAGTTATCCGCAAACGCGCGGAGCGGGATGACTTCGAATTGGCCCATCACTCACGAGCGTCCGGTAATTTCGGCAACGCCGAGATTGGCGAGCTCGTCCGCCCGCTCGTTGCCGGCGTTGCCGAAGTGGCCCCGGACCCAGATCCATTCGACCTCGTGCAAGCCGGCCAGCTCATCGAGCCGGCGCCACAGGTCCACGTTCTTGACCGGCTTCTTTTCCGCGGTGCGCCAGCCCCGTCGTTTCCAGTCCCGGATCCATTTGCTGATGCCGAGGTGCACGTACTGGGAATCGGTATGGAGCTGCGCCCGGGTTCCATGCTCGAGCGCCTCCAGCGCGCGGATCACCGCTACGAGTTCCATCCGGTTGTTGGTCGTGTGCGCCTCTCCACCATGAAGCTCACGGATTCTCCCGTCCCGCTGGAGGAGCACGCCCCAGCCGCCGGGGCCGGGGTTGCCCTTGCACGACCCGTCGGTGTAGATCTCGACGACGCCGCTCACTGGTCGCCCGTCAGGCCATTGCGCGTGGTCAGTGCTTCTTCGGGCCGCGCGACCCTCTTCGGCGCGGGGGCGAGGCTCTTGCCCGGCGCCAGGCGCTCGCTCCATTTGGGCATAATGAGCCGCATGCCGCGAACCCGCTTCACGGCTTGCAGGAAGAATACGCTGCCCGCAATCGGCCACCAGCGGTCGCCGGCCGCGTCCATGAACGCGAACCGCCCGAGCCATTTCTCGGTGGTGCACGGGGGCACGTAGCAG
>DASWIC010000243.1:0-8199 GCA_036397875.1 Burkholderiales bacterium
CTGCTGAGGGCTCGAGGCAGGGCCGACCGGGGCGATGAGGCGCCCGCCGGGCTTGAGCTGCTCGAGCAGCGCGGATGACACGTCGGGGATCGCCATGCGCACGAGGATCGCATCGTACGGCGCGCCCGGGCGCCAGCCGTAGTAGCCGTCGGCAACGTTGACTGTGACGCCGCGGTAGCCTAGCCGCAGGAGGGTACGCCGTGCCGCCTCGGCGACCTGCGCATGGAACTCGACGCTCGACACATCGGACGTCATCTCCGCGAGGATCGCCGTGTGGTAACCGCCGCCGACGCCCACCTCCAGCACCTTCTGGCCGCGCTTGAGCTTCAACAGGTCGGTCATCACCGCGACCAGCGACGGCTGCGAGATCGTGGCATCGGGCCCGACCGGAAGCGGCCGGTCGAGGTAGGCGTATGGACGGAGCGGGAGCGGCGCGAACTCGTGGCGCGGCACCTTGGCCATGGCCGCAATTACCCGCGGATCGATCGCCGGCCCGCCGCTTCGTTGGCGCGCGCGGTTCACGCCCACCTCAATGGCATCGGCGAGCGCGCGCCGCATTTCGGCGAACGCTGTGACTTCGTCCGCAAACGCGCCTGCGACCGCGACCAGGGCGAGGCAGGCCAGTAGCAACCGGGACGCGCGCGACCGCATGTTGGTCATGATGGTTGCGCCCGGGGAGAAACCTGTCAAGGCGGAACGCGGGAGACATCAATTGGTGAACGTCGGCAGGAAACTCACATCCAATACTCGTCGCCCGTGCACACCTGTGCGCGGTGCGTTGTCGTCAGTCGGCGACGGCGTGAGCACGAAAACGCCGGACTCTGACTTCATTTGCTGCCGAGGAGGCGCGCATGAACAAGCGGCCTGGTTGGATCCAACGCATCAGGAATGCATCCTCCCTTGCTGTGTGGTGTTCGCTGGCGGGCGTTCTGTCGGCGCTCCCGGCTTGCGCGCCGCCATCGACTCCTCCCGGCGACCTCATTTCCAGGGGAAAGGAGATCTTCTTCGACCAGACGTTCAACGGAAACGGCCGGACCTGCGGCACCTGCCACCCTGCGAGCAACAACTTCACTATTGACCCCGCTTTCATTGCCACGCTGCCGCCCACCGATCCGCTGTTCGCCGCGGAGTTCAACTCCGAGCTCAAGAAAAATTTCGAGAATCCGAAGCTGATGCGCCGGTTCGGGCTCATCCTGGAGAACCTCGACGGTTTCGACGACCTGGAGAACAAGTTCGTCATGCGCGGAGTGCCGCATGTGCTCGCGCAGCGGATCTCGGTCGCCAGCAGCCAGGGCCCCCGCACGGGCTGGTCGGGGGACGGCGCGCCCGGGGACGGCTCATTACGCTCGTTTGCGACCGGGGCGGTCATCCAGCATTTCACGAAGTCCTTGAACCGCGTGGCCGGCGTGGACTTCCGGCTCCCGACGGAGGCCGAGCTGGACGCCCTCGAAGCTTTCATGCTTTCCCTCGGCCGGCAGCAGGATCTCACGCTGCCGCTACCGCTCAAGGGGACTGTCGCAAAACGCGGGCAGGAGATCTTCCTGGATAACGGGCTGGGCAAGTGCAATCTCTGCCACGTCAATGCCGGGGCGACGGCGAACTTCGGCGCGGGCAACATCGGAAACGCAAACTTCAATACCGGTGTGGAGAACCTCCCGGACCAGCCGGCCGATCTCGCCGGCGAGCGCAATCCCCCTGACGACGGCTTCGGCCGGCCCGGCGACGGCACGTTCAATACCCCAACGCTCGTGGAGGCCGCCGATACCGGTCCGTTCTTCCACAACAACACGGTCGAGACCATCGAAGGAGCGGTGGCTTTCTACAATGGTGACGCCTTCAACCGGTCTCCGTCCGGACTGGCCCTGGCCAAAACCGATCCGCGGGGCGTCGGAATCCGGCTGGACGCGACACAGGTGGTGGCAGTGGCCGCGTTTCTCCGGGTCCTCAACGCGCTTGAGAACATCCGGCAGAGCATCGAGCTCCTGGAGTCGAGCGCCGCCAAGGGATTTGTGGACCGTGCGGCGGCTCGAGAGCTGCTCGAGCGGGCCGTGAGCGAGTCGCAGGACAGCATCAAGGTATTGGACGGAGCGGGGCTGCACCCCGAGGCGGTCGCCCACCTGCAGCGGGCGAGCAAGCTGGCGCGGAAGGCGGCGCGCAGCTTCTTCAGGCGGGGCGCGCTCACCCGGCAGGCGATAGATGAGCAGCGGCTGGCGCGCGCGCAACTCACCGCGGCGCCCTGAGCGTGCGTGAACGGAGATCCGGGCATGAAAGGAGGACGAGTCATGGTGCACCGTTACTTAGGACTGGCGGCAGTGGTCGTGGCGCTGGGAGGCGGACTCGCCGCGCACGGGCAGGAGGCAACCGAAATGTACATTCCGATCGGACAGTCGCCCGGAGTGTCGGGCAAGACGAGCCTGATTGGAACCCTCGAGTCGGTCGATCCGGGAAGGAGGATGGTGACCGTTTCGGGCCTGTCGGGTGCGCGCACGGTCGGGCTCACGGACCGGACCTCTATCTGGCTCGATCGGAGCCTGGAAAAGCAGCCGAACCGGAGCGGTGCAATGGCCGACCTGCAGCAAGGCCGCAGGGTCGAGATCAAGCTTCGCAAGGGCGAACCGAAATCAGTCGCGGAGTGGATCAAGGTCCAGGTTGCAGGAGCGAAGCCGTGACGCGATGTTGAGTGTCGGGGAGCGGCGACAAACGCAATGCAAGCGACTTTTTGCGGATGCTGATCGTGTCATCCGTGCGCCGCGATCCTGCGATTTCGGGACGCGCGCGTCAGGGCGCGTCCCGAATCGAGAAATAAGTCCTCAAGAGGTCGATTTTTCCCGGCAAGTTTTTCCCGGCTGATCTATCGTACCCGGCACCGTCGCGGTACCGAAGGAGGTTCCCATGACGAACCTGCAGGACTGGATGATCTGGCCGGGCAACACCGTGCTGTCGGTGCTGATCCTGGTGCTCATTGCGATGATCGGCCTCTATGCGGCGCGTGTGCCCATGCACGGCATCATCCGCGTCGCCGGCTACACGCTCGCCGGCGCCCTGCGCCTGGCCTCGCGCTGGCTGTTCGCTGCGGCGGCGCAAATGAAGGAGCGCAACAAGGCAGTACTGCTCTCGCAGGGGCGGCGCGAAGTGGGCCAGCGCATCGAGCGTGAATTCGAGCGCGTCGGGGTCCTGGTCACGCGTGACCTGCAGGGCTACCCGGTCCTGCAGCGCAAGCTCCGCGAGGAGATCACGCGCATCGAAGAGGACTACAAGAAGTGCGGCGAAGTGCCGCCGCCGCCGCCCGACTGGGTCGAGGCCGTCGCCGCGGTCGCGCAGATCAGGTCCGGCGGCGGGGAAGTGGCGCAGAAAATCCTGGACGAGATCCGCCAGTCGATCGAGCGCATCCACGACAAGGCCTTGGGCGAATATCGCCGCGCCTACGAGGAGCGGCACGACATCCTGGAGGGTATCCTGCCGTTCTGGCGCTCGATCGAGAAGACGCTGAAGCGCGTCGACAAGAAGCTGGGCGACCTCGCGGAAAACGCGGCGACCGTGGACGCGCAAATGAAGAAGTACCGCCAGATCGCCGCCAAGAGCGACGAGGCGGAGTCGATCCTGGCGACCTCCTCCTTCACGCAGTTCAACATCGCAGCGATCGTGCTGACGATTGCGCTCGGCGGCGCATTCATCAATTTCAAGCTGATCGCGCTGCCGATGTCGGAAATGGTCGGCGCCGGCGACTACCTCACCGCGTCGCTGCGCACCTCCGAGGTGGCGGCGCTCGTCATCATCCTGGTCGAGGCGTCGATGGGGTTGTTCCTGATGGAAGCGCTGCGCATCACGCATCTCTTCCCGCGCATCTCCAACCTGAACGACCGCGCGCGCCGCCGCATGGTCTGGATATCGCTCGTGCTGCTGGTGACCCTGGCGGTCGTCGAGGCGGCCCTGGCGCTGATGCGCGACGTCCTGATCGCGGACAAGCAGGCGCTGCTGCAGTCGCTTGCCGCGTCGGCGCCGGCGGCGCCGAGCGACGGCTGGGTCGGGCGCATTCCGATGGCCGGCCAGATGGTGCTCGGGTTCATACTGCCGTTCGCGCTCGCCTTCGTGGCGATTCCGCTCGAATCGTTCATCCATTCGGCGCGCAATATCGGCGGATCGCTGCTGGCCGATATGGTCCGGATCCTGGGATTCGCGCTGCGCGTCCTCGGCAATCTGGCGCGGCACCTCTCGCGCCTGCTGCTGCACTTTTACGATCTGCTGGTGGTGTTGCCGCTGATGGTCGAGCACCTCGTGCGATCCCTGCGCGGCGGACCGGTGGTGCATCCACGCTCGCTGGATTCCACCGGCGAATTGAAGCCCTGAAAGGAGACCGGCCATGATCAAGAGGGCGTTCCGGACGTTGGTGGTCGCTGTCGGGCTGGTGGCGGCGGCCGCGGGCTGCACGGACCCGCGCAACCACGCCCAGGCGGTGTACGTGCTGGTTGACACTTCCGGGACCTATGCGCGCGAGGCGGGCAAGGCCCAGGTCATCATCAACTACCTGCTGGGCACGCTCCAGCCCGGGGATTCGCTGGCGGTCGCGCGGGTGCAGAGCCGCAGCTTCAGCGAGAAGGACATCATTGCCAAGGCCATGTTCGACCAGCGCCCGTCGCAGGCGAACGCCCAGAAGCGCGCATTCCGCGCGAAGACGGACGCCTACCTCAGGACGGTGCAGGGCAGCGCCTATACCGACATTACCGGCGCGATGATCCAGGGCGCGGAGTTCCTGAACGAGACCGGCGCGGGCAGGAAGACCATCCTCATCTTCTCCGACATGCAGGAGGAGCTCGACAAGGTGACGATCCGCAGTTTCCCCATCAGCCTGAAGGACATCCGCGTGATCGCGGTCAACGTGACCAAGCTCAATACCGACAACATCGATCCGCGGCGCTACCTCGGCCGGCTGGAAGCCTGGCAGAAGCGGGTCGAGAGGGCCGGCGCATCCGAGTGGAAAGTCATCAACGACCTCGACCGGCTCGACGCGATATTCACGAAGAGCTAGCACGTAACGGAGAAGGGGGAAGGGAGAAGGGGTTCAGGCGGCGCTATAATCCGCACCCTGTTCCAAGCAGGGGAGGTCCCATGCCGGTCCCGAGATTGAGCCTCTCGGCGGTGAGGGGACGATAAGATTCCAATGATGGTCGAAGCCGCGATTCTCGCGGTGTTCTTCATCGTGTACCTCGGGATGATCCTCGGCGGGCTGCCGTTCCTGCAGCTCGATCGCACCGGCGTCGCGCTGCTCGGAGCCATCGCCCTCGTTTCCGTCGGCGCGCTCACGCTGGAAGAAGCGTGGGGCGCGATCCACGCGCCGACGCTCATCCTGCTGTTCGCATTCATGGTGATCTCGGCGCAGCTGCGCCTGGGCGGCTTCTACACCTGGATCACCCAGCGGCTGGGCGCGCTGCCGCTTGCGCCGGCGGGATTGCTCGCCGCCGTGATCGCCGTGATCGCCGCGCTCTCGGCCGTGTTCAGCAACGACATCATCTGCCTGGCCGTCGCGCCGGTGCTGGTGGATGTCTGCATCGCGCGGCGGCTCAACCCGGTCCCGTACCTGCTGGCGCTCGCGTGCGCGGCCAACGTGGGATCCGCGGCGACATTGATCGGCAACCCCCAGAACATGCTGATCGGCGAGACGCTCAGGCTGCCGTTCCTCGGCTACATCCGCGAGGTCGGGCTGCCGGTCGCGCTCGGGCTCGTTCTGACCTGGGCAATCATCGCGTGGCAGGCGCGCGGCCGCTGGGAGTTCGCGCCCGGCGCAGGGGCGGCCTCGGGGCATCTCCCCGGGGAGGCGCCGCCGGCGTTCGACCGCTGGCAGAGCGCCAAAGGAGTCGCCGTCGCGGGCGTCGTCTTCGTCCTGTTCCTGTTCGCGCCCCTGCCGCGCGAGGTGGTGGCGCTCGTCGCGGCCGGGCTCCTGATGACGAGCCGGAAGCTCCACTCCTTCAAGATGCTGGGACTGGTGGACTGGCAGCTGCTGGTGCTGTTCATCGGGCTCTTCGTCGTGAACCACGCGCTCGCCCGGACCGGGCTGCCGCAACAGTCGATCCAGGACCTCGCCGCGGCCGGCGTTGACCTCCAGCATCCCGCGCCGCTCTTCGCCGCGGCCTTCGTGCTTTCGAACATCGTGTCAAATGTGCCGGCCGTCATGCTGCTGCTGCCCGCGGCGACGCACGGGATCGCCGGCCCGGTGCTGGCGTTGTCGAGCACCCTCGCCGGCAACCTGCTGATCGTGGGCAGCATCGCCAACATCATCGTGGTCGGCGCGGCGCAGCGCCGCAATATCCGCATCGGCTGGAAGGAGCATGCCCGCATCGGCGTGCCGGTTACCGTTGCTACCATGGGGGTCGCGGCCGGCTGGCTGTGGCTGCGCCTTGGCGCCGGCGGTTGACGCGCGGCCCCAGGGCAGAAGTCAGAAGTCAGAAGGCAGAAGTCAGACCAGGTCATCCTTCATCCTTCTGCCTTCATCCTTTGAATTCCGCTCCCTACTCCGATCTCACGCCTGACCGCGCGCTCGACGCGCTCGCCGGTGTCGGGCTGCGACCCGACGGCCGGCTGATGGCGCTGGCGAGCTACGAGAACCGGGTCTACCAGGCGTGGATGGAGGAGGGGACCCCGGCGGTGGCGAAGTTCTACCGCCCGGCGCGCTGGAGCGATGCGCAGATCCTGGAGGAGCATGCCTTTGCGCGGGAGCTTGCCGACCGCGAGATCCCGGTGGTCGCGCCGCTCGCCATCGCAGGCGCGACACTGCACGCGTTCGAGGGCTTTCGCTTCACGGTGTTCCCGCGGCGCGGCGGGCGGGCGCCCGAGCTCGAGGACGCGGAAACGCTCGAGTGGATCGGGCGCTTCGTCGGCCGCATTCACGCGGTCGGCGCAGTTCAAAGCTTCCGCGAACGTCCCGCGCTCGATATCGAAAGCTTCGGCGTCGAGCCGCGCGAATGGCTGCTTGCGAGCAACCTGATCCCCGCCGACCTGCTGGAAGCGTGGACCCGCGCGACGGCGCTCGCGCTGGAGGGCACGCGCCGCTGCTACGAGCAGGCGGGGGACGTGAGGCGGATCCGCCTGCACGGAGACTGCCACGGCGGCAACGTGCTGTGGACCGACGCCGGTCCCCACTTCGTCGACTTCGACGACTGCCGCTCGGGGCCCGCGGTTCAGGACCTGTGGATGCTGTTCTCGGGCGACCGCGGCTCGATGGCGCACCAGCTCGCGGCCGTGCTCAAGGGCTACGAGAATTTCTGCGCATTCGACCCACGCGAGCTGTTGCTCGTCGAGGCGCTGCGCACGCTGCGCCTCATTCACTATTCGGCGTGGCTCGCGCGGCGCTGGGACGACCCCGCGTTTCCCGCCGCGTTTCCCTGGTTCGGCACGCAGCGCTACTGGCAGGACCGCATCCTCGAGCTGCGCGAGCAGATCGCGGCGATGGAGGAAGAGCCGCTTCGCATCCCTTGAGGGATGAGTCCGCCCGTTTCAGGCAGCTTCTGGCGGCATCGGCTGCCCGGGCCGGGCCGCAACGGTCGGGAATCGATTCGACGTGATGTTCCTCCTATTCCCTTTTGAGGATGGACAGCATGATCATGATCTCCACGACATCCCTACCTTCGGCGCGAGTGGTTCCGCCGGAAACGAGGCCACGTGCCGATCGCGACGATCAACGGAATCAAGGTGCAGTACCAGATCCAGGGGTCGGGCCCGCCGCTGCTCATGTTCGCGCCGGGCGGCTTCGGCTCGGTCATGTCGCGCTGGACCGCGGCCGGCGGCAAGCGCGAATGGCAGGAGATGGACGGCCTCGCCGCGCTCTCGCGCCATTTCAGAACGATCGCATATGACCGCCGCGAGGCAGGACGGTCGGGCGGCAGGGTCGAGCCACTGACCTGGGACCTTTACGTCGAGGAGGCGAAGGGGCTGCTCGATCTCGCGGGCGCGGAGCAGGCGATCCTGCTCGGCAGCTGCATGGGCGCCGCGCTCGCCCTCGCATTCGCGGTGCGACACCCCTCGGCGTGCAAGGGGCTCTACCTCCACTGGCCGGTGGGCGGCTATCGCTGGATGATGAAGGGCCACGCCTTCTTCAAGCGCCATATCGAATTCGTGCGCGCCAACGGCTTCGAGCCCGTGGTCAAGCGCGCGCCGGAGGGCAAGAGCTTCTGGGACGACCCCGAGATCGGCCCGTGGGGCCCGCCG
>DASWIC010000244.1:0-2785 GCA_036397875.1 Burkholderiales bacterium
GGCGGCGACATGTCGCGTGCGGTGGGACCGTATTTCTTTGCGCCCGGGGACAGCGAGTTCTTCCACAGCCTCAACCGCAACAAGAAGAGCCTGACGCTCGACCTGGGTCGCCCGGAAGGGCAGGCGGTGCTGCAGGATCTCGCGCGCACCGCGGACGCGGTGGCCTCCAACCTGCGCGGCGACGTGCCCGTTAAGCTCGGGCTCGTTTATGACCGCCTGAAGCAGGTGAATCCGAAGATCGTGTGCGCGCACCTCTCCGCCTACGGGCGCAGCGGCCCGCGCGCCGACTGGCCGGGGTTCGACTACCTGATGCAGGCAGAAGCGGGCTATTTCTCGCTGACCGGCGAGCCCGGCGCGCCGCCGGCGCGCTTCGGGCTTTCGATCGTGGACCTCATGTCGGGGCTGGGGCTTGCGTACGCGCTGCTCGCCGCGCTGACCTCGGCGCGTGCGACCGGCGCGGGTCGCGACATCGACGTGAGCCTTTTTGACGTGGCGCTATTCAACACCTGCTATCTGGCGACTTGGTACTTGAATGAAGGCGTCGTCACCGGCCGCCTGCCGCGCTCGGCGCATCCCGCGCTGACGCCGTGCCAGCTCTACCGCACGCGCGACGGCTGGATCTACATCATGTGCAACAAGGAGAAGTTCTGGCCGGCGCTGTGCGCGAAGCTGGGCCGCCCGGAATGGGTCGAGGACGCGCGTTTTGGCCGGTTCCCGGACCGGTTGCGGCACCGCGACCTCCTGACGGAAATGATCGACGGCGAGCTCGGGCACTGCACGACGGCCGAGTGGCTCGAACGCTTTGCCGGGGTGGTGCCGGCTGCGCCGATCCATGACCTGGCGCAGGCGCTCGAGAACCCGTTCGTGACGGAGCACGGAAGACTGCAAACGCTGCCGCACCCGGCGCGTGGGTCATATCGCATGGTGGCTACTCCCGTACGGTGCGGGAACGAGGAGCCGCCCGCGCGCCCGGCGCCGGCACTGGGCGGGCACACCGAGGCACTGCTGCGCGAAATTGGCTACGATGAAGCGCGCATCCGGGCATTGAAAAACTTAAACGTCATCTAATTGCGAGTGACCCGCAGCTATCGCCATATCCAGGTCCGCCCGATCGCCGGCGCGCTCGGCGCGGAGGTCGAAGGCGTCGATGCCGCGCGGCCCCTTGCCGAATCCATCATCGCCGAGATCCGCCACGCCTTTCTCGACCACCTGGTGATCTTTCTTCGCAACCAGAAGCTCACCCCGCAGGCGCAACTCGCGTTCGCGCGAGGTTTCGGGCAGCCGATGGAATATCCGCAGCTGAAGGGGCTGCCGGAATGCCCGCTCATCACGCCGGTCGTCAAGCTCGAGCACGAGCGGGTGAATTTCGGCGGCATCTGGCATTCCGATACGGCCTACCTCGAGCGCCCGCCGATGGCGAGCATGCTCTATGCGATCGAGGTCCCGCCGTACGGCGGCGACACGCTGTTCGCCAATCAGTATCTTGCCTACGAGGCCCTTTCGGAGCCACTTCGGCGCAGGCTCGGGGCCGTGATTGGAATCAACGCGTCGACCAAGGCCGATGCCTCGCGCACGCGAGAAGACCGTCTGCGCGAGGCCGGTGTGGAGCACAAGGTGCTGGTCGGGGAGCATCCCGTGGTGCGCACGCACCCGGAAACGGGGCGCAGGGCGCTCTACGTCAATGTCGGCCATACGACGCACTTCAAGGACTGGACCGAGGAGGAAAGCGCGCCGATCCTGGGCTTCCTGTTTGCGCACCAGGTCAGGCCCGATTTCACCTGTCGTTTCCACTGGGAGCCGGGCTCGCTCGCGTTCTGGGACAATCGCTGCACCCAGCACAACCCGGTGAACGACTATCACGGGTTCCGGCGCGTCATGCACCGGGTCACGCTGGCCGGCGAGGCCCCCGTCTGAGCGGCCCGGTGACCGCGTTTGCCGCGCACGCGGCAAGTCTCTGTTTGGGCAAGCGAAAGTCCCCGAATCCGCTTCATTTCAATGCCTTATCGTGTTATTCTGACAAGCTGGACACAAAAAACGACAATCAAGGGAAGCTGAATGGCCGCAGAGCGGACGTTGTCGATCATCAAGCCCGATGCCGTAGCCAAAAACGTGATTGGCAGGATCTCCGCCCGGTTCGAGGACGCGGGACTCAAGATCATCGCCGCCCGCATGACGTGGCTGTCCCAAACCCAGGCGGAGGGCTTTTACGCAGTGCACAAGGACCGGCCGTTCTTCCAGGAACTCGTGAAATACATGACCTCCGGCCCGGTGATGATCCAGGTGCTGGAAGGCAGCGACGCCATCCAGAAGAACCGCGACTTGATGGGCGCAACCGACCCCCGAAAGGCTGCGCCAGGCACTATTCGCGCCGACTTCGCTCAAAGCATAGACGCCAACGCGGTGCACGGATCGGACTCGCGGCAGTCCGCGGCCACGGAAATCGCCTTCTTCTTCCCGAAACAGGAAATCCATTCGCGGTGAGCGCGTTGCCGGCATGACAGTCAATCTGATCGGGCTGGACCAGGAGGCGTTGCGGGGCTTCTGCGCGGGCCTGGGCGAGAAGCCGTACCGCGCGCGGCAACTGCTGCGCTGGATCCATCATGCGGGCGTGGACGATTTCAGCGCCATGACCGATATGGCGAAGCCGCTGCGCGAGCGTCTCGCGGAAAGCGCGTCGATCGCCGCGCCGCGAGTGCTGCGCGACACCACTGCCGCCGACGGCACGCGCAAATGGCTGCTCGACGTCGGCACCGGCAACGCGATCGAAACGGTGTTCATACCGGAA
>DASWIC010000245.1:0-2236 GCA_036397875.1 Burkholderiales bacterium
GGACCAGAAAAGTCTCGCCGGCCGCAAGCCCCGCCCCCATGAAGACGTTGCTCCACACGGTGAAGAACGTCTCGGGCAGGCCGCCGGCGTCGATCAATGCGACGCCCGGCGGCAGCGGCAGGCAGTGCTGCGCGTCGGCGGCGCAATACTCCGCGTAACCGCCGCCGTTCGTGAGCGCGGTCACCCGGTCGCCGACCGACCAGCGCGCCGCAGGTGCGGCCACGGCCGCGACTTCGCCGGACACCTCGAGGCCGAGGAGATCCGAGGCACCGGCCGGCGGGGGATAGAGGCCCTTGCGCTGCATGATGTCCGGGCCGTTCACGCCCGCACACGCAACCTTGATCAGTACTTCCCCCGGGCGAAGCACGGGCAGGGGGCGCGTGACGGACTTCAGCACGTCGGGGCTGCCGGGCCGAGAGATCTCGACGGCTTTCATCTGGTTGGGAAGGTTGGCGGTCATGTTCGTTCCTGTCTTGTGATTGTCAGCGGTCACGCCTTCGCGGCCAAGCGCTTGAGCGCCTCCCGGTCGATCTTGCCGATCCCGATTTCCGGCAGCGCGTCGAGCACGATGACCCGTTCCGGCACACACGCGCGTGGGAGCTCGGCGCGGACGTGATCCTGGATGGCACGTTGCTGCACCGAAGACCCGCCCCGGGCGACGACGAACGCCACGGGTATTTCCCCGCGATCGGCGTCCGGGGCGCCCACGACGCAGCAGGCGCGCACGGCGGGGTGGCGCAGCACCGCCTCCTCGATGCGCCCGGGCGACAGGTTCTCGCCGCCGCGGATGATGATCTCCTTCAGCCGCCCGCTCACCGTGAGATAGCCCTCGCCGTCGAGCCGGCCGAGATCGCCGGTGCGCAACCAGCCGTTGCGGATCGAAGGCCCGTCCGCGTGCCCGGCCGGTGGCACATACCCCTTCATGAGCGAGGGTCCCGCAATGCAGATTTCTCCTTCCGAGCCCGCCGCGACCGGTGTTTCACCGCCGGGAGCCAAGACGGCGACGCGCTGGCCCGCGAGCGCGGTGCCGACGGTCCCGATCCTGCGGGCGGCCGGAGGATTCATGGTTGCCGTGCAGGTGTCCTCCGAAAGGCCGTAGGAGTGGATGAGCGGCAACCCGAAATGGCGCTCGACGTCCCGGTGTAATTGCGCGCCGAGCGGTGCCGCTCCGGACCGCAGGAATCTCAGGCTGGCGAGCGCGCCGCGCGGAGGCGTATGCGCGAGCAGGCGCGAGTAGTGAGTCGCGACCCCGGTGATGTATGTGGGCCGGTGGGTTGCGATCTCGTGGAAGAAGGTTTCGGCCTGGAAGCGCTCGAGCATCACCACCGACGCCCCGCGGCAGAACGGAACGATCAGCAGGTTGTTGATGCCGTTGGTGTGATGGAGAGGCAGCAGGTGCAGGAGGCGGTCTTCCGGCGTGACCCCGGTGCGCTCGGCGACGCCAAACGCGTTGGAAAGGAGATTTCCATGGGTCAGCAGCACCGCCTTGGGCGCGCCCGTGCTGCCGGAAGTCATCACGAGCAGCGCGTCGTCGCTGCGACCGATGTCATCGACCTTGCGGGGCGCCGCGCGCGCCACGTCCTCCAGCCGGACACGCTTCAATCCCGCCGCTGCTCCCGCAAGCGCGTCGTGCGTGGCATCCGCCGCGAGCCAGCCGATTCCCGCGCTCCCGAGCCGGACGCCAAGCTCCGCGGGCGGCAGCCGCGGATCGACGACGCAGGCCGCGCCGCCCGCCGCCATAATGCCGAGCACCCCGGCCACGGCGTCTGCCGACCTGCGCGCGATCAACGCGACGCGATCGCCGCGGCGAAGCCCGCGCTCGAGCAGCATGCCGGATACGCGCGTGATGGCGTCCGCCAGCTCGGAGTAATCCAGCGCGCGCCCCTCGGCCCACAGGGCCGGCCGTGCGCGTATGGCGGGATCGTGCGCCGTGGCGAAAATCAGTTCCGGTACGGAGGCGGCATCGAACATGCAGCGGTGGCTCCTGTGGTAAGTTTAGCGTCTCCTTCCGCGCCAGGAGCGCGACATGGCCTCCACGCTGCTGCCCAGGCACAACCGCTACGACTATTCCCCGCTCATCGAGCGCAAGGACTACAGCTGGCCGGGCGGCAAGCGGCTCGCGTTCTGCATTACCACCAACGTCGAGGTGTTCGCGTTCGGCAAGGGCAGGGGGCACGACAACGCCAAGCTCGGCGAGCCCCAGACCCAGCGCAATTACTCGTGGCGCGACTACGGC
>DASWIC010000246.1:0-4898 GCA_036397875.1 Burkholderiales bacterium
AGTCGGGAGCGGAATTCGGGCGGAACGGCGGTCTGTGCAGCTTCGGTCTCCGGTGGTATGGTATTTCCAAGAATAGCCGTCATGGCACGTGGGAGGAACCATGCCGCGTCATGCGGCGCTTGCGCTTTCCCCGGACCTGAAAAGGAGCGATTTGATGAGCGCATTTCGTCGTCTTGGTGCCCTGGCAGCGGGGTGGGCGGTTTTGGTCTCCGGCTCCGGTCTCGCCGATGTCGAGGTCCTCAGGAAGGAACCGCCCGCGGGGGAGGTGCGGTACGGAAAGATCGTCTATGTCGACGATGGCGCCTGTCCACGCGGCGAAGTCAAGGAAATCACGGGTGGAAACCGGGACAAATCCATTCCGCGCAAGGTGCGCTGCGTCAAGCGCCCCAAGTGATCTATCATGGCGCCTCTGGCATCATGCGCGAACGCGTGCATGACGCTTCGTTGCAAGGGAGCGCTTGCGACGGCTGGTGAGTTCGAGCGTCAAGGCGCAACGATAACTTCGAAGGAGAACGCAATGAGAACGTGCTGGCTGGTGACCGCAACTTTGGGACTGCTGCTCGCGGCGGGCGGCGTGCATGCCCAGCAGAAGTATCCGACCAAGCCGGTCCGGCTGATCGTGCCGTTTCCCCCCGGCGGCCAGACCGACATCGTGGTGCGAACGCTGGCGCATAAGTTGACCGAGTCCTTCGGGCAGCAAGTGGTGGTCGACAACCGCCCGGGCGGCGGCGGCACCATCGGCGCCGAGATCGCGGTGAGGACGACTCCCGACGGCTATTCCTTCGTCGCCGTGTCGACCAGCTACGCCTCGAACGCGGCGCTCTACAAGCTGCCCTACGACCCGCTCAAGGATATGCTGCCGGTCGTGATGATCGGCGAGATCGCGAACCTGATGACGGTCAATCCGTCGAGCTCCTTCACGAACGTCAAGGGGCTGATCGCGTATGCCAAGGCGAATCCGGGAATGATCAACTACGGCTCCGGCGGTATCGGCAGCGGCAATCACCTCGCGACCGAGCTATTCAACCAGATGACCGACACCCGGATGACGCACGTGCCGTACAAGGGCGCCACCTCCGCGGCCAGCGATCTGATGAGCGGCCAGATCCAGCTCATCGTCGGCGGCCTGCCGGGGCTGGTCCCGCACGTCAAGTCGAAGCGGCTGCGCGGCATCGCGGTGACGAGCGCCAAGCGCGCGAGCGTCCTGCCCGATGTCCCGACCGTCGCCGAGACCGTTCCGGGTTTTGTCGCCGTGAGCTGGGCCGCCGTCCTCACTCCGAGGGGCGTGCCCGCGAGCATCGTCAAGCGCTGGAACGGCGAGATCAACCGCATTCTGCAGATGCCCGACGTCAGGACGCGCTTCACCGCCGATGGCCTGGAACTCGAAGGCGGCCCGCCGGAACGCCTCGGCGCCCGGCTCCGCAGCGACATCGCGATGTGGAAGAAAGTGGTTCAGACCGCGGGCATCAAGCCGCTGCGGTGATCTTCTTCAGGGTCACCCCGACCCCCGCCGCGTGGGTTTGAAGGTTTGCTTACCGGCCACTTGCCGCGAGCCACGAGCCGCGAGTCACGCGCCGCCGCGCGCTCAGCCGACCAGGCGCCAGGTGCCGTCGCCGCCCGGGCAGGCCTTCACCCGGCTGGTTTCCTTGCGCTTGCCGGACGTGACCCGGAGGTCGAACTCACGGCAGTTCACGCCTCCCTGCTCGAAGCCGCGCAGTGGCGTCAGCATATAGGTCTTGCTGCTATCGGCGCTCGACCAGGTGACGCGCTTCTTGTCGCCCGCGAGTTCCAGCGCGTGCCCGATGCACGCGCGGTCGGTCTGATCGATGTCGCGGCCGATCTTGGCGCCGATCATGGCACCGGCCATGGATCCGATCAGGATTGCGATCGGCCGGTCGCGGCTGTCCTTGGCGACCCGCGAGCCGACTGCTCCGCCCGCAACCGCGCCGATGACGGCCCCGACCGCCTCGCGGTTGCAGCGGCCTTCCACCACGCCGTAGTGCTTGTCCCACTTCTTGCCGGTGTAGCCGGTGTAATAAGGGTCGTTCTTCTTGCGCCAGCCGTGCGCCGGTGCCCAGGGCGGCGGGTCGCCATAGGTGTTCACCGGCAACACGACCGCCAGAGCGCCGCCGGCGAGGATCAGGACTGTGAGCATGCTGGAGAAGCTGCAACGAGCGTGCATTTTTTCCTCCTTCATCCGTGCGATGCCGATGGCATCAACGCATTGGACCGGCGACCGGTTGTCAGGTTCTGCCGCGATGGCGTCGCCAAACAGCGACTCCGGGCGCTCCGGCTGGAGGTCTTCGCTCACCAGTCACGAGCCGCGAGCCACGCGCCGCCGCGCGCTCAGCCGACCAGGCGCCAGGTGCCGTCGGCGCCCGGGCAGGCCTTCACCCGGTTCGTCTTCTTGATGCCGTCGGTGGTGGTGACCCTGAAGTCGAATTCGCGGCATTTGACGCCTTCCTGCTCGAAGCCGCGCACCGGGAAGAAGCGGTAGGTCCTGCGATTGTCCGCGCTGGCCCAGGTGACCGATCTCTTGTCGCCCACGAGCTCGAGCGCGTGGCCGATGCACGCGCGATCGGTTTCATCCAGGCCGCGGCCGACCTTCGCGCCGATGATTGCGCCGGCCACGGAGCCGACGACGATCGCGATCTCCCGGTTTTCCTCATTGCCCACCCGCGCGCCGATCGCTCCGCCGGCGGCCGCGCCGACGACCGCCCCGATCACCTCGCGGTTGCAGCGGCCGGCGAGCACCCCGAAATGCTTGTCCCACTTCTTGCCGGAATAGCCGGTGTAGGGATCGCCCTTCTTGCGCTTGCCGTGCGCGGGCGCCCAGGGCGGCGGATCGCCGTAGGTGTTCAGGGGCACCGCGGCCGCGAGGCCGCCGCCGACGAGGGCGAGCAGGGTCAGGGTGCGGAAGAAGCCGGGGCGGGCGCGCATCTATTCCTCCTGTCCGATGGGGATGGCAGCGGCAACTGCGCGTTGGACCGCCGATCGGCCGTCAAGTTTACCCGCAGGCGCCGATCGCCCCGCACGCGGTGCAGAACTCGCAGCCGTCCTTGTGGATCACCGCCGTATTGCCGCATTCCCCGCAGCGCTTGCCGCGCAGGATGCGATAGGCGGCGCCCTCACGCACCGGCATCCGGTCGTCCTCGGGGATCTCGAGCACGCCCATCTCGGAGAGGGGATAGCCGCGCTCGTCGAGCACGCCGAGCATCGCGTAGCGGTGGATGATGAGGCGCGCGCAGTAGGCGATCGTGCTGGGGAAATTCTGCTGCCGTTGCTCCCCCGGCACCCGCGCCATGAAATCGCCGAGCGGCTCGGCATAGCTCAGGAGCTTGCGCAGCTTCATGCCGATCCACGCCGGGTCGATCACGCGCATGTCGAGCGAGATCAGCTTGCACAGTCCGTCGAGCGCCCGGGGGTACTCGCCCGCCATCCACACCGAGTACGGGCGGCGATGGCCGCCCGGCAGCATCAGCTCCTTCAGGATCAGCAGGAAGTCGTCGCCGGCGCGGGGATTCAACACGTCCACCGTCCAGGACATCGTGCCGTCGGTCCCGGTCTTCGGCTCCTTCCGGGCGAACAGCGCCTCGAGGACGGGCGAGCCGCCGTCCAGCTTCGAGAACGCCCCCAGCTCGTCCACCCGGTAGCGCACGATGCGCGCGAACGCCGCCACCAGGCTCGGCATGCGGCGCAATTCGCCGTCCGGCGGCATCGGGCAATCGAACGCGTCGTCGCCCGCGGTGCGCGCGAGGATCTCGAGCTTCAGCTTGAGCCAGGCCTTGTCCTGCGCGCGCATGTCCATGGAAAGGGTCTTTGCGACCGCGCCCAGTCCCCGCGGCTGCTCGGTGCCGTTGACCCACACCTCGAACGGAAACGGCTCGCCGTTCCCGACGTGGCCGACGAAGATCGCGAACCGGCCGAACGGCGACTCCACCATGTAGGTCCAGGACGGGTTGCCGGCGGCGAGCTTCGGCCGCCCCGGCCAGCGCAGGCTGGCGAGGGCGGGCTGCGGCGCCGCCTCGAGCCGGATGCGGCGGTCGGCGCTGGTGTCGAGGTCGCTCGGCTGCTCCGCTTCCGGCGCGACCGAGAGCACGCTCCCGAGCACCTGGTTGGGACGGTAGGTGGCGATGCCCTTCAGCCCCGCCTTCCACGCTTCCAGGTAGAGATTCCGGAACTGCTCGTATGGATAGTCCTCGGGGACGTTGACGGTCTTGCTGATCGCGGAGTCCACGTACGGCGCGACCGCCGCGACCATGCGCATGTGATCGAGCGCCGAGATGTCCATCGCGGTGACGAACGCGGGCGGCAGTTTCTCCAGGTCCCCGCCGAGGTGGCGGTAGAGCCGCCAGGCGTGATCCTCGACGTCGTAGCTTTTCATCGAGCCGTCGGGCATGCGTTTCTTGCGCTGGTAGGTCCAGGAGTACGCGGGCTCGATGCCGTTCGACGCGTTATCGGCGAAAGCAAGCGAGATCGTTCCAGTGGGCGCGACCGAGAGCAGGTGGCTGTTGCGGATGCCGTGAGCGCGAATGGCGCGCTTCAGTTTTTCGGGGAGGCGGGAGGCGAATCGCGGCGCGGCGAGGTACTGCTCCGCGTCGAACAGGGGGAAGGCGCCTTTCTCCCGGGCGAGCTCGATCGAAGCCGCGTAGGCTTCGTCGCGCATGGCTTCCGAGATCCTCGCGCCCATGCGCCGCGCCTCATCCGTGTCGTAGCGCAGCCCCAGCATGATGAGCGCGTCGCCGAGCCCGGTGAACCCGAGCCCCACGCGGCGCTTCGCCCGCGCCTCCTCCTGCTGCCGCTTGAGCGGCCACACGGTCGCGTCGAGCACGTTATCGAGCATGCGCACCGCGGGGCGCACCACTTTCCCGAGCGCCTCGAAGTCGAAGCGCGCTCTC
>DASWIC010000247.1:0-4509 GCA_036397875.1 Burkholderiales bacterium
TTCAATTCCTCGAACGAAACCTGGAGATCCGTGCGCTCGACGAGGCGGTGTTTGCCGACCACTTCGTCCTTGAACACCGCCATGGCGTTCATCATGCCCCGCAGCGCCGCGGTCGTGAGCAGCCGCGGGTAGCTCACCACCGCGACGCCGAGCGCCTCGAGTTCCTTCGGCGTCATGAGCGGCGTGGTCTTCCGCGTGCGCATGCCGAGCCCCATGTTGACGATGAGCGGCTTCGGCACGCCCTTCGCCACTTTCGCGATGTCTTCGCGCGAAAGCAGCGCGTCGGCGTAGATGCAGTCCGCGCCGGCCTCGGCGTACCGGTTGAGCCGCCGGATCGCCTCGTCCACGCCGTGCGTGCCGGCCGCATCGGTGCGCGCGATGATGATGAAATCGGGATCGAGGCGCGCGTCGCACGCGGCCTTCACCTTCTGCACCATCTCCTCCGCGGGAATCACGCTCTTCCCCGCCATGTGCCCGCAGCGCTTGGGCCACACCTGGTCCTCGAACATGACCGCGGCCATCCCCGCCTTCTCGAACGCGCGCGTCGCGAAGTAGACGCTCATGGCGTTGCCGTAGCCGGTGTCGGCGTCGGCGCGCAGCAGCAGGTCGCAGCAGTCGGCGAGGCGCCGCGCGTTGGCGACGTTCTCGTCGAGCCCCATCACGCCGCGGTCGGCCCAGCCGAGGCGGCTCTCGGAGGTCCCGGCGCCGGTGATCGAGCCGGACTGGAAGCCCGTTTTTTCCACCAGCCGCGCGCTGTAGCCGTCGTAGACGCCGGGCGTGACGAGGATCCTGGGAGAATGAATCAGCTCCTTGAGCTGGCGGCCTTTGCTTGCCATCGGGGCTTCGATCGGTGGTCGAGCGGGGAGGTCGAATCTTATCACCCTAATGGCGCCTCGATAACGGCACGGAAGCGATTTCATTGAAGAATGACAACCCGACGCGCACAATATCCATTGATAATCCGGCTTTCGGTCCAATCACTTCGGGTTGGCCGGCGGGGAGTTTTATGAGCCAGGAAGCGGAAGAGAGAATACTGAGCGCGCTGCACGAGATCCGCGACGGACAGCGGGAGATCATTTCCCACCTCACCGCGCAGCGTGCGCTGGCCGAAGACCAGTTGCAGAGATCACGCGCCAGCGTGCAAGAGTCGATTGGCCTGCAACGTGAGGCGCTGAGGCGCCAGAAAACCATCACGCTCGTTGCAGTTCCCGGGATCCTGGCGTGTATAGGCGCGATCGCCTACCTGGTGCTACGGTACTTTTAGGTGCAACCAGGCCTCGCCCGTCATGCAGCCGAAATAACGCCTGACCGGACTGATCGTTCCGGGTCGCCCGCGTGGGCAGTTGTCGCGGAGCGTCAGAGTCTCGCCAGGACCTTGCCCCACCGGGCGTCGGGACGGTGCAGCATGCGGCGACCCGCCGCGCGCAGCGCGGCCCAGGCCGTGGAAAGTATGTTGAGCAGCACCGGCCGGCCGTGCTCGGCCTCGAGCAGCGGGACGGCGTGGATGGCGAACCAGAGGCCGCCCGGCATCAGGAGCGCTTGCGCGTCGGGCGCTTCGCGCAGTACCTGGCCGCCCAGCTCGAGCGCGAGGAGATGGTCGTCAGCCGGGCTCGATTCCTTGTTTTGTTGAAGCGAGCGCGCGCGTGAGCGGCAGGCGATGACCTCGATGCCGGCATCGGCCAGGTAGCGGGTAAGCGCGGCGTTCACCGCGTCGGGCCAGCGCGTCGCCAGCGCGATCCGGGATGCGCCGAAGTGCTGCAGCACCGCAATGTGCGCCTCGAGGTCCGTGTCGCAGGGCAGTCCCGTCCGGGACTCACCCTCGGCAAGGATCTCGCGCATCTTCTTCCGGCCGAGCGCGGACGCGACCGGGACGCCGGAGAGCGCTATCCGGTCCACCTTCTTTTTCGCGAGCAGATCGAAGCGCTGCCAGAGCGCGGGCAGCTCCCGTTCGACGGCCGCGAGGGTGTAATCCTTCAGGTCGAGCCCGGTCGTCACCAGCATCATGCCCTCGGGCGCGACGCGGTAGAACTGGTAGGCGTCGAGGTCGGTATAGAGATGCGGGATGACATAACCGAGCTGGAACCACGGGCTGATGATGCTCATAGTCCCGTCGTCACCAGGCAACCGTACCGCCATCCACCGGGATGACCGTCCCGGTCATGAAGCTCGAAGCATCGGATGCCAGCAGCACCGCGATGCCCTTGAGATCGTCCGCTCCGCCGACGTGCCCGAGCGGGATCCTGCTGTCAATGTTCTCTTTGTTGCGTTCGTAGAGCTTCTGGTTGAGCGGCGTCACGAAGAAGCCCGGGCAGATGGCGTTCACGCGGATGTTGTGCCGCGCCCACTTCACCGCGAGGTCGCGGGTGAAATTGACGAGCGCGCCCTTGCTCGTCGCGTAGACGACCGAGTCATAGGCCTTGGGGTCGCGGCCCCGCAGCCCAGCGATCGAGGCGATATTGATGATGCTTCCTTTCTTCGCCTTGATCATCTCGCGGCCGAAGACCTGGGCACAGATGAACGGCGCGGTGACGTTGAGGTCCATCACCTGCTGCCAGCGGTCGAGCGGCATCTCCTCCGGCGGCGCGATCCAGGCGCGACCGGCATTGTTGACGAGCACGTCCACGCGGCGGAACTTCTTCAGCGTCGCGTCCTTCACCGCCTCGACCTGGCCGGGTTGAGTGACGTCGCACGCCGCCGCGAGCGCCTTCACGCCGAGCTTCTCGATCGCCTGCGCGGCCTGCTCGCAGTTCTCGATCTTGCGCGAGCAGATGACGACGTTCGAGCCGGCTTCCGCGAGCCCGGTCGCCATCTGCAGCCCAAGCCCCGTCGCTCCGCCGGTCACCACACTCACCCGCCCCGTCAGGTCAAACAGGCTCTTCACGTTTGCCATAGGTCACGCGTCCTTCAGTAGTTGCGCGGCGATGATGTTCCTCTGGATTTCTGAAGAACCTTCATAAATGCGCGTGATGCGCGCGTCGCGGTATACGGTCTCGATCCCCGCCTCGCGCATGTAGCCCATGCCGCCGTGGATCTGCACCGCGCAGTCCACCACCTTGCCCAGCGCTTCCGTCGCGAAGAGCTTCGCGGCCGACGCTTCCAGCGTGCCGCGCTCGCCCTGCAGCATGGTCTCGATCGCGCGCCAGGTCAGGAGCCGCGCCGCGTCCCGCGCGACCCCCATGTCGGCTAGCATCCATTGCAGCCCCTGGTGCTCGGCAATTTTCTTGCCGCCCTGCACGCGGGTTTTCATGTATTCCACGCAGCGCTCGATCAGCCGGTCCATCATCCCGCAGCAGCGCGCCGCGATCGTCACGCGCCCCATGGTGAGCGTCTTCAGCGCCTGCACGTAGCCCATGCCCTCGGGGCCGAGCAGGTTCTCGGCCGGGATCTCGCAGTCGTTGAACGCGAGCGGCACGGTCGTCACCCCGTGCATGCCCATCTTCAGCTCATTGCGCCCGATGGTGAACCCCGGGAAGCCGCGCTCGAGAATGAAGGCCGAGATGCCCTTGATGCCCTTGGCCTTGTCGGTGATCGCCATCACCGTGAACACCTGCGCGACGCCGCCGTTGGTGATGTAGATCTTCTCGCCGTTCAACCGGTAGCGGTCGCCCTTGCGGACGGCGGTCGCGCGCATGGCCGCCGGGTCGGATCCCGCCTGCGGCTCGGTGAGCGCGAAGCAGCCGAGCCACTCCCCGCTCGCCATACGCGGCAGGTACTTCCTTTTCTGGGCTTCCGTGCCGAGCGCGACGATGCCGGCGGTGCCGATGCCGGTGTGGTTCCCGAGAAACGTGGCGAAGGCGTAGCTGGTGCGCCCCATCACCTCCTCGATCGCGCACTTGCCCGCGAGGTCGAGCCCGATGCCGCCGTAGGGCTCCGGGATCGTGATGCCGAAGAGCCCCATCTCGCGCGCCCTGCGGACGAGCTCCTCGGGGATCGCGTCGTGCTCCTCGATCGAGCGCGCGCGCGGATCCACCTCCTTCTCGACGAAGCGGCGCACCTCCTCGCATAAACGGACGACTTCGGGAGATAGATTCATCGCGCCGCGGCTTTCGTCACCATTATCTCGTCACCCGTATCTCGTCACCATTATCTCGTCACCGCTTGGGCCTGATCAAAGCGTCCGCGGCTTTCACGCCCTTCCCCTCCGCAAAAACGAAGAGGGGGTTGATGTCGAGCTCCGCGACATGGTCCTTGAGATCCACGGCCAGCGCGGAGAGGTGCACGATGGCGTTGACCAGCGCGTCCACGTCGGCGCGCGGCCGGCCCCGCGCGCCTGCCAGCACCGGGTAGCCCGCGATCTCCTCGACCATGTCGCGCGCCACCGAGGCCGTCACCGGCGCGAGCCGGAACGAGACGTCCTTCAGCACCTCCGCGAAGATGCCGCCCAGCCCGAACATCACCGCCGGCCCGAACAGGGGGTCGTTGGTCACGCCCAGGATCGCCTCGATGCCGCCCTTCGCCATCTCCTGCACGAGGACCCCCTCGAGCCGCGCGCCCCTCTGATTCGTGCGC
>DASWIC010000248.1:0-4140 GCA_036397875.1 Burkholderiales bacterium
CTCGCGCTCGTCTGGCAGGACATCGCCGCGTACCGCGCGAGCGGCGCGAAGATCGGCGCCAAGCTCCTGCCCGGACTCAAGATTGCCGATGTCGCGGAGATCCGGCTGCAGAACCCGAAGCGTCAGGTCACGCTCGCGCGCCAGGAGAAAATGTGGGTGGTGCAGGAGCGCGGCGGCTATCCCGCGAGCTACGAAGAGATCAGCGACCTGATGATCAAGCTGGTCGAGCTCAAGGTGACGCAGTCCGAGCAGGTCGGGGCGTCGCTCCTGCCGCGGGTCGAGCTTGCCGACCCCGCCACGGGCGAAGGCGGCGGTACGCTGGTCGAGTTCCGTGACGGCACGGGCAAGGTGCTGGCGGGTCTCATCCTCGGGAAAACGGTCCTGAAGAAGGACCCCCTCAATCCGTTGCCCGCGGCCAAGGACGGAGTTCCGGCCGGGCGCTACGTGCGCATCGCCGGTGCCCGGGACACCGTGGCGGTGGTGTCCGATCCCCTGGGCAAGGCCCAAGCCGATCCCGGCAAGTGGCTCCACAAGGACTTCTTCAAGGCCGACCGTATCCGGACGCTCGCCGTCGGGCCGGAGGGCGCCGCGCCGCGCTGGAGAATCACCCGCGCCGAGGAATGGGGCCAGTGGCGATTCGCGGGAGGCGGCGGCAACCTCGATCCGAGCGCCGCGGTCGCGGCCGTCAACCGGCTCGCCTCGCTGACGTTCGATGACGTCGCGCCCGACGCCGGAAAGCAGGCCGGCGGCAAGCCGTCAGTCATCGTCGCCGAGACCTTTGACCATCTGGTGTACACCGTGAAACTTGTCCGGAAGGGCAAGGACGATGACTATTTCGTGAGCGTCACGGTAACAGGCGAGCCCCCGAAGGCGCGCGTTCCGGAGAAGGGCGAGAAGCCGGAGGACCGGGAGCGCCGCGACAAGGAATTCGCCGAGAACCGCCAGCAGCTCGTAGAGCGCGTTGCCTCGGAGCAGGCGCTTGCGAAGTGGACCTACGTCATCGGCGGGCGCGAACTCGAGCCGTTGTTGCGGACACGCAGCGAGATGGTCGCGCAGCGGCGCGAGGAAGCGCGGCGCTAGCAAGGACCCCCTTCCCGGGGTCATCCCCGTAGTCCCGCCCCGCGGGAACGACGGATTTGCGCCAAAATCACCTTGGCCTGGTTCCGGGCAGCGGCGTTATACTCCGCCCATGGGCGCCCCGGCGCGTATCACCGTAATGGTTTTCCTGAGCCTGGCTTTGTCCGGTTGCTCCGTCGCGATGTACGGCAACCAGTCGACCACCGGGGGCACGACTGTCACGACGACCTCGAGCCACGTCAGCGGCTCGGCTCAAGGGGCGAACTTCAGGGCCTCGTTCTCTTCCGCCGGGCACCCGGTGTCGCCGAAAGCGTCCGGCGGATATGTGGCGGTGAGTGGAAGCGCAGCGTACGTCCTGGTCGGAGTTGTCGTGCTCGCCGATCTCTGGAACACCTTCCGCGGCGAGCCGCAGGCAAAGCCGCTGCCCCCGGGCACCAGGATCGCCGACACGTGCTCCTGCTACGGCTATAAACCCGAGATGGGTAATGAGTAATGGGCGAAAACAACACCCTGCCGATTGGGCATGACCCGTTGCGCATTACCTATTACCCATAACCCATTACCCGTATGAAGCTTCGGGAAATCCTCAAGTCGCCGGAACTCCCGCTCGGCAAGAAGTGGGAAATCCGGAAGCGTACCGAAGGCTACGAGTCCGACGTCACGGCGCTGGTTCGCGCGATGCTTGAGGACGAGGCGATCCGCGAGGACCAGCGCTGGGCATGGGAGCGCTGGCGCAACGACGAGAGCGCCTTGCGGTAGTGACGGCACGACCTTCGGGCGCAAGACCCGATTGATGCATCGCATCCTGCGCATCTGGGCGGCCGTGCTGCTGGTCTGGACCGCGCCGGCCCAGGGGCAATGGGTGGACCCGTCGCGCAACTGGCGCACGCTCGACACCGCCGGTTTCTCGCTGCATTTCGCCGAAGAGCACCGCCCGCAGGCGCAGGCCGTCGCCGGCATCGCGGAGACGGTTTACGCTCGCGTCACCCGCTGGCTGCAATGGCGGCCGGAATCGCGGACGCACCTCGTGCTGCTTGACTCCGCGGATTTTGCCAATGGCTGGGCGTCGCCCCTGCCGTTCAACTGGACGGCAATCTTCCTGTCTCCCCCCGACGATGGAGAGCTCCTGCAGAACCGGGAATGGCTCGAACTGGTGCTGACGCACGAGCTGGTTCACATCGTGCACCTGGACCTGGCTCGACGAGCGCCGCTCGCGTTGCGCCGCATTTTCGGGCGCGCGCCGCCGTGGCTGCTGATTTTTCCGAACACGCTGCCCAACGTCTGGGGGCCCAATTGGGTCAAGGAAGGCCTCGCGGTGTACGCGGAGTCCGACGCAGCCAAGGGCTGGGGGCGCCTCGCGCAGAGCTCGTTCGAGGGCATGATGCGCGCCGAGGTGGCGCGCGGGCCGATCTCGCTGCGGGAGATCCACGCGGACGGGCGCGGCTTTCCGCACAACCGCGACTATCTCTACGGCGGCTATTTCTTCCTGTTCCTCACGGAGCGCTACGGCCCGAAGGCGATTTCGGGCTTCATCGAGAACTACAGCGACAATTTCATTCCGTTCCGCGTGGACAGCAATCCGGTGGTCGTTACCCGCAAGTCCATGGATGCGCTGTGGCTGGAATACCAGGACTGGCTGCGCAGCCGCTTCTCGGTCCGCCCCGGGGAAACGGGAGTGCTTCCGGGCCAGGCGGGCGAGATCATCGCCCGGGCGTTCTCGCTCAGCAGCCCCGTGCTCACGCCCGAGGGCGCGCGCTGGTTCGTGCAATCGGACGGCTACACGCGGCCGCGGCTGATGCGGCAGGCGCGCGGCGCGGAGGCCCAGGAGGTCCGCAAGGTCGAACGCGATGCCCGGCTCGCGGCCATCGGGCGTGACGGGCTGGTGGTGGCCCAGCCGGAAATCTGCGACGACTACAACACTTTCTACGACCTGTATCGGGCCGGCGCGGACGGCGCTTGGGAGCGGGTGACGCGCTGCGGGCGCTTCCGCTTCGTCGCGCCGTTCGATGACGGCCGCATCGTCTCGTTGCGGGTCGAAAAAGGGCGGGGGGAGGTCGTCGTACTCGACCGCAAGGGGGCCGTCGAGCGCGTGCTGTACCAGGCGGGGGCGGGAGAATCGCTGACGGGGATCGCCGCGCAGGGGGGCAGCGTGGCGTTGACCAGCCTCCGCGACGGGCGCTGGTCGCTCATCGAGATCGCCGACGGCGTGCCGACGGTGCTGGTTGCCGACCAGGCCATCAAGCATTCCCCCCGGTTCGGCTCGACCCCGGATGAGATCTACTTCGTCGCGAACTACGGCAACACCTACGACATCTGGTCCTGGCGGCGCGGCGATCGGATGGTGTCGCGCTGGACGCGGGCAGTGACCGGCGTTCGCGAATTCAGCGCGCCCGTGGGCGGCGAAATGCTGTTGACGACCATCGAGGCCGACGGGGACGTATTGCGGGTGTACCGGCTGCCGGCCTCGCCGCTGGAGCGGCGCGAGGCTGCCGCGTCTGCCGCAGCCGGAGCCGCGACGGCGGCGGCGGCGGTTGAACCGCCGCGCGACGCCGACCGTCCCTACTCGCCGTGGTCTTCACTCCTGCCGCGGTCCTGGTTCCCGGTGTTCTACGTCGACGACGGGGCGGTCGCCGCCGGGGTGACGACCTTCGGGCAGGACGCTCTGGGTCTGCACCAGTACAGCGTGACGCCCATGGTCGAGTTCACGCAGGGCGAGGCGCTGGGCAACTTCATCTACGAGTACAACCAGCGGCACCGCCTGCTGCTCGACCGTAGTATGTCGGTCAAGGCGAGCACGAAAGATGAAGACGACAACCGGGACGTCCAGCGCTACACCATCACCGATTCGGCGCAGTGGGTCTCGACGTGGACCAGCCTGTCGCTCGCCACGCGCTTCTACTGGGGGCTCGGCGGCGCGATCGACCGCGAGAAGCTGCACGACGTCAATGCGCCCTCGACGTCCATCGACAACGAGCGCGTGCTGGCGCTCGTGGGGGGAGTGGATACGCGCCGGGAACAGTGGCTGTCGGAGGGGCCGAGCCAGGGCCAGCAGCTGCGGCTGTT
>DASWIC010000249.1:0-2161 GCA_036397875.1 Burkholderiales bacterium
GCGACGCGGATCGCGCCGGTCGCGCCGAGGGGGTGCCCGAGCGCGATCGCCCCGCCCAGGGGATTCACCCGCGCATGGTCGAGCCCGAGGTCCTTCATCACCGCCAGCGTCTGCGCCGCGAACGCCTCGTTGAGTTCGATCCACTCGATGTCATCCTGCTTGAGCCCGGCCTGCTTCAGCGCCTTCGGGATCGCCTTCACCGGGCCGATACCCATGATGTCCGGCGGCACTCCCGCAACCGAGTAGCCCACGAAGCGCCCGAGCGGCTTCAGGTTCGAGCGCGCGAGCGCGGCCTCGCTCATCAGCACAACTGCTGCCGCGCCATCGGAAGTCTGGGAGCTGTTGCCGGCCGTGATGCTTCCCTTGACTGCGAACGCGGGCTTGAGCTTCGCCAGCGCCTCGGGAGAAGTGTCGCGGCGCGGGCCTTCGTCGTGCACGGCCTCGCGGGCTCTGATCCGGACCTCGCGCGTCGCCAGGTCGGGGATGCGATCGCTGATCGGAAACGGCACGATCTCATCCTTGAACTCGCTGCTGTCGGTCGCGCGGACGGCACGGCGATGACTTTCCGCGGCATACAGATCCTGCTCTTCGCGGCTCACTTTCCACCGGGCCGCCACCTTCTCGGCCGTGATGCCCATGCCGTAGCCGATCGCGATGTTTTCATTCTTCTCGAAGATCGCCGGGCTGAAGGACGGCTTGATGCCGCCCATCGGCACCATGCTCATGCTCTCGGTCCCTGCGGCAACCATCACCTCCGCCTCGCCCAGGCGGATGCGGTCGGCGGCGAGCGCGACCGCCTGCACGCCCGAGGAGCAGAAGCGGTTGATGGTCATGCCCGACACGGTGTCGGGAAACCCCGCCAGCAGCAGCCCAATGCGCGCCACGTTCATGCCCTGCTCCGCCTCCGGCATCGCGCAGCCCACGATCACGTCCTCGACCGCCGCCGGGTCGAGCCCGGGGCAGCGGGCGAGCGCGCTCCTCAGCGCATGCGCCAGCATGTCGTCGGGACGCACGTTGCGGAACATGCCGCGCGGAGCCTTGCCGACCGGCGTGCGGACCGCGGCGACGATATACGCTTCCTGAATTTGCTTACTCATACGGCGTCTCCATCCTCAGAGCAACTAACAAAATGAATGGGCCCGTTCCCCTTCGACAGGCTCAGGGCGAACGGACCGTTCGTGGTTAGCTTGTCGAACCATGAACGCTAGCCAGCGCATTTCATTTTGTTAGGCGCTCTTAGTTTCTGAGGGGCTTCCCGGTTTTGAGGGTGTGCTCGATGCGGGCCTGTGTCTTCTCCGTCGCGATCAATTCCATGAAGTGCTTGCGCTCGAGGTCGAGGAACCACTGCTCGTCCACGAGGCTCCCGCCCTCGATCTCGCCGCCGCACATCACGATCGCGATCTTGTGGCCGACGAGGTAGTCGTGCTCGGAAATGCGTCCGCCTGCGAGGAGATTCTCCATGAAGGCGCGTATCGTCGCGATGGCACTTCTGCCTGCCACCGGGACGGCGACCTGGCGTAGTGGCGGACGGTAACCAGAGGCGGCAAGCGCACGCAGCTCGGCCTTGGCGATTTCCAGCAGCTCGAAGCGGTTCATGACGATGCGGTCCGTCGCGCGCAGGTAGCCGATCTCGCGGGCGTGCTCCGCGCTGCGCCCGACTTCCGCCATCGCCAGCGCCTTGAAGTATTTCTGCAGGAACGGCGACAGGTCGCCGCCCTTGGCGTCGGCCGCCGCGCGCATCGCAAGCTCCTTGCAGCCGCCGCCCCCCGGCAGCAATCCCAGGCCCGCCTCCGGCTGCCCGATGTAGCTCTCGAGAGTTGCCACGGCGCGGTCGCAGTGCATGAGGAATTCACAACCGCCGCCCAGCGCAAGCCCGTCCACCGCCGCGACCGTGGGCACCATCGAGAACTTGAGCGCCTGCGTCGTGTCCTGGAACTGCTCGACCAGCTTCTCCACTTCGGCGAGCTTGCCGGCCATCAGCTGGTCGGCAACGCCGATGCTGCGCGCGGCCTTCAGCGCAAGCGATTCCGCCTCGCGCCGGACCTGCCGGATGAACCTTCCGAGCGCGGACGGTTTTGCACGCGGGCCGCCGGAGGGCGTCTTCTTGAGGTTCGCCCCGAGCGAGAACGGCGGCTCGGTCTGCCATATGACGAGGCCCATG
>DASWIC010000250.1:0-3405 GCA_036397875.1 Burkholderiales bacterium
TGCGCCAGGTCGAGGTCCTGGTGCTGGATGAGGGCGACCGCATGCTCGACATGGGCTTCATCCCCGCCATCCGCCGCATCCTCGCGCTGCTGCCAGCAAAACGCCAGAACCTGCTGTTCTCGGCGACCTTTCCCGACGAGATCCGCAAGCTCGCCGGCTCGTTCATGCGCGACCCGGTCACCGTCGAGGTGGCGCCGCGCAACCGGCCGGTCGAGCTCATTGCGCAGGTCGCGCATCCGGTGGACAAGGACCGGAAGCGCGAGCTGCTCGCGCACCTCGTGAAGACCGGCGACTGGCACCAGGTGCTGGTGTTCACCCGCACCAAGCACGGCGCGAACCGGCTGGCCCAGCAACTCGAGCGCGACGGTATCGAGGCCGACGCGATCCACGGCAACAAAAGCCAGCCGGCGCGCACGCGCGCGCTGAAGCGCTTCAAGGATAACGAGCTCCAGGTTCTGGTCGCGACCGACATCGCGTCGCGCGGGCTGGACATCGAGGAGCTGCCGCACGTGGTGAACTACGACTTGCCGCACGTCCCGGAGGACTACGTGCACCGCATCGGCCGCACCGGCCGCGCGGGCTTATCAGGCGAGGCGGTGTCTCTGGTGTCCGGCGAGGATCGCCCGCTGCTTGCAGCGGTCGAGCGCCTGATCAACCGGCGCATCGAGCAGCGGACCATTACCGGATTCGAGCCCGGATCGTCGTACCACGCCGCAGCGCCGCGGCACGAGCCGCAGAGGCATCAGCGTCATGAACGCGGAAGGCAGTCGGCCGCCCAACAGCACCGCCGCAAGGGCAGCGGCCACCCGCAGCAGAACCGGCAGGAACACCGGCACGCGTCGCGCGCTCCCGCGCAGGACCCGTGGTCCGGTCAGCCGCAGCGCCCGCAGGGGCAGCAGCCCGCGCAGCCGCGGCAGCACGCTCAGCGAGGCGACGGCCAGCCCTCCCCGCAACGCGCGCAGACACAGCCGTTTCCGGCGCTGTTCGGCACCTTCGGCCGCAAAGGCCGCTGACGGAGCCGCGGCGCGTCCCGCCACGACCGCGCAGCCCCGTCGCCTTTGACCCGCGTCACGCAGACCCCCGGCGGCGCTTAATTTTCCCGCCGGCCGGCGGTATCATTCGCTTCTCGGGTCCTGATTTGCCGTTCACGGGTTACCGGCCACCGATCATGAAGCTCAACGACACCGGCCTCGCGCTGCCGCCGCAGCAGGTCACGCTCGACGTGCTGCTGGAGAAGTACGCCAAAGGCGGTGAGAAGAGCGTCGAAGCCGTGCGCCGGCGCGTGGCGCGCGCGCTCGCGGCGGTCGAGAACGACCCCGCGCGCTGGGAACCGGTGTTCTACGACGCGCTCCAGAACGGCTTCATCCCGGGCGGCCGCGTCAACTCCGCCGCCGGCACGCATCTCCAGGCGACGCTCATCAACTGCTTCGTGCAGCCGGTGGGCGATTCGGTGTCGGAGACCGTGGACGGGAAGCCCGGCATCTACGTCGCGCTCCAGGAAGCGGCGGAAACGATGCGCCGCGGCGGCGGCGTGGGTTACGACTTCTCCGCGATCCGCCCGCGCGGCGCCCGCGTGCGCGGCACCGACAGCACCGCGAGCGGGCCGGTGTCCTACATGCGCGTTTTCGACAAGAGCTGCGAGACGGTGGAGTCCGCGGGCTCGCGCCGCGGGGCGCAGATGGGGATACTGCGCTGCGACCATCCCGACATCGAGGACTTCATCCACGCCAAGGACGAGGGGGAACTCAAGAATTTCAACGTGAGCGTGGCGGTGACCGACGACTTCATGCGCGCGGTCGAGACCGACGCCGACTGGGAGCTCGTGCACAAGCAGCCGCCCGCGCCCGGCTTCGAGGGCGAGACGCGCCAGCGCCCCGACGGCCTGTGGGTGTACCGCAAGGTGAAGGCGCGCGAGCTGTGGCAGCAAATCATGTCGTCCACTTACGACCACGCCGAGCCGGGCGTGTTCTTCCTGGATCACGCGAACGCGGACAACAACCTTTCCTATGTCGAAAGGATCGAATCGACCAACCCGTGCGTCACCGGCGACACCTGGGTAATGACGGGAGAAGGCCCCCGGCAAGCGCGGGAACTAGTCGACCAGCCCTTCGTGGCGATCGTCAGGGGACGGGGCCACCACACGACGTCGCAAGGATTCTTCTCGACGGGACGCAAGCCGGTCGTTAAGGTGGTGACGCGTGAAGGTCACGCTCTGCGCGTAACTGTAGACCACCGGATCACGCGGGTCACCTACAGGAGCCGCCACCTCATCGAGGCGGAATGGGCTCCCGCTTCCGATTTGCAGGCAGGGGACGAGATCGTCTTGCATGACCATCGTACCCTGGCCGGCTGGCCCGGCGCACATACGGAAGCAGAGGGGTACCTGCTGGGTCTGTTGATCGGAGACGGTTCGCTCAAGGAAGACAAGGCAGTTGTTGCCGTATGGGATCCACAGGCGCGTCAGCATGCAAACGGAGCGTGGGTTTTTTCGTCAGGAATCGCAAGCATGATGGACGCTGCCAAGCGCGCAGCGCTGACATTGCCACACCGCAGCGACTTCCGAGGCTGGCAAAGCGTCGTTGCGGGGGGCAGAACGACCGAACTACGGTTACAACTTACCTCGTTGCGTGACCTCGCCCTATCGCTCGGGATGCGCTCTGGCGCCAAGCGGATCACAGATCAGATGGAACGATGCTCTTCGGATTTCTGCCGCGCGCTGCTTCGCGGCCTGTTCGATACCGACGGATCGATTCAGGGAACTCAGTCGAAGGGCGTGAGCGTGCGTTTAACGCAGGTCGACCTGGAAAACCTGGAACGGGCCCAACGTATCCTGCTGCGCCTGGGGATTCCGTCAACGATTTACCAGAACAGGAAGCCGGCAGGGCTAACACTGCTCCCCGATGGCAAGGGCGGCAAGGCCTTGTATCCAACGCAGGAGCTCCACGAGCTCGTAGTCAGTGGCGAGAATCTGCTCCGCTTCGAGCAAGTCGTTGGCTTTGAAAATGCCGAAAAGGCAGACCGGCTGACGAATCTGCTGTCGTCATACAAGCGGCGGCTTAACCACGAGAGCTTCACTTCGACGGTCGAGTCCATAACTGATGACGGCGTGGAAGACGTCTTCGATGTAACGGTCCCCCAAGTCAGCGCGTTCGACGCGAACGGTTTCGTTGTGCACAACTGCGGAGAGCAGCCGCTGCCCCCGTACGGCTGCTGCTGCCTGGGCTCGATCAACCTGACGCCGTTCGTGCGCGAGCCTTTCGGCGCGAGAGCGCGCTTCGACTTCGAGGCGCTCGGGAAAGTGGTGCGCCCCGCGGTGCGCATGCTCGATAACGTGCTCGACGCGACCGTGTGGCCGCTCAAGCGGCAGCAGGAGGAGGCGCGGGCGAAGCGCCGCGTGGGGCTCGG
>DASWIC010000251.1:0-19140 GCA_036397875.1 Burkholderiales bacterium
CGCGAGCCGACCGGCGCTCCCACCGGATTTCGCGGCGACGTGGTCGCCGTGGCAAAGCGCGAGCTCAAGGCCGGCGAAACGCTGGATGGCGAAGGCGGCTACACCGTGTGGGGGCGCCTGATGCCGGCGCGCGACTCCCTGGCCTGCGGGGGGCTGCCGATCGGCCTGGCGCATGGCGTCAGGCTCGTCCGCGCGGTCAGGAAAGGCGACACGGTCACCGCGCGTGACGTCGCCATGCCGGAAACGGAGGCGGCGCGCGTCCGCCTCGAGATGGAAACGGCGTTCGCCGCCGAGTGGGGCCTGGAACGGCCCGGGCCCCCTCAATATTGACATCCCCCGCGTGTTGTCCCGACAATGCAGCCAATGCAGCGACGGGATTTCATCAAGGTCTGCGCGGCCGGGGCGGCGGTCAGCGCAAACGATCTCTTCGCCGCGCAGGACCTCAAGCCGCGCTTTTACTCGCGCACTCTCCTCACCGACGAAGGCGGCCGGCCGCTCCGGGCCGCGAGCCTGCTCGCCGGCCGCAATTACATCTTTCACTACCCGTTCGAGAGCACGCCCTGCTTCCTGCTCAATCTCGGCAAACCGACGGTGCGCGGCGTACAGCTGAAGACCGAGGACGGATCCGCCTACGAGTGGGCCGGCGGCGTCGGTCCCAACCAGGCGATCGTCGGGTATTCGGCGATCTGCGCGCACCGCATGAGCTACCCGACGCCGCAGATCAGCTTCATCAGCTACCGCGAGAAATCGACCGCCTCCGGGACCATGCGCGCGAACACCATCCATTGCTGCTCGGAGCACAGCGAGTACGACCCGGCGGCGGGGGCGAAAGTCGTGGGCGGCCCGGCGCCGCAGCCGCTCGCCGCGGTCCTGCTCGAGCACGATGCGCGCACCGACGCCCTGCACGCGACGGGCACCCTGGGCGGCGAAATGTTCAACGCATTCTTCGCCAAGTTCGAGTTCAAGCTTGCGCTGGATTACGGCAACGGCAGGACGCGCCAGCAGGTCGCAGTCCGCACGGTGGTGACGGACCTGCAGAAATTCTGCAAGCAGCAGGTTCGCTGCTAGCAGGCAGCTGAAAAACACTCGTCGCTCCCGCGGAGGCGGGAGCCCAGGAAGCGGGCTGCAAACCGAATCAATGGCTTACTGGATTCCCGCCTACGCGGGAATGACGCAGCTGAAGTTCACTGCCGGGGCCCATGCGTTGCCAGCACCCCCGGAAAGCAGGATAGTATTGCCACCGCTCATTACCATCAATCAACCGGGAGGAGAACATGAAGAAGCGCGTATTGGCCATGGCCTGCAGTGTGGCGTTCGTTACAGGCTGCGCCATGATGGAGGGAAAGGAGCCGACCGCAAGCGCCACGCTCGAGCCGCGCAGCGGGTCGAGCGTGCGCGGGACCGTCACCTTCGCCCAGGTCGGCGATCTCGTGCGCGTCAGCGGGAACATCACCGGGCACAGCAAGGGGCCCAAGGGATTCCACATCCACGAGAAGGGTGATTGCAGCGATCACGGCTCCATGAGCACCGGCGGTCACTTCAATCCCACGAAGAGCAAGCACGGCGGCCCCTATGGCGATGTCAAGCATGCGGGCGACCTCGGTAACCTCAACGTCAACGCCGCCGGCGAAGCCAAGTTCAACTTCGTGGTGGGCAATATCTCGGTCAGCCGCGACCAGCCGAACGGCATCATCGGCCGCGCGGTGATCGTCCACGCGGCAGCGGACGATCTCAAGACCGATCCCACCGGCAACGCCGGCGGGCGCGTCGCCTGCGGCGTGATCAAGTAGCACGCCCAATGTCCTCCTCCCCCTTGCGGGGGAGGATCCCTTCCCCCGCAAGGGGGAAGGAAGCTTCGGCACCAGTCGTCTCGCTCCAGCACGCCGGCGATTCTGCCCGCGGGACGTACAATTCCCGCAATGATCCCGTGGCTGGGCCCCGGGGACCCGTTTCCCCCGGTCGAGCGCGCGCTCGAGGAACCGAACGGCCTGCTCGCGGCCGGGGCCGATCTGTCGGTGGCGAGGCTCCTCGATGCCTATGCGAGCGGGATCTTTCCCTGGTACAGCGCGGGCCAGCCGGTGCTGTGGTGGAGCCCCGATCCGCGCATGGTGCTCGTTCCCGCCGAGTTGAAGATTCCGCGCTCGCTCAAGAAGCGCCTCGCCCGGCGCGACTACGAGGTCCGCGCCGACACCGCGTTCGAGGAAGTGATACGCGCGTGCGCCGCGCCGCGCCGCGGCCAGGACGGAACCTGGATCACGGAGGACATGGTCGATGCCTACCTGCGGCTGCACCGCGCCGGGCACGCGCATTCGGTCGAGACCTGGATCGCCGGCAGGCTCGCCGGAGGCCTCTACGGGGTTGAACTCGGCCGCATGTTCTACGGCGAGTCCATGTTCGCGCGCGAGCCCGACGCATCCAAGATCGCGCTCGCGACCCTCGCGCGGCAGCTCGCGCACCGCGATTGCGGCATCATCGACTGCCAGATGACGACCGCGTTGCTCGCCCGTTTCGGCGCGCGCGAGATTCCGCGCCCCGAATTTGTACGAAAGCTCGCAGAATTGGTAAACTACCCGCGGACGGGAGGAATGTGGCGCCTCGACGATGACTTATTTGAATGAGTTCCCGCTGTCGGTGCTGCAGTTCTACGCGACTGCGCCCTACCCGTGCAGCTACCTGCCCGAGCGCATGGCGCGTTCGCAGGTCGCCACGCCGAGCCACCTCATCGACGGCCCGGTGTACTCGGAGCTCGTGCGGGCGGGCTTCCGCCGCAGCGGCGCCTTCACCTACCGCCCCTACTGCGACCATTGCCGCGCATGCGTGCCGGTGCGTGTCCTCGCGCAGGCGTTCCAGCCGTCGCGCACGCAGCGCCGCACGCACCGGCGCCACGGGACGCTCAAGGCCGAGATGCTCGACCTCAAGTACAGCGCCGAGCACTACGCGCTGTATCTGCGCTACCAGTCGCGGCGGCACTCGGGCGGCGGCATGGACCAGGACAGCCGCGAGCAGTACCGCCACTTCCTCCTGCAAAGCAACGTCGAATCGCGGCTGATCGAGTTCCGCGAGCACGGCGCGCTGCGCATGGTTTCGATCGTCGACCGGCTGCAGGACGGGCTGTCCTCGGTCTACACCTTCTTCGACCCCGACGTGAGCGGCGCGAGCTTCGGCACCTTCAACATCCTGTGGCAGATCGAGCTCTGCCGCACCCTCGACCTGCCCTACCTCTACTTGGGCTACTGGATCGCGCAGAGCCGCAAGATGACCTACAAGATCGAATTCCAGCCGATGCAGGGCCTCGTCAACGGCCGCTGGCAGGCGGTCAGTCCGAGGCAGAAATAGGCGGCGCCGCGGTGCGCGCCTCGGTCCAGCGCCGCACGAGGTTGAAGCCCACGGCGAGCAGCGTCGGCCCGAGGAAGATTCCGACGAAGCCGAACGCCAGCACGCCGCCGAACACCCCCAGCAGCACCAGCATGAACGGCATCGCCGCGCCGCGGCTGATCAGCAGCGGCTTGACGAAGTTGTCGATGCTGCTGATCACGAAGAATCCCCACAGGATCATGAAGACGGCCCATCCCGCCTGGTCGTAATAGGCGAGCCATACCGCGGCGCCCCCCCAGATCAGCGCCGGGCCGGCCGGGATGATCGACAGAATGAAGGTAAGCGAAGCGAGCATGACCGAACCCGGCACACCGGCGATGAGAAATCCGATGAGGGCCGCCAGCCCCTGCGCCAACCCGGTTCCGACGATGCCGTATACCACGCCGTTGATGGTGCCGCCGACGACTGCCAGCAGGTTCTCCGTGAGGTGCCCGGCGACGCGGCTCAACGCGTTGCGCAGCGCCTCGACCAGCGCCGCGCCGTCGCGGAAGAAGAAATACGCGATGAAGGCGATTAACGTGAACTGGAGCACACCCTCGGCGATGATGAGACCGGTCTTCACGAGGACGTCCCGCGCGGGCTGCGAATAGCGCTTGAGCGTTTCGCCCAGCTTGTCCCGGCTCTCGGCGTATTCGCGCCAGGAAGCATCGAGCTGTTCGCCAACGAGCGGGATGCGGGCGACCCATTCCGGTGGGCCGGGCAGCCCGCGCGCAAACAGCTCGCGCGCGTTCTCCAGGAGAAGCGGCACGTCGTCGCGAAAGCTCAGCGCGATCAAGGCCAGCGGGACCACCAGCACGAGCAGGATGAGCAGCGTCATGACAAGCGCGGCGAGCCAGCGCCACCCGCCCGTGTGGCGCTCGATGAAGCGATAGACCGGCCAAGTGGAAAAGCACAGGATCGCGGCCGCGAGCAGCGCGCCGAGGAACGGTTGCAGGACCAGCAGGCAGCCCACCAGCAGCAGCACGATGGCGGAGATCTGCACGATCTGCTCGACGCGTTTTTCCGTGACCAAAGTTTCGCTCCTTGCCTGCGCGTTCTAGCACGCGGCAGTTGGCCGGTCAAATAATCGGCGCGGGCCATCAGGCTCCCGGCAATCAGCAATCCGCTTGCGTTTTTCTGCCGCTTCCGGTCGGCCGCTGAAAGCTGGCAGCCAACCGCTCGCGCTAGAATGGCGCCATGTACTCGCTGGTTCGTCCGCTGCTGTTCTGCCTCGAGCCCGAAACGGCCCATCGCTGCACGCTGAAGGCGATGCGGCAGCTCGACCGGCTCGGGCTCGCCCCCGCGCCCGCCCGCGCACCGGCGGCCTGCGAGCGCACCGTCATGGGCATCCGCTTTCCCAATCCGGTGGGGCTCGCCGCCGGCCTCGACAAGAACGGCGAGTATATCGACGCGCTGGCGCGGCTCGGCTTCGGCTTCATCGAGATCGGCACCGTCACACCCCGCCCCCAGCCGGGCAACCCGCGCCCGCGCATGTTCCGCATCCGCGCCGCGCGCGCCGTCATCAACCGCATGGGATTCAACAACGACGGCGTGGACCGCGTGCTGGAGAACGTGCAACGGGCGCGCTACCGGGGCGTGCTCGGCATCAACATCGGCAAGAATTTCGACACGCCGCTCGAGCGCGCCGCCGACGACTACGTCACCTGCCTGCGCAAGGTCTATCCCTTCGCAAGCTACGTGACGGTGAACATTTCCTCGCCCAACACCGAGCGCCTGCGGCGGCTGCAGGGCGCGGGCGCGCTCGACGCGCTGCTCTCGGTGCTCACAGCCGAGCGGCGCGTGCTCGCCGCAAAGCACGGCAGGACCGTCCCGCTGGCGCTCAAGATCGCGCCCGACCTCGATCGTCCTCAGGTTGAGACGATCGCCGCTTTGCTGCGCAAGCATGCCCTCGACGCCGTGATCGCCACCAATACCACGGTGACGCGCGAGGGCACCGCGGGGCTTCCGCACGAGCACGAGGCGGGCGGGCTGTCGGGGGCGCCGCTGACGGCCCGCGCCACGTCCGTGGTGCGCCAGCTCGCCCAGGTGCTGGCCGGGAAGCTGCCGGTCATCGGCGTGGGCGGCATCATGACGGCTCCCGATGCCCGCGAGAAGGTCGCCGCCGGCGCGAGCCTGGTCCAGCTCTATACCGGCCTCATCTATCGCGGCCCGGCGCTGGTGCGCGAGTGCATTGCCGCGCTCTGCGGAAAATGATCCAAGTCACGGTCAAGGCCTCGCCGGTCGCGGTCATAGATGAAGAGGCGTGCATAGGCTGCACGCTGTGCATCGCCGCGTGCCCGGTGGACGCCATCGTCGGAGCGGCGCGGCTCATGCATACGGTGATCGCGGCGGAATGCACCGGCTGCAGGCTGTGCGTGCCGCCGTGCCCGGTGGACTGCATCACGATGGTCGAAACCGCGGACTTCTGGACCCACGAGGAGCGCCTGAGGCGGGCCGGTCAGTACCGGCGGCGCACCCGGGCGAGAACGGCGCGGCTCGATCGCGAGCGCGCGGCGCAGCTCGCGCCGCGCGCCGACAAGGCCGCGCAGCGCAGAAAGCAGGAGACGGTCGAGCGCGTCGTCGAGCGCGCCCGCCAGCGCCTCCGCAATCGTTGACAACCTGGACGACTAACGGCCGAAGATGCCGCGGAGGAGGCCGCCCGCGTCGAGGCCTCCGCCGGAAGCGTCACCGGAAGGTAGCGTGGTCCCGCCTTCCTCTTGCTGAAGCGCGCGCGCGCCTTCCGCGGGCGCCGGCTTCGCCGCGGCCGGCGGCGGCGTTTTGGGATCCACCTGGCGGATCGCAAGTTCCTTGCCGGCCGGCAACGCGGCCACGCGCGGCTCGAGCACTTCGCCCAATTGCGTCAGGCGCTCGCCGGCCGCCGGGTGCGTCTTGAACAGCAGCGCGAGCGACGCATCGTCCGCCGACCTTGCCGCAAGCAGGTGCAGGACCTCGACCAGGCCGTACGGACTGTAGCCGGCGCGTGCCGCGAGCACGACGCCGATCCGGTCCGCCTCGAACTCCGCGCCCTTGTCGAGGCCGCGCGCCAGCACTTCCGCGCCGGTGCCGATCAGGTTATTGACGAGCAGGCCGCGATCGCTCCGTTGGGCGGCCCGCGCGCCGGCGGAAACGAGGGCGCTCTGCTGCATGACCTTGATGTGGTGGCGCTGCACGATATGGCCGATCTCGTGCGCCAGCACGCCCGCGAGCTGCGACTCGCTGTCGAGCATCTCGTAGAGCCCGCGCGTGACCAGCACGTAGCCCCCGGGCGCGGCAAACGCGTTGACCGAGGAAGTATCGAGCACGCCGAAATGCCACGGCAGGTCGGGGCGCTCGGTCTGCATCGCGATCCAGCGCCCGACGCGATTGACGTAAGCCTGCAGCTCGGGGTCGGCGACCAGGGGCGCGGCCCCCAGTGTGCGCCCCGCCACCTCGCGGCCCACCGCGATCTCCTCGGGCTCGTCCAGGCCGGTGGCGGCCGTCCTCAGGTCCCTGCCGACGTCGAAGATGCGGCCGAGATCGATCGCGGCCGCGGGGCCGGAGAGCGCGGCCATCAGCGCGGCGGCGGCCCAATGCCACCGAATCGGCCCGCGCACAATCCGGAGAATTCCCGAGAGACGTCCACTCATTTTTTTGCGTCCATGTATTCGACACTCACCGGCGCGAGGCCGGAGGCCCGCGCCTTCTGCTCGGCCGCCTCCTTCGTCGCGGCGTAACCTTCGAGCAGCTTCATCTGATCGGCGTTGAAGCTCGCCCCCTTCAGGTCCTCCTCGTCGATGCCGCGTATGCCGATCGTGCTGGTAACGCTCACGTTGCGGCGCGGGCCGAACAGCCGTCCCGCGGTGGTGGTCGCGCCCGTACTACCCGCACTCGAGGGCTGGCTCTGAAATCGCACGTTGAAGGAGAACAGCCAGCCGGTGCCGTCCGGCGTCTTGAGATTGAGCCACGCGCCCTGCTTGCCGACCACTTCCCCGGTGGCGCCGAGCTTCAACCTGGTCACCTGGGGCGCATCGAGCCGCGGCTCGGCATAGAGGGGCGAATCGCGCTCGAGCGTGACCTGCTGAGCTGCCGCCGGCGCGCCGGCCAGCAATAGTGCAGCCAGCAGGAAGCTACATGCCTGGAGCGCGTGGTCTCTTGAACTCATTTTGGCGGGAAGCGCTGCGTCGCCTGTCCCGAAAACGCTCTGCGCAATGGACTGATTATAATGAGCCGCTTCCGCGTCCGCCAACGCTAAAGCGCTTCCGGCTAACCCGGGGCTTACTGCGGCCGCCCTCCGGAAGACCGGCGCATGAATCCTGACAAAATCCGCCGCATATTCACCGTGTTGCACGCCGCCAACCCCGCGCCGCGCAGCGAGCTCGTCTATGCGTCACCCTTCCAGCTCCTGGTGTCGGTGGTGCTATCCGCGCAGGCGACCGACAAGAGCGTAAACCTCGCCACCCCCGCCCTCTTCCAGACGGCGGGACGCCCCGAGGCCATGCTCAAGCTCGGCCGCAAGGGGCTCGAGCGCCACATCCGGCGCATCGGGCTCTACCGGACCAAGGCGAAGAACCTGATCGCGGCGTGCCGGCTGCTGGTGAAGGAGCACGGCGGTGATGTGCCGCGCACGCGCGAGGCGCTGGAGCGGCTGCCCGGCGTGGGCCGCAAGACCGCGAACGTGATCCTCAACACCGCCTTCGGCGAGCCCACGATCGCCGTGGACACGCACATCTTCCGCGTCGCGAACCGCACCGGCATCGCGCCCGGCAAGGACGTGCGGGCGGTGGAGACGCGGCTGCTCAAAGTCGTGCCCGAGGAGTTCAAGCCCGACGCGCACCACTGGCTGATCCTGCACGGCCGTTACGTGTGCAAGGCACGCACGCCCGACTGTCCGAAGTGCCTGATTCGCGATCTTTGCGAATACCGACACAAGACGGCGTGATGCGCGATGCGTTCTTGAGAATGGGAAGGCTGTTGAAGACCCGCGTCACTCCCGCCTTCGCGGGAATGACAATGCTCAAACCCGGTGCGTTATTCAGCGACCTGCTAGTACTTGGTGGCGAGCCCCCTCTGGCTCGAGTAATACGCCGCCCGATCGGCCATGTCCTGATCGGACAGGTCCGCGGCCAGGTCGCCTTCGGCCGCCAGTGCGAGCGTTGCGACGGCGAGCGCGGCGCAAGTGACGATTGCAGTAGCCCGATGGCAATTCTACATTGACCGGATTTCTTGCCCCCGGGAATGTGCGCGCGATTAAACCCAAAAACCACGCGCCTGTAGCGCGCATTGCCAGCACGGCGCGCGCTGCCGGATAATGCGATCATTCGTCTGCAATCACCCCGTGATGTGACGCCGGTCCCTTCCGCTGCGGCCGCCCACCGCTTCCGCGGCCTGCTCCCCTTTCTGCGCTGGTGGCCCGGCGTCAGCCGGGAAACGTTGCGGGCCGATGCCATTGCCGGGTTCATCGGCGCCATCATCGTCCTGCCCCAAGGCATCGCATTCGCCACGCTTGCGGGCCTGCCGCCGCAATACGGGCTCTATGCCGCGATGGTGCCGGCAATCGTCGCCGCGCTGTTCGGCTCGTCGTGGCATCTCGTCTCCGGGCCGACGAACGTGATCTCGATTTTCCTTTTCGCGAGCCTCGCCCCGCTTGCGGAGCCCGGCAGCGACGAGTACATCCGGCTCGCGCTCACGCTCACCTTCCTGGTTGGCCTGATGCAGCTCGCGATGGGACTCGCGCGCATGGGCGCGCTCGTCAACTTCATCTCGCACACGGTGGTAATCGGTTTCACCGCCGGTGCGGCCTGCCTGATTTTCGCCTCCCAGATCCGGCATTTCTTCGGCGTCGACATACCGTCGGGCAGCTCCTTCACCACGACCTGGCACGAATTCGCCAGCGCGCTCGGCGATGTCAACCCGTACGTGACGGGCGTCGGGACGATCACGCTGCTGGCGGGCATCCTCTGCCGCAGGCTTGCGCCCCGGTTCCCCTACATGATCATTGCAATGATCGCAGGCAGCGCCACCGCCGCGGCGCTCGAAATTGCCTTGGGCGAGGCGACGACCGGCATTGCCATGGTCGGCACGCTCCCGGCGACGCTGCCGGTGCTGTCCGCGCCGGATCTGACTTCCGAAGCCGTCCGCAATACCCTGCCTGCCGCCCTGGCGGTGACGATACTTGCGCTCACCGAGGCGGTGTCAATTGCACGCGCCATCGCGGTGAAGTCCGGACAACGCCTGGATGGCAGCCAGGAATTCATCGGCCAGGGACTGTCAAACGTGGCGGGCAGCTTCTTCTCGGCCTACGCTTCGAGCGGCTCCTTCAACCGCAGCGGGGTCAACCACGAGGCGGGCGCCCGCACGCCGCTCGCGGCGGTGTTCGCGGCGCTCCTGCTCGCGCCAATACTGTTCGTGGTGGCGCCCCTGATCGCGCACCTGCCGCTCACGGTCATGGCGGCGATCCTGTTCCTGGTCGCCTATGGATTGATCGACATCCGTTACATCGCCCGGGTGCTCAGGTCGAGCCGGCAGGAAAGCGCGGTGATGGCGGTCACCTTCCTCGCCGCGCTGTTCGCCAGCCTCGAGTTCGCGATTTACGCCGGCGTGCTGTTGTCGCTGATGCTCTATCTCACGCGCACGTCGCGCCCGCTGGTGCTCGACGTCAAGCCCGATCCCGCGCCGGACAGCTATCATTTCACCGCGGACAGCGGCCTGCCCGATTGTCCACAGCTCAAGATGTTGCGCGTGAACGGGTCGCTATTCTTCGGCGCCGTAGATCACGTGCAGCGCAGCCTGGAGCAGATTGACGAGCTCGATCCCGGGCAGAAGCACCTGTTGATCATGGCCAGCGGCATCAACTTCGTCGACCTCGGGGGCGCGGAGATGCTCGCGCGCGAGGCGCGCCGGCGCCGCAGCATGGGGGGAGGGCTGTACTTCTACCGGATGAAGGATGCGGTGCGGGAGTCACTCGCGCGCAGCGGCCACCTGGACGATATCGGCGAAGCAAACCTGTTCCCCGTCAAGAGCCGCCCGGTCGCGGAGATCTACCGCAGGCTCGACAGCGAGATCTGTCGAACCTGCAGGGTCCGTATTTTCCGGGACTGTCACATCGCCCTGCCCAACGGCGAGCCGGTCAAGCCTTCCTGACGGACGGGTGACGCCGCGCGGCTGGCTCAGTCCGGAGCCTGCTCCCTGAGCGACATTGCTCCCGTGCGGTGGCCGCGCAGCATGGCGGCGATGATGATGATTCCGCCGGTGCACAACGCGAGCAGCAGGAAAGCAAAGCTCGCGATCTGGAGCCATTCCATCGTGCGCGGCGCAATGTCCAGCTGGCCAAGCTCCGCAAGGTAGACGGGAATCGCGAGGCCGCGACTGACTACAACGATCAGCATGATGGCAGCCATCACGACCTTGATCATGAACGGCTTGACATAGGTCGTGCCAATCACTCCGAGCTGGATGCCGAACAGCGAGCCCGCGAGCAATATCATGGCGAGCCGGATATCCACCAGGCCGTGCAGCGCATACTTGATCGTGCCGCCGAACCCCATCACGAACGCGATCACCAGCTCGGTCGCGCTCGCTACGAGTCCCGGCGCGCCCAGCACGTACATCATGCCCGGGACGCCGATGAACCCGCCGACCGCGATGGTTGACGCCAGCAGGCCGGTCGCGAAGCCGAGCGGCAGCGTGAACAGGGCCGACACCCGGACGTTCGCCGTCCTGAAATGCATCATGGTTCCCGGAATCTCGACCGATTGCGCCCAGCGCGCAAGCCGCGAGAGCCGGTCCTCCTCGTCGGAGCGGCCCGAACGGTAAACCGTGACCGCGTCGTGCAGGACGAAGCCGGCGACCACCGTGAGCACGATGACGAAGGCAAGGCTCACGTACAGGTTCGAGCCCGGCTCGCCAAAATTCTCTCTGACCTGGTACTGGATGTCGGCCCCGAGCCACACGCCCAGCGTCGCGGAGGCCGCCATCACCAGCCCGAGCTTGACGTCCACGTGACCGAACTTGTTGCGCTGGTAGGCGCCCACCAGCGCCTTGGGGAACTTGTGGCAGAGATTGCTCGCCACCGCGACAACGCCGGGCACCCCCATGCTCATCATGGCCGGCGTCAGCACGAAAGCGCCGCCCGATCCGATGAACCCGCTCACCAGTCCGCCGACGAATCCGATCGCGAGCAAGGCCAGCACGTCGCCGTACTGCAGATCGACGAACTGGATCAGCGGCGGGTCCATCGCCTAGGTCTTCCTGCCCCGGATGCCCAGGACTTCCCAGAAATACGCGGTGAACGCACCGTGCGCAAAGGAGAACACGAACGCGGCAATGACCGGCAGCGCTGGATACCAGCCATCGGTACGCGTGAAGGCCGCCAGGATCTCGCGTTCGTACAGGAAAAGCAGAAGATAAAGCGAGCCGGAGACGATGCCTGACGCAATCAATCGTGGATACGGTTTCGAGCGTCTCACGCCATTCGGCCTCAGCGCGAATCATAGCAAATGCGCGGCGGCCGCACTCCCGCGCCGCTATAATTAGCGATCATCCGCCATGGCCAACCGGCTCACCAAAATCTACACCCGCACCGGCGACGCCGGCACCACGGGTCTCGCCGACGGCTCGCGCGCGCCGAAGGACTCGCCGCTGATCGAGGCGATCGGCGCGGTCGACGAGCTGAATGGTGCGCTGGGCGTGCTGCTGGCCGAAGCGCTGCCGGACGATATCCGTGACTGCCTCACCAATGTGCAGCACGACCTCTTCGATCTCGGCGGCGAGCTCTCGAGGCCCGGGCACACCATCATGACGGATGCGTACGTGTCGCGGTTGGAGCGCGCGCTCGACGGATTCAACCAGGACCTGCCGCCGCTCAAAGACTTCATTTTGCCGGGCGGGTCGCGCGCGGCCGCCTGCGCCCACCTCGCGCGCACGGTGTGCCGCCGCGCCGAGCGCCGGCTGGTGACGCTGGCAAGGAAGAAAGCCGCGCCACCCTCCGCGGTCCGTTATGTCAACCGCCTGTCCGACCTGCTGTTCGTGCTCGCGCGCGTCTTGAACCGGGCCGCGGGCCGCGGCGACGTGCTGTGGCAGCAGGGCAAGAACAGAAAGCAAGGATGAAGGCAGAAGGATGAAGGGTGAGCCGGGGTTTCGAAGAATGCGCCTGCGCGCATTCGAGCCGGCGAACGCCCGACGCGATGCAGCGCGGCGGGACGGGACAAGGCTTGCATTATGATGGAGGAAGCTAACGTGATGCGGTTCCTCCTTCTGCCTTCTGCCTTCTGCCTTCCGGCCAACGCCCCGTCCGCGAGCCCTCCGGCCCGTGTATGAGCGTCTCCCCTTCCCCCGACGCTCTTGCCGCGCGACTGGCCGGCCTGCTAGCCCAGGCGGGCCTCAGGAACCAGCGTGCATTTGCGGATTTATACCAGCTGACCTCGGCGAAACTGTTCGGGGTTGCGCTACGTATATTGAGGAGACAGGATTGGGCCGAAGAGGTCCTGCAGGAGTGCTACGTCAACATCTGGAACCACGCCGGGGAGTACGCCGTCCAGAAGAGCGCGCCGCTCACCTGGATGACCAGCATCGTGCGCAACCGCTGTCTCGACTGGCTGCGCCGGCCCCAGCAGGAGGCAACCGGCGACGAATACGATATCGCGGTCGAGGCGTGGCGGGACGACTCGCCAGGGCCGTTGGAGAGCCTGGCGGCCTCGAGCGAGGCGGCCGCCCTGGCGCGCTGCCTGCGCGAACTCGATGCGAAACAGCGCCAGAGCATCATGCTCGCCTTTTTCCACGGCTTGAGCCATTCGGAGCTCGCGCGCCACATGAAGCAGCCGCTCGGCACGGTGAAGACGTGGGTCCGACGCGGCCTTGAGCGTCTCAAGGGCTGTCTGGCTAGCGCCTGAAAACATTTAGCCGCCGATGAACGCCGATACACGCCGATGAATATCCAGAATAAAGCTTTGGGGGTCGGTGTCATCTGCGTTCATCTGCGTTTATCTGCGGCTCATAGGTTTTAGATGGCTTCTTACAGAAACCCGCAACTGCGCGACAGGCTGGCGGCCGAGTACGTCATTGGCACGCTGCGCGGGCGTGCCCGCGCGCGTTTCCAGGCGCTGCTGCGCTACGATCCGGACTTGCGGCGGATCGTGTCGGAATGGGAAGCGCGGCTGACACCGCTTTCCGCCGCGGCGGGCGAAATCGCGCCCCCGGCCCGTGTCTGGCAGGCGGTAGCCCGGCGCGTTGCCGGCGCCCGGCCGGGCGCAGCGTGGTCCGGTCTCGCGTTCTGGCGGGGGCTCGCCGTCACCAGCACGGCGTTCGTGCTGATTCTCGCCGCGTTCATCGGCGTCGCGCCGCGCCCGGAGCCGCCGATGGCGATGGTCGCCGTGATGAACGACGAGAAGGGACTCCCCGCTTTGGTGGTCTCCTGGCCGTCGATGAAGGCGACGCGTGATCCCTACGTCCGCATCAAGGTCGTCCAGGAGCATCCCGTCATGGCTCCGGGCACGACGTGGGAGATGTGGATGCTGCCCGGTGGCAGGGCGGCACCCGTTTCGCTGGGACTCATCACCACGGACGCCGATCAGACCATGAAGCTCCGGACCGCCCTCGCGGATAGCATGGAAAGCGCGTGGGGGCTCGCGATGAGCGTCGAGCCCAAGGGCGGCTCTCCCACCGGCGCGCCGACCGGACCGGTGATCTTCAAGGGGCCATGCGTCAAGATTCTGTAGCAGAATACAGCCGCCTGGACGCCAGAAAAATCGAGCATTGCAGCCAGCGCTGACACCCGGCGCTCGCGGCGAGGGAGTCATGAAGAAAACCATCGTCACCTTTGTGGTCGGGGGTCTCCTGGGCACAGGGATCGGATTCGCGCTCGGAATCTTTGTCTATCCGTACATTTTTCTCGCGGACATCGTCGCTACGGACAAGGTCGAGGACAAGGCGGCGCGGAAGGTCGTGGCGAACGGGATGTTCATCCATGCCAACCCACGGGATCCCATCCATTACGGCAGGGGCAAGCTCACGGCGTATCAGGACCTCGTGCACCTGGACAGCGATTTCGAAGTAGGACCCGGGCCGAAATTTCACGTCTACCTGGTGCCCGAGAAGAACGTAAACCCCTCCACGAACGTCGCCAGGACGATGTTCGTGGACCTGGGACGCCTGAAGGCCTTCAAGGGCAGCCAGAACTATGCGGTGCCAGCCGGGGTGGACCTCAGGAAGTACGGCAGCGTCGTCATCTGGTGCGAGCAGTTCGGCGTGCTGATCTCGCCGGCTGCGTTAAAGTTCGAGTGACAAGACCGGACTGACTATCTGCGGCCTCGTCGGACGTCGTCCAGGGCGGAGCACACCGCCTTCGCCCCCTCGACGATGCGCGGCGTCTGCCGCTGGATATGGTCCGGGTTGATATAGTGCGCCGGCAAGGCGCGCAGCGACGGCACGCCTGAAGCACGCCACTGGGCGGCAAATTCCTTCTCCCCGCCCGCCGAGCCCCCGCCCACTATCACCTCGGGCTTCGCCCCGATCATTGCCTCCAGCGTGACTGACGGCGTCAACAGGTTCACGTCCGCGAAGACGTTTACGCCGCCGCACAGCGCGATCACGTCGCTGATCATGTGCGCGCCGTTCACGGTCAGGAGCGGCCGGTGCCAGATCAGGTAGAACACCCGAACCTTGCGCGCCTTGGCGTGGCGGCTGCGCAGCGCGCGGATCTCGCGCTCGAAATCCGCGGCCGCATCGACGGCGGCGGCCAGCGTGCCGGCGAGGACGCCGATCGCGCGCAGCAGGCGCGGAATATCCGCGAGCCGGGCGGGCTCGCTCACGAACGCCGGGTAGCCGAGGCGCTCGAGCCGGTCGACATCGCCGGCGGCGTTGCCGCTCTTCCAGGCCAGGATGAGATCGGGCTTGAGCGCGACGATGCGCTCGAAGTCCACGCGCGCGGCGTCGCCGACCTGCGGAAGTTCGCGCGCGGCCGGCGGGAAATCGCTGAAGCGCGCGACACCGACGAGCCGCCCGCCGGCGCCCGCGGCGAACGCCAGCTCCGCCAGGCTCGGCGCGAGCGCGACGACGCGCCGCGCCGGTCCGGCGAGCCGGATCTCCCGGCCGCGATCATCGACAATGGAAACCGCCTGCGCAAACGCCGCACCAGTGACAAGCAGGCCGAAGATAAACGCAGAAGTCCGCAGAGGGATGCGAAGCGATACGGCGAGGCGGGGATTGCCAGCGGAGGTCGCTTCCCTCATCCCTCAGCCCTCACACCATGATGCTGCGCTCCATGTGCTGCAGCAGCCGCGCGCTGGTCTGGCGCAGCCGCGTCGACAGCATCGACACGAGCTTCACCAGGACCTTGGAGCCGAGGCTCGGATGATCGAGGATGATCTTGGCCATGTCGTCGCGATGGAGCACGGCGAACACCGTGGTATCGGTGGCCACGCAGGTCGCGAAGCGCGGCTCGCCATCGATCATCGACATCTCGCCCAGCGTCATGCCGGGGCCGACGCTGGTCATGTGCTGCTGGCCGGCGCGCAAGCCCCGCTTGAAGATGTCGACGGCGCCCTCGATGATGAGGAGCATGAAATCGCCGCCCTCGTCCTCGCGGATGATGGTCTCTCCGGCCTGCGCGCGGTAGACGTCCATGTAGCTGGCCAGGTTCGAGATGTCCTCACGCGAGAACTCCGCAAAAAACAGCGATTTCCCGACTAGGCTGAAGATCTCGCTGGCGATCGCGGTGCCCTTGCCGACGCGCTCCAGCGACCGCAGCGACCCCCGTCCCGGACTCGTCGCATCGACATCGATTTGCGCCATGCCGCCGTCCCGTCCCCCTCACAACCGCCGTCACACTATATAACAGGCCGCCTGCTGCCGCCATTTACTCCGCCCGCTGCGCCTTCAGCCGCCGCCGGGTCACGGCATCCGCCAGCACGCCGAGGAGCTTCCTGCCGTCCTCCCAGCCGATGCAGCCGTCGGTAATGCTCATGCCGTAGACGAGCTCCTTGCCCGGGACCAGATCCTGGCGCCCCGCCTTGAGGTGGCTTTCGGCCATGATGCCGAAAATGCGCGCCTCGCCGCCGGCGATCTGGTCCGCCACGTCGCGCGCCACGTCGAGCTGTTTCTCGGGCCGCTTGCTCGAATTGCCGTGGCTGAAATCAATCATGAGCCGGGCGGGCACCCCGGCTTCCGCCAGGCTCCTGGCCGCGGCGTCGACGCTCGCCGCGTCGTAGTTCGGTTGCGCGCCGCCGCGCAGGATGATGTGGCAGTCCTCGTTGCCGGCGGTGGAAACGATTGCGCTGTGCCCGGCCTTGGTGACGGACAGGAAATGGTGCGGCGCGCTGGCGGCACGGATCGCGTCCACCGCGATCCTGACGTTGCCGTCGGTCCCGTTCTTGAACCCGACCGGGCACGACAGGCCCGACGCGAGCTCGCGGTGAATCTGCGATTCGGTGGTGCGCGCGCCGATTGCGCCCCACGCCACCAGGTCGGCGACATACTGGGGCGTGATCATGTCGAGGAATTCGCAGCCGACCGGCATGCCCATTTCATCCAGGTCCAGCAGGAGGTGCCGGGCGATGCGCAGTCCCTCGTTGATGCGGAAGCTGCCGTCGAGGTTCGGATCGTTGATGAGGCCCTTCCAGCCCACGGTGGTGCGCGGCTTCTCGAAGTAGACGCGCATCACCACCAGCAGCTCGCCCGCGTGCCGCTCCTTCTCGCGCTTCAACCGGCCCGCGTACTCCTTGGCCGCCTTGATGTCGTGGATCGAGCACGGCCCCAGGATGACGAGCAGCCGGTCATCCGCCCCGTGCAGGATGCGGTGGATCGCCTGGCGCGTCTCGTAGGTGGCAAGCGCCGCCTTCTCGGTGACCGGGTATTCCCGCAGCAGGTGCGACGGCGGCACAAGCTCCTTGATCTCCCGGATCCGGAGGTCGTCGGTACGGTATTGCATTTTGTCTTCTGCCATACAAATCAATGAATTATAACTCACGATTGGAGGAGGCCAAAGGCGTGAGTCGTGATTGGTGATTGGTGATTGGTGATTGGTGATTCGACCAATACTCGGCCGTGATCCGCAGGCGCGAATCACGATTCACGAATCACGAATCACGATTCACGGATTCTTAGACGGTGCCGCCAACCGTGAGACCGTCGATGCGCAAGGTGGGCTGGCCCACCCCGACCGGCACGCTCTGGCCTTCCTTGCCGCAAGTGCCGACGCCGGGATCGAGCGCCATGTCGTTGCCGATCAGCGCCACGCGGGTAAGCGCGTCCGGCCCGTTGCCGATCAGCGTTGCGCCCTTCACCGGATGCCCGAGCTTGCCGTTCTCGATGACGTAGGCTTCGGAGGCGGAGAACACGAACTTGCCGCTGGTGATGTCCACCTGCCCGCCGCCGAAATTGACGGCATAGAGTCCGCTCTGCACCGACGCGATGATCTCCTCGCGCGGCACGCCGCCGTTGAGCATGTAGGTGTTGGTCATGCGCGGCATCGGGATGTGCGCGTACGACTCGCGGCGGCCATTCCCCGTGGGACGCACTTTCATGAGCCGCGCGTTGAGGCTGTCCTGGAGGTAGCCCTTCAACACGCCGTCCTCGATCAGCACGTTGCGCTGCGTGGGTTGACCTTCGTCATCGATGTTGAGCGAGCCCCGCCGGCGGGCGATCGTGCCGTCGTCCACCACCGTGACGCCGGGCGCGGCCACGCGCTCGCCGATCCGTCCGCTGAAGGCGGAGGTGCCCTTGCGGTTGAAATCGCCTTCGAGCCCGTGGCCGATCGCCTCGTGCAGCAGGATTCCCGGCCACCCGGGGCCGAGCACGACGCTCATCGTGCCGGCCGGCGCCGGTCCCGCATCGAGGTTGACGCGTGCCTGGTGGACCGCGGCGCGCGCGTATTCGCGCAGCCGGTCATCGTCGAAGTGCGCGTAGTCGAAGCGACCGCCGCCGCCGGCGCTGCCCTGCTCACGGTGGCCGTTGTCTTCCATGATCACGGTGATCGACACGCGCGCGAGCGGGCGGACGTCGGCCGCCATATGGCCGTCGCTGCGCATCACCATGATGACTTCCCACGAACCCGAGATGCTCGCCATCACTTGCGTGACGCGCGGGTCCTCGGCCCGCGCCAGACCTTCGAGGCGTTCGAGCAGTTTCACCTTCGACGTGTCGTCGAGCGAAGCGAGCGGATCGTCACTGCGATATAGCCGGGGCACGTCGACGTTCCGACGCACCGCGACACTGCGCCGGCTGCCCGCATCGGCGATCGCGCGCGTCGCTTCGGCAGCGGCGACGAGCGCCGGCAGCGAGATGTCGTCGGAATAGGCGAAGGCGGTCTTCTCGCCACTGATGGCCCGAACCCCGACGCCCTGCTCGATGTTGAAGCTGCCCGATTTGACGATGCCCTCTTCGAGGCTCCAGCCTTCCGAGCGCTGGTATTGGAAATAGAGATCGGCGTAATCGAGGCGGTGGCCCATCAATTTGCCGAACACGTTTTCGAGGGCCGACTCGCCCAGGTCGTACGGGCTCAGGAGAAACTCATCGGCAACCTTCAGGGAATTCTGTATTTGGCTCATCGTTCATCCAGTGGGGAGGCTGAGCCGTTGGACAGGCTCAGCCGGAAAAGGATCGTGCCACGCCCGGGCGCGGCGTGGCGGCGGCGCATCATCCGGGCAGGCCGAGGCGGCGGTGGCGCAGCGCCGGCAGACTCTCGCGCACTGCGGCAAGGCGGGCCGGGTCGATCTCGGCGCACACCACCCCGGGCCCCTCCGCACGGCAGGCGAGCACTTCACCCCATGGATCGGCGATCAGGGTGTGCCCCCAGGTGACGCGCCCGTGCGGGTG
>DASWIC010000252.1:0-8996 GCA_036397875.1 Burkholderiales bacterium
TGCGATCGCGTGGACATCGGCATCGTGCTCTTCAACACGGAAGTCACCTACCCGATTTCACCGCGGCTCGCGAAGCGCCTCGCGGCGCTGCCCAACATCTGCGGGTTCAAGCAGGGCATCAGCAAGCCGCAGCCCACCACGGCGCTCCGCGACGCGATCGGCCATGCGGTCGAGGTCAGCGTCGCGGACGAAGCGCCCTATCTCTACAACCTCGGCGTCTGCGGCGACCGGTGGCTGCTCAACTACTGCCCCCATCTCTATCAGGTCCCCGGCTACACCCCGGTCAACGATTACGCCCGGGCAGCGCTGGCGGGTGACATGAACCTGGCAACCGAGATCTGCCGGAGCTTGAATCCCCTGCGCTCGGTGCTCGCCAAGTGGATTCCCGGCTACGGCACCGGCGGCCGCATGGCGATAGCCGAGCAGAAGTACTGGATGGAGTGCATCGGCATGGCGGGCGGCCCGGTGCGCGTGCCCTGCGCCGAGATGACCCGTGAAGCGCAGGACGAGATGCGGGCCGACCTCGAGGCGACGGGGCTCCCCGCGAAGGCCCGCGCCGCCGGCGTGCTCAAGCGCGCCGCTTGATCCGCCTCAATTCCTTGCCAGCACCTCGAGCGTGCGTGAGCGAAACTCGCGCTGGTGCAGCACGTACAGCACACCGAGCGTCACGGCAACCATCAGCGCCGGGTGCAGAAACCAGGTCAGCGCCGCCACGCCGAAATAATAAGCCCGCAGGCCCTGGTTGAAATTGCGGTTGGCGAAGGAAAGGATGACGGCGACCCGGTCAATGTCCGCCGCGTATTCCGAGGCGTTCCCGGGCGGCTTGCGCGCGGCGCCAACCAGGATCGAGGAGAATCCGAACTGCCGGATCGACCACGAAAACTTGAAGAACGCGTAGACAAAGATCAGCAGCAGCACCAGGATCTTCAGCTCCCACAGCCGCTGCGACACCTGCTGCCCGAACGGCAGCTCCGCCACCACGCCCGCCGCCTGCTCCGCATATCCCATGAGCGCAACCAGCGCGCCGAGGATGAGCATCGTGGTCGACGCGAAGAACTGCGAGCTGCGCATGAGGTTGCGCAGCACGTTGACGTCCACCATGCGGTTGTCGCGCTCGAGCATGCGCTCGATCCAGCCGCGCACGAACCGCTCCATCTCCCGCCCGAGCCGCGGGCGCGCCGCCCCGCCGTAATCCGCGTACCACTGATAGCCGGCCCACGACACCACCAACAGGCCCAGCGCGGTGGCGTCGAGCCAGGTGAACGGCAGTACCGCGAGGATGCGATCGAGCAGCGTCATACGAACAGCGTCAGCACTCCGGTGTAGCCGTAGAGCCGGTTGTGCGAGATCTCGCCGTTGCAAAAGAAGCCGACCAGGGGGAATTCGCCGAGCGCGTCGCGGATCATCTTGAGCTCGTCGGAGCCGGGCCCGAACAGGCTCGCCCCGCGCCCGACGCAGGAATAATAGATGCCGCCCCGCGGCCGCGCGTACATGCCCTTGCGGATGCTATCCAGCATGCGGGTCATGTCCTCTTTGGCCGTCTTCGTATCGCGCCGGCAGAACATCACGCTCGCCCCCGGCTGCAGCAGCTCGCCGATCGCGATCAGGCGGTTGGCGGGATCGATGCCGACCAGATTGCGCACGAGGTAGTCGCCGGTGTCGCTGCCCGCGATCGGCAGCCCGGCGAAGATCTGGCCGCCGACGCGGTTCAAGTCGCGCGCGAGCGGCTCGCCGATGTCTTCCTTGAACACATCGAGCGCGGCGCGCCCGTCCAGCTGAATGATGACGTTGTGCTGGCTGGCGGTCACCGCGTGCTTGGGCCCGAGCGGCGAGCAGCCCTGCGTCAGCCGGGTGGCGACGGTGACGCTGTCGGCGAACGAGACGCCGGACAGGCCCCCTTCCACCACGCCGTCCGCCACCTGCAGATTCTGCCGGCGCGAGCTGGTGAGCCCGCCCACGAGGAACCCGCTTTCCACCTTTCCCGCCAGGCGGCTCACGAGGTCGGCGATGTGCCGGTTGTACGGATCGGCGTGGACGATGGCGAAATTCGGCGTGGCCCCGCCGCACTTGAGGGTGACGTTGTCCACATCTGCCACGCCCGCCACGCCCGAGAACACGCGGAAGGAGTCGGGCTCGAAGTCGCCGGCCATCGCCGCGATCGCCGGCTCGTCGAGGTACTCGCGGCCGCTGGCGCAAACGCCGATGCCCACCGTGCCCACCCAGTGGGGTATGCCGGTCCGGCTCTTGAACAGCGCGAGGATATCGCCGAGGTGGTCGGCGAGCAGATCAGTGACGTACAGAAACCCGAGATTCGCCGGGCCTCCGCCGAGCTGGGTGATGCAGGCCTCTGCGGCTTCCTTCCAGTTCTGCGCGCCCGCGTGGCCGTAGCGGAAATCCGGCATGGCTTGATCTAGACGCGCTTCACCCAGCCGGCCAGCGCCTCGAAGCGCTTGGTCCACGCCGTGACGCCGGGAAGGTCCTCGAGCTTGAAGCCGCCTTCGGGTGCCACCGAAACATACGGGTAGCACGCGACATCGGCGATCGTCGGCCGGCCGAGCGCGAGCCACGGGTTCCCCCTGAGCCGGCCTTCGAGCAGCTTGAGGCCGGCGTCTCCGTAACCGCGATATTCTTCGTAATTGCCGATCTTCCGGATGCCGGTCTTGTTGCCGCGCGCCCACTGCAGCCCGTAATGCAGCTCGTTCTGCGCGACCTCCAGCCACTGCGCCACTTCCGCCATCCCGGCGGGATCGGTCGGCAGCCACTTTTCTCCGCCATGCTTGCGCGCGATATAGATGAGGCAGGCGGTCGAACCCCAGTACCGCCGGCCCCCGTCCTCCAGCGCCGGCACCTGCCCGCGCGGGTTGATATTCAGGTACGGCTCCTTCTTGTGCTCGCCGCCCCGCGCGTCGATGAGCGCCTTCTCGAAAGGAATGCTCAGCAGGGACAGCAGCAGGCGGGCCTTGTACGCGTTGCCCGAATTCTCGGTCATGTAGAGCTTCACGAATTCTCCTTTGCCTGGCGGTTGCGACAATCGTAGCACGCGGCCTGAAACGCGGTCATTGCCGCGCGGGCTCGACGCCGCCGGCTTTCCCCCGGCGCGCGGAAATGGAAACGCCCCGGCGCCGGGCCGGGGCGACAACGGAGTGAAAGGAGCCGGATTGGAACGGAGGTGAGGCGGGGTGCCTGCCGGCCAGTAGCGTCAGCGCGGGCGCTGCCCGGAAGCGTCACGAATGAGGTTTTTTGCCTCGGTTCGAGCGAAGTCCATGAACGCGCGCGCCGCGACGGACAGCTGCTTGCCCACGGGATAGATGAAGTGCCAGTGGCGCTCGCGGGGAAATCCTTCCACGTCCAGGCAGGTCAGCTTCGACCGGTCCGGTTCCAGTCCCAGGCTGTAGCGCGACAGGATGGACACGCCGAGCCCGGCCAGTATCGCCTCGCGGATGGCTTCGTCGGTGGAGAGCTCCATGCGGATGCTCGGGGCGAGCCCGTGCTCCTCGAACACCTTCAGCGCCACCCTGCGCGTCCCCGAGCCGGGCTCCCGTATCAGGAACGGCTCGCTGGCGAAGCGCGCGAACGCGATGTTCTTCTCGGCTGCCAGCGGATGGTCCTCGCGCGCAATCACCACCAGCGGATCGGACAGAATGGCCTGGACGACGACTTCATGCTCGACCGGAGGATCGGCGAACAAGTACAGATCGTCCTCGTTACGTCCCAGCCGCTCGATGAGGGTGCCGCGGTTGTGGATCTGCAGCGACGCCTCGATTCCGGGATGCCGCTGGATGAACGCGCCGAGCAGCCGAGGGGCGAAGTACTTGGCCGTCGAAGCCACGGCGAGGCGAAGCTGGCCGGAGGCCAAGCCGCGCATTTCGCTCAGCGCCTCCTCGAGGCGCGAGAGGGCGAGAAACACGTCGTTGCAGCCGGCGTGGACGCGCCTGCCTGCTTCCGTGAGGTAGATGCGCTTGCCCACCTGCTCGAACAGCGGCAGGCCGACCGTTTCGCTCAACTTCTTGATCTGCACCGAGGCCGTCGGCTGGGCCATGTGCAGCTCCTGGGCGGCACGGGTGAAATTTCCCAGCCGCGCGCTGGCCTCGAAGACGCGCAGCTGCGGCAGCGTGCCGTGCTTGAGAAAACGGCGTATGTTCGGTTGCGGCATGGCGAGTGCTCCTCCAGTCCGTTGCCACACCCGCCGTGCCGGAAAAGCACAGCGGCCTTCACCTCGCAGTGAAGGCCGCCTGCAAAACACAGACCTTCACCTGTCTGGCAAAGGTCTCGCTCGCACCGAACGCTTCGATGCCGGCGCGACCGGGGCAATGCCCGAACTGACGACCGCGTCGTAGCAGCCAACGGGCTGCCGAAGCTACTCCCCTTTTGAGGGGCGCCCGGCTCTCGCCAGGTCGCGCGCTATTGTTACCACATCAAACGCCTTGCATCAAGATTTGAATGCATTACGTATCGTAATGCCAGCAATCCGTATCAGATCTCAGGCTTCTGGTTTCGTAATCGCAGCCATCTGAACAATCAAATTTCCTTTACCGGCTTGCCGTCCCATAGTGCGGCGGTAGAAGCCGGAAAGGAGATTTCCATGCAGGAAAGGGACACCCATGACCAGTCGATCGAAAGCGTGGTCGACGCCTTTCAGACGCACGCCGATCGAGGCCTGACCCGGCAGGAGGCGGAGGATCGTCTCCGGAAATTCGGCGCCAATGAGCTGACGGAAAAGCCCCGGCCGGGCTTTCTCGCGCTGCTGCTGAGCCAGTTCAACAATTACCTGGTGATCATCCTGATCGTCGCGGCGCTCATCACGCTCGCGCTCGGGGAGTGGGTCGATTCCATCGCCATCATGTTCATCGTCGTGCTGAACGCCGTGGTCGGCGTGATCCAGGAGTCGAAGGCGGAGCAGGCCCTGGCGGCGCTGAAGAAGATGTCGGCACCCAACGCCCAGGTCATCCGCGACGGCGTGGAAACGGCAATCCCGGGGCGCGAGCTCGTTCCCGGTGACATCGTCCTCCTGGAGGCAGGCAACTACGTTCCCGCCGACATGCGCCTCGTGACGAGCGTCAATCTCAAGGTCGAGGAGGCCTCGCTGACGGGAGAATCCGTGCCCGTGGAGAAGAGAGCCGCGGTGGTGCTGGAGAAGGACATCCCGCTGGGCGACCGCAAGAACTCGGCATTCATGAGCACGATGGTGACCTACGGCCGCGGCAAGGGCCTCGTCACCGGCTCCGGGATGAACACCCAGATCGGGCTCATCGCGGAGATGATCCAGTCCTACGAGGACGAAGCCACGCCGTTGCAGCGGAAGCTGGAGCAGCTCGGCAAAGTACTCGCAAGCGTCGTCCTGGTGATCTGCGCGTTCGTCTTCGTCTACGGCCTCATTCGTGACACGAAGCTGACGGATATCTTCACCATCGGCTTCCTCAACTACCTGCAGGGCGAGCAGAAGGACATCATCAATCTCTTCATGACCGCCGTGAGCCTCGCGATCGCGGCCATCCCGGAGGGCCTTCCGGCCATCGTGACCATCTGTCTCGCGCTGGGAATGCAGCAGATGGTCAAGCGCCACGCCCTGATCCGCAAGCTGCCCGCGGTGGAAACGCTGGGCTGCGCGACGGTCATCTGCTCCGACAAGACCGGGACGCTGACGCAGAACGAGATGACCGTGGTCCAGGGCTGGGCGGGGGGCAAGCGTTTCCGGGTCACGGGGGAGGGTTACAACCCGACCGGACAGTTCTCCGCGGACGGCAAGCCGTTCGATCCGCGCGCCGATGCGGACGCAACGGTGCTCCTGCACGGTGCGCTGCTCTGCAACGACGCCAAGCTTGCGCAACGGGCTGACGAGACCGGCCGGCAGTCGTGGCGGATCATCGGCGACCCCACGGAGGGCGCCATGGTCGTCGTCGCCACGAAGTCCGGGCTCGAGCGCGCGGGCCTGGAAAAGGCGATGCCCCGGGTCCAGGAGATCCCGTTCGACTCGGATCGCAAGCGCATGACGACCATCCACAGCCCCGACGGCGGGGGCCTCCAGGCGCTCGTTCCGAACTTCCGCTATCCGCAGCATGTCGCCTTCGTCAAGGGCGCGCCCGATGTCCTGCTGGAGCTCTGCAGCGAGCTTCAGGAGTCGGGAAAGACCGTTCCCCTGACGGATTCCAAGCGTAGCGAAATTCTCGACCAGAACCGCGACTTGGCGAGCAATGCACTGCGGGTGCTCGGCGTGGCTTACCGCCCGTTGGCGAGCGTCCCCGAAACCTGCACTCCCGAGACCATCGAGAAGGAGCTCACCTTCGTCGGACTGCTGGGCATGATCGACCCGGCGCGGCCGGAGGTCGTGGAGGCGGTCAAGGTTGCGAACGGCGCCGGGTTGAAGAGCGTCATGGTCACCGGCGACCACAAGGAGACGGCCGAAGCCATCGCGCGGGAGATCGGCATCCTCACCCCGGGCGGGCTGGTGCTGACCGGGCCGGAGATCGAAAAAATGAGTGACGAGGCGCTGGCGGCGTGCGCCGACAAGCTGCAGGTGTGCTGCCGGGTCTCGCCCCAGCACAAGACGCGGATCGTCGATGCGATGAAGGCGCGCGACCATGTCGTGGCGATGACGGGGGACGGCGTGAACGACGCCCCGGCGCTCAAGCGGGCGAACATCGGGGTAGCCATGGGCATTACGGGGACGGACGTCTCCAAGCAGACCGCGGACATGGTCCTCACCGACGACAATTTCGCCAGCATCGTCTCCGCGATCGAGCAGGGACGGATCATCTACTCCAATATCCGCAAATTCGTCTACTTCCTGCTCGCCTGCAACGCCGGCGAGATCCTGATCATATTCGGCTCGATGCTGTTCGGCCTGCCGATCCCCCTGCGCCCGGTGCACCTGCTGTGGCTGAACCTCGTGAGCGACGGCGCGCCCGCGCTCGCGCTGGGCATGGAGAAGGGCGACCCGGACATCATGAAGCACAAGCCGCGGCCGCCGCGGGAGCCGGTCATCAATCGCGACATGGCTATCGGCATCGGCGTCATCGCCGTGGTCGACGCCATCGCAATTCTTCTAGCGTTCACTTTCGGCCTGCAACGCTATCCCGGCCACCTCGAGGCAGCGCAAACGATCGCCTTCGTCACGCTGTGCACCTCCGAGCTCATCCGGGCGTTCACCGCGCGCTCCGAGTACCACAGCGTGTTTTTCATCGGCATGTTCACCAACAAATGGATGAACTGGGCGGTGCTGGCGTCGTTCCTGCTGGTGCTGGCGGTGGTGTACGTGCCGTTCCTGCAGCCGTTTTTCGACACGGTGCCGCTGACGGCCGACGACTGGCTGTTCATGTTCCCGTTCTTCTTCGCTTCGCCGATCGCCATGGAGCTGGTCAAGATCTATTTCCGGAGCAGGACCGTGGTGCGAGCGGACGAAGGGCAAGCCGGTCAAGCCGGAGCGCCCGCGGCGGGCTTCGCACGACAGCGCGCGGCCCATTCTTCCGCTTCACTCCACAGCGCAGGAGGGAACGCCATGGTCAAAGTACTCCTACCGGTCGACGGCTCCCGCAACAGCGAGGTCGCGGTCAGGCACGTCATCAGGCAATTCGTGAGCAATACGGCGATGGAGATTCACCTGTTGAACATCCAGCCGCCGTTCAACAAGGACATCGCGCGATTCGTGAGCAGCAAAAATCGCCAGGACCACCATCGCGAGCAGGCCGAGAAGGCGCTGAAGCCGGTCAGGCAGATGCTCGACAGCCACGGCATACCCTACTCGGTGCACGCCGAGGTGGGAGAAAAGGCAAAATGCATCGCCGATACCGCCCGCCGCCTGCGTTGCGACCAGATCGTCATGGGCACGGCGCGCAAGAACTCGCTGACGAGGTGGATCGAGAGCTCGGTGACCAACCGCGTGCTCGAGCTGACGCCGGTGCCCGTCGAGCTGATCGCCGGCGACGCGGTGTCGAAGGTCGAGCGCTACGGAATTCCCGCCGCGCTTACCGCGCTGCTGGGCCTGCTGCTGGCGGCGGTTGCCGACTGAGGCAATCTCGACAACGCCCTGATCGGACAAGCTTCCTCCCCCCTTGCGGGGGACGATTGAGGTAGGGGGTTGCGAGCCCCGCTCGCGCTCCCGGTTCCATCCCCCCATCCCAACCTTCTCCCGCAAGGGGGGAAGGGGCTTCCGACATATAATTCGCTATCTCGCCGGACGCATCGTGGCGCCCCATCGCCGGCACGAAGGGGAAAGAGCAACCATGACCGCCATCCATCTCGCCACCGCGGGCACCGAAGCGGACGTGGTGCTGCGCGAGGACGCCGGTGGAATCGCCACGCTCACGCTCAACCGCCCCGACCAGTACAACGCGCTGTCGTCCGCGCCGCTCGGCGCGCTGCAATCAGGGAGAAATGCGATGCGATTTCTTGTGTTCGTAGTGGTTGTCATTCCATTCGCGGCTCTCGCGGGCGGCTCGAACTATGGAATCACCCCGGGCGCGCATTCGAACTTCGCGGGCAAGGTGAGCGAGTGGCCGGTGCCAACGCCGCGGTTCGCGCGCGATCCGGCGGTCGCGCCCGACGGAGCCATCTACATCGCCGTGATGACCGGCAACAAGGTTGCGCGCTTCGATCCGAAAACGGCGCGCTTCAAGGAATGGGATCTGCCCTCCGGCCACCGCCCGCACGGGCTGCTGGTGGACAAGCAGGGCATGGTGTGGACCACCGGCAACGGCAACGGGACGATCGGCAAGCTCGACCCCGCGACCGGCAGGATGACCGAGTACAAGACGCCCTCCGGCGGCGGCGGGCCGCACACGCTCGTCATCACCGACGATCAGAGCACCATCTGGTTCACGATGCAGAGCGGCGACAAGGTCGCCAGCATCGACACCCGGACCGGCGCGATCAAGGAGTATCCGTCCTCGGGCGGCCCCTACGGCCTCGCGCTCGACCACGCGGGCAACGTCTGGTTCTGCCGCATGGGCGACAACCGGATGGGCAGGCTCGACCCGAAGACGGGAAACATGAGCGAAGTG
>DASWIC010000253.1:0-3516 GCA_036397875.1 Burkholderiales bacterium
AGAAATCATCGCGAGCCTCTACGAGGCCGTGGTCTTCCAGAACCTCGCGACCCTCACCAAGGGCAACACCCCCGTGCCCGAAGTCCTGCTGCTCGGCGGGCCCAATATGTTCTTTGCCGGCCTGCAGCAGGCGTGGCGGCATCACCTGATGAAGCTCTGGAAGGAGCGGCGCATTGCGCTGCCGGAGGGGAAGAAGCCGGAGGACCTCATCCTGATTCCCGCCGACGCGCTCTATTACGCCTGCCTCGGCTGCATCGAGATCGGGCAGGGAGAGACCAACGGGGTCGCGATCTATCAGGGCGTGGAGAAACTGCGCTGGTGGATCGACGTGGGCCAGCACGAGCAGAAAGCGAAGGAAGGCTCGCGCGGCCTGATCGCGGGCCAGGACGATTATCAGTCCTTCCTGGAGCGCTACGGCTGCACGGCAAAGAACGGCGATTCGCATCCGCAGGTCAGCGGATTGCCGGTCGCGCCGACGGTTCCGATCGATTCCGGGGTGTTCCTCGGCTGCGACTTCGGCAGCACAACGGCCAAGGCGGTGGTGCTGTGTCCGAAGGGGGAGATGCTCTTCTCCTGCTACGCCCAGTCGAAAGGCAACCCGATCGAGGACGCCAAGGCGATCCTGCGCCAGATCCGCGAAGCGGGATTCGAGAATATCGCCGGGCTTGCCATCACCGGCTACGGCAAGGACCTGCTCAAGGACATCATCGGCGCCGACGTGGCGCTCGTGGAGACCGTCGCGCACGCCACCGCCGCCTTGCACTTCCACCCCGATGCGGACGTGATCTGCGACGTCGGCGGATGCGACGTCAAGATCATGCTGCTGCGCCAGGGCACGGTGTCGGACTTCCGCCTGAATTCGCAGTGCTCCTCCGGCAACGGCGCGTTCCTGCAGGGCGTCGCCGAGCGCTACGACACGCCGCTCGAGCAGTACGCGGAGCACGCGTTCAAGGCACGCTCCGTGCCGAAGCTCGCCATGGGCTGCGGCGTGTTCCTGCAGTCGGACATCGTCAACCAGCAGCGCAAGGGCTGGTCGTCGGAAGAGATCATGGCGTCGCTGGCCGCCGTCCTGCCGCTCAATGTGTGGGTCTACGCCGGGCAGCTGCAGAACCTGGCGGCCGCCGGCAGGAAGTTCGTGCTGCAGGGGGGCACGCATCGCAACCTCGCCGTGGTCAAGGCGCAAGTGGACTTCATCGTCGGCAAGGTGCCGAACGCGGAGATCGTGGTCCATCCCTACCCCGGCGAAGCGGGGGCGATCGGCGCCGCACTGTGCGCTCTGGACCGGTCGAGCGGCAGTACACCGAGCCGGTTCCGCGGCTTCGACACCATCGAGGCGCTCGAGTACGAGAGCACCACCAACGAGCACACCATATGCAAGTGGTGCCCGGTCAGCTGCCGGCGCACCTTCATCGATGTGGTGCTGCCCGGCGCGAAGGGCCGGCCGTGGAGCAAGGTGCCGCTTGCCGAGGGCAAGGAGCGTGTCATCAGTGGGAATACCTGCCCCAAGGGCTTGCTGGAGGACGCGAACGAAATGCGGGTGGTGAAAGCCCAGCTGGAGGAAGTGAAACGTGCTCATCCCAATATTGCGGAAATGGTCCGCGAAGACGCCTTCCGTCACGCCCGAGTACCGGTCGAAGCTGAGGATCGGGATACCTAAGGTCCTCAACATGTGGTCCACCCATCAGTTCTGGGTGGGCCTCCTCACCGCCCTCGGCATCGAGCCGCGGAAAATCGTCTTCTCCTCCGACTCTTCGGAGGAGCAGGCGCGCCAGTACGCGAAGGGCCGCGGCACGGTGGACTGCTGCTACCCGGTGAAGTGCATCTCCGGCCACTACGGGGAGCTGCTGGCACGCGACAAGCACCGCAAGATCGACGTGCTGTTCTCGCCGATGATCTATTCGCTGCCGTCGTTCCTCAAGGGCCACGTGGTCGACAACCTCGCCTGCCCGCGTGTGGCGGCGGGGCCTGAGAACATCAAGGCGGGCTTTCTCAAGGAGAAGGACGCGTTTGCTGACCGCGGCATCCGCTACGTCACGCCGCTCGTGTCCCTCGGCGATCCCCCGCTCGTTCCGAAGCAGCTCCACCCCGCGCTGAAGGAGATCTTTCCCGAGATCGCCTTCGCGGAAACGAAGGAAGCGGTGCGCCAGGGCTACGAAGCGCTCAAAGCCTTCAACGAGAAAGCGTGGCGCCGCGGCCGCGAGGTGCTGGAGCAGTGCGCTGCCACGGACTCGCCGTGCCTGCTCGTGGTCGCGCGGCCCTACCACATGGACCCCGGCATCGGCCACGAGATCGAGGTGGACCTCCAGGCCTACGGCTACCCCGTGCTGTGGACCCAGTACTTCCCGACCGACCCGGACCTGGTCGAGTGGATCTTCGCGGCGGACCTGAAGGCGGGGCGCATCCGCTCGCCGTTCGACATCTCCGACGTGTGGCCCTCGTCCTACAGCGCCAACACCAACGAGATCCTGTGGGGCGCCAAGGTCGCGGCGCGCACGCCGTGGATCGCAGGGGTGATCCGCCTCGCGAGCTACGAGTGCGGCATGGACCAGCCGACCTACAGCCCGGTGCAGCAGATCGTGGAGCGCTCGGGCACCCTCTTCTTCTCGTTCCAGGAGCTCGATTCCACCAAGCCCGCCGGATCGGTCAAGATCCGCGTCGAGACCATCGCGCACTACCTCCAGAAATACGCGAAGGAAATCATCGCGCGGAAAAAGGCCGCGGCCGCCCCGGGATGCCCGCTCCTTTCGAGGACGACCAGGGAAACCGGCGCGGTCAAGGCGCCCGAGGCCGCAGCGGCGTCCTGAGCGCTCGCCGAAGCACGCCTGTTCTCAGGCCGGAACGAATTTCCACGGCGAGCGATCCGCATGATGCGCGGCCGCTTGCTTGCGCCATCGACCGCCTGAAAGCGACATCGGATATAGTTGAAGGCCGATGCGTTCCAGGTGGCTCGCCGTCACGCTGTCCGTGATCGCCGCGGTCGCGGCCGCGTACGGATTGATGGCGTTTTCCGCGCGCCCGGCGCCGAGCGAACCGTTCTTTGCCGCCGACAAGCCGGGAATGCAGGTGATTGCCCACCGCGGCGGAGCGGATCTGCGGCCCGAGAACACGCTCACGGCGTTTTCCCACGCCGTGGCGGTCGGCGTGGACGTGCTCGAGTTGGACGTCCGCAGCACGGCCGACGGCGCCATCGTGTGCATTCACGATGCGACCGTTGACCGGACGACCGACGGTCGGGGACGCATCGATTCCCTCACGCTCGACAAAGTGCGGGCGCTCGACGCCGGCTACCGCTGGTCGAGCGATGGCGGACGGACGTACCCGTTTCGCGGCAAGGAAATCCGGATTCCCACGCTGGAAGAAGTTTTCCGGCACTTTCCGACCCAGCGGCTGAATATCGAAATGAAGCGCGTCGAGCCGGCTCTCGCGCAGCCGCTCTGCGCGCTGATTCGCCGCTCCGGAATGACGCATCGGGTGCTGGTCGCATCGATGGACGTCGAAACGATCGAGGCGTTCCGG